>JBBSEU010000066.1:0-21907 GCA_038239365.1 Aggregatilineales bacterium
GCGTTTTCGAAGCTGGGGATTTCCCAAACCTTATCCTTCAACCAGAAATTGTCGCCGCTGCCTTTGGGCAGGTCTATCTCCCAGTTGAGGGTGGCTGGCGCGGGCAGATGAGGCATATACGTCCCGACTTTGAAACGTATCCACAAGGTCTCTGCACCCGCAACATAACTGAGTGGTCTCGCTTCCTCTAATGCACCGACGACCAAGATTCGCAGAACATCCGCATATCGCGTGAAGATGAGATGCCAGTTATATTCTGCGGGACGCATTTCGAGACCATCCGCAACAGTATATCTATGTGCGACCCACTCGATGTAGGGTGACTCGACAAGGCGTTCATCAGGGATAACGATCATACCGAACCTTTCACCGACTTCGAATGTTGGGGATTATATCTTGATAGCAAGTTCCCAGCGCACAGCCTGTCGTGAAGGGATAATCCAAAAAAAATAGTTAAACTCGAATCCCTACTTGATATTAGGGGTTCTTTGTAGTCCCTTTGGTCAACCTCGGAATATCAAATCTACAATGGGAATGAGGCATGGCTAAGGCCATTTTAACGTCTTCGGATGATATATCCTGGAGCTTGCTAATCTACAGGTGGCAGCTTAAACAAGCGTTCCGCGTTGGCAGTTGTCTGCGCGTCTAAGGTCGCTTGATCGATGACACGCAACCCTGCCAATCGTTCCGCCACAAAGCGCACATAGGCGGGTTCGTTGCGTTTGCCGCGATAGGCTTGCGGGGTCAGGAATGGCCCGTCTGTCTCGACAAGCAGCCGATCCGCCGGGACGCGCGCCGCGATTGAACGCAGATCATCGGCGTTTTTGTAGGTGATCGGGCCAGTGAAGCCCAGGTAAAAGCCCATGCTCAGTGCTTGCTCAGCAGTACGCGATGGCGCGCTGAACGAATGCAGCACGCCCGGACGATCTCGCAGCGAAGCGGGCAGCGTCGGAATCCAATCGCGCAGCACGGCGATTACGTCCTCGCTGGCCTCGCGGTTGTGAATGATCACGGGCAGTTCCAGCCGCGCCGCCAAACTTAACTGCGACTCGAAAGCGCGGCGCTGAACATCTTTGGGGCTGTCATCCCAGTGATAATCGATCCCGATCTCGCCAATCGCCACGACTTTTGATGAACGCGCCTGTTGCTCAATCGCGTCCAGATCGGCGGGTTGAAAGTTCGCGGTGCTGTTCGGGTGAATGCCCACTGCCGCGTAAATCCCCGGATACTGAACAGCCAGTGCAATCGCTGCCGCACCCGTTTCCAGATCAGTCGCCGGGTTGATGATTCGTGTCACGCCCGACTCTGCCGCGCGCGCGATCACGGCAGCGCGGTCTTCATCATAGGCGTTGAAATTCAGATGGCAGTGGGTATCGATCAGCATAGACGGGTATTTATTGTTGTCAGCGCGCGATCTTGCCACTGCTCAGCAGTTCCAAATCGGCATCAACGATCATGTGGATTAATTCTTTGAAGGCCACAGCGGGTTCCCATCCCAATTTTTCACCCGCTTTGGACGGATCGCCGATCAACAAATCAACCTCCGCCGGACGGTAGAAGCGTGGGTCTTGCACCACGAAATCGTGCCAATCCAGGTTGACATGACCGAATGCCGTTTCAACCAGTTCCTGAATGGTATGCGTCTCACCCGTAGCGATTACAAAATCGTCGGGCGTGTCCTGTTGGAGCATCATCCACATGGCACGCACATAATCGCCTGCGAAGCCAAAATCGCGCTGTGCTTCCAGATTGCCAAGCCGCAGTTCCTTCGCCATGCCCAGCTTGATCCGCGCCACGCCATAGGCGACTTTACGTTCGACAAACTCCAGGCCACGTCGCGGCGAACCGTGATTGAACAGAATGCCGCTGGTTGCGTGCAAATTGTAGCTTTCGCGGTAATTAATCGTGATCCAGTGGCCGTAGACCTTTGCTACCCCATACGGGCTGCGCGGATAGAACGGCGTCTTTTCGCGCTGCGGCACTTCCTGCACCTTGCCGAACATTTCGCTGGAACTGGCCTGATAAAAGCGAATCTTTGGGTTCACATGGCGAACCGCATCCAACATACGTGTAACGCCAAGCCCGGTCACATCGCCTGTAAAGACAGGCTGCCCCCACGAGGTTGGGACGAAACTTTGCGCGGCCAGGTTATATACTTCGTCGGGCTGGCTTTCCTGCAATGCCGAAGTCAGTGACGTTTGATCGAGCAGATCACCGGGGATCAGGCTGATTCGTTCCTGGATATGCTGGATACGGCTAAAGTTTTCGGTGCTGGCGCGTCGAATGAGTCCAAAAACTTCGTAGCCTTTTTCTAACAACAGTTCGGCTAAATACGAACCGTCTTGCCCGGTGATCCCGGTGATGAGCGCACGTTTAGACATTAGAATTCCTCAATGGTCAGGTAGAAAGCGTGGCACTGAGCCGCTGTCGCCAGTCGGTCAGCACGTCATGAAGGGTCTGGTCAAGGCTGATCTGCGGCTGCCAGCCCGTTTGTCCGCGAAGCCGGGAATAATCCCCCACTAATCGCGGAATCTCAACCGGGCGAAACCGTTCAGGCGAAACCGTGACCGTGATCGGATGGCTGCTCAGCGCGATCAGTCGATCCAGCACCATTTGCATACTGTTAGCGACGCCGCTGCATACATTGTACACCGCGCCTGCTTCGCCCTGTTCAATTGCCAGATAGTAAGCACGCACAATATCGCGCACATCGGTGAAATCGCGTTCGGCACTCAGATTGCCGACGTATACAACGGGTTCAACCTGACCGAGTTCGATCCGTGCCACCTGCGATGCAAACGACGATACGGCGAATCGATCATTTTGCCCCGGCCCGATATGGTTAAACGGACGTGTCCGCACGGTGAACAGGCCATAGGACAGAAAGTATTGCAGCGCCAGCATATCCTGTGCGATCTTGCTGACGCTGTACGGGCTGGACGGTGAAAACGGCGTCAGTTCCGTGATCGGCAAATTTTCGGCGCGAACTGCACCGTAGATTTCGGCTGAGCCGACGATCAAAATTCGCGTGGATAGCTTCAGATCGTGAATGGCTTGCAGCAGATTCAGTTCGCCGCGAATGTTATTTTCGAGCGTCTCCCAGGGGTCTTCAAAGGAGCGCGGCACAAACGCCTGCCCCGCCAGATGAAAAATCCGATCCGGGCGAATGTCTGAAAGCAGCTTTTGCACAGCGGCGGGATCGCGCAAATCGAGAACATGCAGGTTGTCACATAGCGCCGTTAAGGCTGGACGCCGTTCAAAATCGCCCACCAACGTACCATGCAGCGCCCAATCGGTGCTGTCGCGCAAAAAATTTAGTAAATGGCCGCCAACAAATCCGCCCGCGCCTGTGATGAGTGCTTGCAATGTGTCTCAATTCCCCTTAGAACGCGGCGATTATAGCGTCTTGTGACATTATTGTGTCGGATCACTGCTGACGATGACGACTGGACTCACGGTTTTGTCCTTGCCGGGCAGTAAAACCAGATCATATCGCTTGTCACCTTCAATCGTCACATTGGGCAGTGTCCCAAGCAGGCTGGAGTCGATGGCGCTATGAAATACGAATGTGTATATCCCCGGCGACAGCACGCGCGCTTGTGAGACGTTGCTGAAATCGAGGAAGGGCACGAGTTCGACACCCTTTGATGGTGGCTGCGTGGCCGCCGATCTGTCGATGCTGCTGCCGCTGACAGGTGTGCTCAAAGCGATAATCGTGTCCGCACGCAAACGGGGCGCATCGGGTGCGCCCTGAATCACACGAACCACTGAACCTGTCGTGGTGGGTTGGGTGTTCTCGATGACCTGTAACAGGCGCGCACTTTTGGAGGTGCCTACCGCGATCAACATCAACTGCTGATTACCGCTGGCGTTCATCGGGATTTCGATCAGCGCGTCAGTGCTTCCGCTGATCGATAGTTTGAGCGTGGCGACTTGCGGCGGCAGCGTGATCGCATTCGTGCCGCGCCCCTGCCGAACACCGCTGAACAAGGCCTTACCATTAATTGTGACATCAATGTTCACATCTTCGGCCATTGCGTTGATCACCCTGGCGCGTAGCAGCGGCATATTCGTCACGGTAGCAGTAGGGGCGGCGGCCACCGTTCCCACGTCGGTACTAATTAACACGGCCTCGGTAGCGCGTGAGGTACCGGTCACGAAATAGATATAGGCTGTGCCTGCTTTCAGGTCAAGCGGTAGTTTATTTTCAAGGACGCGCGGCGTACCCAGATCATCGGAGCGAAAGGCCATTTCTGCGAACCCGGCGTGCATCGACACGGTTGGGCTGTTTTCGCCATAACGAACCATCGAGAAACTATCGATCACCAGCCCGGATCGGATCGATTGCAGCATATTCGCGTCGCTGATCGTGTTGAAAACGATCATCCGCACGTAATCGGCCTCAGTCGGCGATAAGTCTTCGGTGACCAGCCGATGCTGCAAGGCGTCGGGGGCACCGTACAGGATCACATCAACGGGTGCATCCGCAGGCAGCGCGATTTGTGATGTGTAAAGTGGCTTGGCATCGCTGGGCGCACCCGCCTTGAACACTTTCAGATCATAGTTGCCCGAACGCAAATGCAGCCACGTCCCACTCTTGCCGAAAGCCAGCCCTTTCGCTACCGCCTGATCGCCCAACACAATATCGACTGCGCCAATCTTGTCGCTCACGTTTACGGCGCGCACTTGCGACTCGCGGCGCGTTTGATCGCCAAAAATGACGGCTTTCGGTGCATCCGGTGTGCCGATCAGAAACAAAAGATAGGCTTGTCGATCCGCAAAACCGACGGGTTGCGTCAGCAGCGTTTTACCATCGGCCTCAAACTTAAGTGAGACGGTATTGAGTGAGACGCCATTCGCATCCGTCGTTTTTCCAAAGCCGCCCATTGTTGCCAATGTCTGGGCATCGCTGCTAACGGTGATCGCTTTGGTGTCGGCCAGCAAATGAATCAGCGTCAGGCGCACTTGTCCGGCGGCCACTGGCGCGGTATTCGTGTCGAACAGATTGAAGGCGGGTTTCGCAGGCGTTCCGGTCAGTACGATCACCACTGATTGGTCTTTGGTGAGGGTGATCGATTGGTTGAGCAGCGGCGTTGTGTCCGAAAAGTTGCTGCCCGCCGTGAATACGCGCAAGGTATATTGCCCGGCAGATGGTGTGAGCGTGCCCGTCGGGATACCGAAGCCCAGACCAGACGCGATCAGGCCGCCTTCCAGATAAATATCTAACGGCGCGTTGATCGCGTTCAGCAGTCGGATCGAGGCGCTGCTCGTTGGATCATTAGCGGACGTGTTCGGCGCGGGGGGGAGTGTTGGCCGGGGCGTGAGAGTCGGCGGGCGCGCGGTCACAGTGCGCGTTGGGAGCGCAGTGGCCGTTGGGCGCGGCGTCTGGCAGGCGGCCAGCAGCCCAAGCACGATCATCACACAGGAAAAACGTAGCAATTGGCGACTCATCACCCCTCCTCATTCAAAGACGTGGCTATTGTAGCGCATGGTTGGCAAAGGACAGGGGGAATTAGTCATTGAAGCGATAAAATCAGCCATTTCGAGTTGTAATCTGAAAAGAGGAATAGTGCCCTCACTGGATCAATGTCACACTCAAGTTGTTCATGCGCTCCAAACCACCGGTTGGCTTGTGAGTCCAAATTCACATCGTTGTCGTGTCGCACGTCGAATTGCGTTTATTGATATTTCGGCAGTACAAGCCAATCGGAAAATATATGTAGAGGTAAAATGCTTTTCTGATCCCAAAGATACTGACGAACAATATCGTGCGCTCGGTCAATATGTTACCTATCAAACGATGTTGAGACTTCAAAAGGACATGACGCCGCTATATTTGGCAATTCCGAGTAGAATGGATAACCAATTAGAGACTGTGTTTGGCGCTGTTTTAGGAGACCTACACATTAAGTTCCTCATCTTTGATGAGTTACAGGAGATTATTCTACGATGGAACGAATAACAGACCTGACCGCGATTGTTGAACGCGAAATCGCCAGTTATGCTTGGGATCAAGCTGACTCTAAAGCTTATTTACTGAAAGATGACGCGCATCAAATGTATGCTGTGCTGATCATTCCAACGGATAACCCGCAAGACTCGCTGACTATCCTTGCGGCACACATTGAAAACGACAAGGCAAATGTTGTCATTGATACTGATTTAACAGATAAGCCATTATACAATGCCTTGCTTGAAGCAGGGATTCCAAAGGAGCAAATCATCCGAGCCTACGCAGGCGAACAAACACCTACTCTTCTTGATCGGGTATTGAAGGACGGTTTCCCTCCTGCCGAGAGGAGGGTCAACCGTCCTATAAATTGATTAGCCCGCCGAGCGGGTGGCTGTGGCCGGGGCGGTTGGCGTGGCCGTTTGTGTGCCGAACGTATCTTTCTCGTTCGTCGTAATCTTGATGTCGCTGATCGGCACTTTCTTGCCGTTCTTGGTGATCTTCACGAACGCGCCGTTAACCCACCCGGTTTGACCGTTATAGGTCACTTGAATCCAGGTGCCGCTGCCATCGCGCCCCACCACTTCAAGTTGTGCTTCGGGCGGAATGAGCGCCAGCGATTCGGCATTGACGTTCGGATCGCGGCGCAGTTGCAGGTTCGCCCCGCTGTTCACATTGATGATCGACGCGACGATGCCCGGCTTTGCGCCCGGCTGAACGGCGGTCACATTTCCCTGAACATAGCCACGTGTGATCTCCGTCGCTACCGGGACTTCCTTCACATCGACGGGTTTATTGCGGCGCGAAAGCTGCAAGAAATCTGCCGACATCCAGCCAAAAACGGCACTGCCCGCCGAGTCGAACTCGACGAAGTACCACGTCGGACTCTTGGGTTCGCCAACTAATCCGGTCAGCTTTACTTCCGTGCGCGAAACCACGATAACCTGACCCTCTGCCGGGACGAGTGCCAGCGACTCGCCGTCGATACTGGGCGTGCGGCGAAGCTGTGCGTTCGTGCCAGCATTCGTCTTGACCGTGCCGAGGATGCGATTCGACTCGCCTGCAACCGGGGTGATGCTGCTGTTGGTAACTTCGCCGGGGGTATCTTCGGGCACTTGCTTCAAGGCCAGCACCGCATCCACGTTTGTACCCGCAATCGGTTTGCCGTTGATGAGCAGATCGAGGTAAGCCGAAATGACCCAGCCGGTCACGGTGCCGCCATCGGGTGTTTGCCACGAAATGAATACCCAGACTTCAGTACGGGCATTGGCAACGAGTGTCGGCGTTGCTGTCTTTGTGCCCGCCGGAACTTTTGTACCCGTTGGGATAGGCGTCAATGGCTTGGCCGCCGGGCCGCGAACCCCTGTGACTGTCACAACCGTTTGGCTGGGCATGAGCGCCAATGTACGCGCATCGACACGCGGCAGTTCCCGAATCTTGAGATTCGTATTCGGGTTGGTGTTGACCGTGCCCGTTACGCCTACCGCAACCGTTGGCTTGGGCTGCGTCGGGACAAGGGTTGGTGCTTCCGTCGCAGCGGATGCAGGTTGTGTAGCGGCGGGCGCGGCCACCGTTGGCGCGGCGGCTACCCCGGCGGGCTGTGTCGGCTTGGCCGAAACGACAGTGCTATTGACCGGGACACTGCCCGGCTGCTCACTGATACCCGTTGTGGCAACCACCAGCGTCGAACCGGATTGATCGCCCACCAGCACCAGATCGTTGATCGTGCCGCCATTGACGGTCACGATACCTTTAATGCTGGCTTTGACGGTATCAACTGTCGCTTCCAATGGATATGCACCGGGTGCCAATTCAACGAGCGGTGCTTGCTTGCCCGTTTCGGCAGTCAACGCTTTACCGTTCAATGTCACATTGGCCGTGCCAGCAAGGGCATTGATGATGTTCAGGCGCGCTTTTGCCGGATCGCTCTTGGAAATTTCATCGGTGAACGGTTGCAGTGTGTACGCGCCGCTGGCATCTTTGGCGATGATGACCGTTTGCGCCTTCACCTTCGCGCCGTCGATTGTCAGCTTTTGCGTG
This sequence comes from Aggregatilineales bacterium, assembly GCA_038239365.1. GTDB lineage: Bacteria > Chloroflexota > Anaerolineae > Aggregatilineales > UBA2796 > JBBRMW01. Next base: position 7,991 of record JBBSEU010000066.1, read on the forward strand.
CCGAGCGGTTGAGCCGTAGGTGCATCACCGGCTTGCATCAGGGTGAGTTCGCCGGTGGTGATTGGAAACGCGATGTGTTCCGTCGCCTTGCCAAACGCCAGATTCGGGATAAGCAGCTTGCCATCCGCGTATACATCGATCCCTTTTGGATCGTTGACCGCGTTCACAAAGCGCAGCAAACCATCACCGCCCGCATTTGAGTCGGTTGGCGTGGTCAGCAGCAGGTAGGATGGCTTGACTTTGCCTTCGACGGTGCCGAGCGCCACAATCGTATTGTGCGTGCCCGCTACTAGTCCAACGCCACTCGCCGTCAGGACAGCGCCGCTCACCGTGCCGCCTGCCGGAACCACCGCAATATCGGCGGAACTGGCCGGAATATCAAACGCGCCGTAACCTTCACCGTACTTAAGTCCCTGAATCAAGGGGCTGCCATCGGCGCGCAAAATATCGACGGCGGGTGCGTCCTTAATGGCGTGAACGGCGGTCAGGCGCGTATTGCCGGGCGCGACTGGCCCCAAATCCTGGTCAAAAACGCCTGCTTCGGGTTTGTCGGGTGTGCCTTCGATCACGACAAGCTGTGCCAGTTTATCGGTGGAGACGGTCACTTTGGCGTTGAGCAGCGGCGTGCCGCTCGGTTGTGCGCCCGTCCCGACAGGTGTCACGGCGATGATGTGATCACCCAGCTTGACGTTCAGATAGCGTGTGGCGCTGGCATAATCGAGATTGCGCGCAGCCAGCAAATTATCGACAAAGACATCAACAGCAGGTGCGCCGGGCAATGCGTGAACAAAACGCAGCTTGCCGCCTGTCGGAGTTTGCGCCGAAGCGCGCCCCACGAACCCACTCAGGCCAAGCACCAACAGGGCAACCACTAAAGCCATACGTTGTTTCATAAAACTTCTCCTCATCGAACTGGAAAAAAATCGTGCCAAACCGCTTCTATGAAAACAGCATCGTGGAGCGTAGAGCGGCTTTGGCACGCCGACAGGGTTAGATCAGGTCCCTTCCTGCCACTGGTTCAGGTAGTGGTTTTGTTGATCAGTCAGTTGATCGATCTTGATGCCGAGCGCCTCCAGCTTGAGCCGCGCGATTTCCTGATCGATATCGACTGGCAGTGAATAGACTTTGTTTTCGAGTGTATCAGAATTCTTCGCCATGAACTCCGCGCCCAATGCCTGGTTAGCAAAGCTCATATCCATGACGCTGGCCGGGTGGCCTTCGGCGGCGCTCAGGTTGATCAGGCGGCCTTCGCCCAAGACGTTGATCGTGCGGCCATCGGACAGCGAGTAGGACTGTACGAACGGACGTACCAAGCGCGGCGGCTGATGATTGGAGAGTTCTTCCAGCGCGGGCAGGTTGATCTCAACGTTGAAATGCCCCGAGTTGGCAAGCATTGCGCCGTGCTTCATCACCTCGAAGTGCTGCCGATCAAGCACATTAATATCACCTGTCGCTGTGACGAAAATATCACCGACACGCGCCGCTTCAATCATCGGCATGACCATGAAGCCGTCCATGACCGCTTCGAGCGCCTTCAACGGATCAACTTCGGTCACGACGACGTGAGCGCCCATACCGCGCGCACGGCTGGCGATTCCGCGACTGCACCAACCGTAGCCGCCTACCACAAAGGTACGACCCGCCAGCAGAATGTTCGTGGCACGCACGATACCGTCAATGGTCGATTGCCCCGTGCCGTAGCGATTATCGAACATATGCTTGGTATTGCTGTCGTTGACGGCCACTACCGGGAACATCAACGCGCCGTCAGCCGCCATCGCGCGCAAACGAATGACGCCCGTCGTCGTTTCTTCGGTGCCGCCGCGCATCGTTTCGAGAAGTTCACGCCGATTCTTGTGGATTTCGCTCACCAGATCAGCGCCATCATCCATCGTTTGATGCGGCTGATGATCGAGCGTCTTGCGGATGTGTTCGTAGTAGGTAGCGTTGTCTTCGCCCTTGATCGCGTAGACCGGGATTTCATCGTGTGCGACCAGTGAAGCCGCCACATCGTCCTGCGTGCTGAGCGGGTTGGAAGCGCACAACACCACGTCCGCGCCGCCCGCTTGCAGGGTGCGAACCAGGTTGGCCGTTTCGGTGGTGACATGCAAACAGGCCGAAATGCGTAAGCCCTTCAGTGGCTTCTCTTTGGCGAACCGCTCACGGATTTGGCGAAGGACGGGCATTTCCTGCTCAGCCCATTCGATGCGATAACGCCCACCGGGCGCAAGATTCAACTCGGCAACGTCGTGTTCAACGCTCATGAAAACTCCTCAAAAGGCCAGGAACGATAAGATGTGGTGACGGCGATGCCGCCGAAAAACACGGAGGGACATTGTACACGATGCGTTCCGATTATCCAACAGCGTCAGGCGAACGTCGGACGCGGTAAGATCAACATGTACGAGTATCATCTAGCGTTAATGAATTTTCTTGCAACCGATAGGAGTGACTCCGTGCGTGCTATTCGAGTTCATGAGTTTGGCGAGGCCGATAAATTGATTCTGGATGATATGCCGATCCCGCAGCCCAAAGCCGGGGAAGTGCGCGTCAAAGTGGAAGCGACAGGGCTTAACTTTGTCGAAGTGTATCAGCGCAAAGGGCAGTACGGCGCACCGCTGCCCTTTACACTCGGCGGCGAATTTGCGGGTACTGTGGATGCGCTGGGCGAAGGCGTTAGCGAATTCCGGGTGGGGGAGCGGGTGGGCACGGCCAGCGGCGCTGGTGGCTACGCGGATTACGCAATTGCTCCGGCAGCCAAGCTCGTTCGGCTGCCCACTTCGGTAACTTCCGAACAGGCCGCCGCGGTGCTGTTGCAAGGCATGACAGCGCACTATCTGGCTTATTCGACGTATCCACTCAAAGCGGGTGAAACGGCGCTCGTCCATGCAGCGGCAGGCGGTGTTGGACTGCTGCTGGTACAGATCGCCAAACGGATCGGCGCGCAAGTGATCGCCACCGTCTCCACCGAGGAAAAGGCGCAGTTTGCCCGCGACGCCGGTGCCGACCACGTGATTTTGTATTCGGCAGAAGATTTTGAGACGGAAACACGGCGGTTAATGGGCGGCAAAGGCATCGACGTTGTTTATGACTCGGTGGGTAAAACGACGTTCCTCAAAGGGTTAAACATACTCAAGCCGCGTGGTTACATGGTGTTGTACGGGCAGGCCAGCGGGCCAGTCGAGCCGATCAGTCCACAACTGCTCAATCAGAAGGGATCGTTGTTCCTGACACGGCCAACATTGGGATCCTATCTTTTGACACAAGAGGAACTCAGCTGGCGCTCAGGTGATCTGTTCAGCTGGATCGCCGCCGGGGAACTGAACGTCCGCATTGATAAGACGTTCTCGTTGGCGGACGCGGCCTCGGCACAGCGTTATATGGAAGCGCGCCAGACAAAAGGCAAAGTGCTGATTTTGCCATAAGGAACAACCTTGTTTCACTGTAACTCAATGGCTTTTGCTTTGCCGCCGCGCAGTGACCACGCGGCCAAATGTGCCTCACCAGCCACGAAGCCAACGATCAGATAAACGGCGTCCGGCCACGTCACCTCCGCAATATCGGTTGTGGAGGGAATGGGTTCGCCTGCCGGATGTGAGTGATAAATTCCGATCAGTTCACCGCCGCTCTTTTCGATCTGCCGGTAGGCTGCGATAAACGCCTTCGGATCGAGCAGATAGCGATTGCGCGGCGTACTGGCGATATTCGGGACGGAAATCACAACTTGTGCCGTGCCGTCCCAACCACCGATCACGCCGCATACCTCATTCGGCAAACCGCTTATGGCATGAGCGATGATTTGATCTCGTTGCGCCTGCGTCAATCGCATTTCGTGGAAGCTATAGTTCCAGTGCCTCGTGAATGCCCTTCATCGCGTTCAGCACCAGCATGATATGCTCATCGAGCGTAACGCCTATCACCGCCGCATAATGTTCGATCTCCGCGCGATCTACGGGCGCAGCGAACTCTTTGGCTTTCCATTTCTTTTTGACGGAAGACAGTTCAACATCGGTCACGCTCTTGGAAGGCCGTACAAGTGCCACCGCCGTGATGAACCCCGTCAGTTCATCGACAGCCATCAACGTGTTATCCATTTTCGTTTCGGGCTGAACACCCGTTGCCGATTGATAATGGGCGTTGATCGTGTGCAGAATATCTTCATCGACGCCTTTTTCGCGCAGCAGCGGCACACCCTTCGTAACGTGACCGTCCATGCCATATTTTTCATAATCGAAGTCGTGGAGCAGCCCGGCCAAACCCCACTTTTCTACATCTTCACCAAACTTTTGGGCATAGGCGCGCATACTGGCTTCAACGGCCAGCATATGGCGGAGTAAGTGGGGCGATTGTGTCCATTCGTTGACGAGTGCAAGTGCCTGTTCTCGGTTCATGGTTCGTCTCTATTGCCGATTTTTATGCAATTATGCTCTCGACAGACTGGAAACGCCACTGAACAGGCAATTGGTAGAGGAACGGCTCAAGCAGCTATTCTGTTTGAGCCGTTGTTGAGGTTAAACCCGGCTGCCGCTCGTGCCGTTTTTGCTGGCCGTCACCGCTTTGCGACTCATATTGAGCGGCTGAATGCCAGCCTTGATCAGCCCATGACCACTGATCGATTGAATGGTAGGTGCTTTGTGACCCTCGCTGCTATGGGCGATGTGCAGTGTCGGTTGTGCCTTCGCGGTTTCGGCAAAGTCTTTCCAGGTCACTTCTTCTTCGCCAAGCAGCCAGCGGTTGACCAACTCGACGCCTTGCATTACGGAGTGATCCATGTTGCCGATCTCGTATTCCCACGCCCCAAAGCGCCCACGACTGTAAATGTCGTTCGCCATCAGGTACGGTTGGATCGTGCCAAGCGCCTGATTACGATCTACCGTCGGCACTGGATAGCTGTAGTCCACGTCGATCAGATAGGTGCTGGCGATCCGATCCAGGTCGGCGGGTTCGATGATCTTGGTGTTCAGCAAGCCCTGTACAACGCGATCCACAATATCAGCTTTATTTTCCGGTTTATGTTCGCTGTAGCTGGTCTCGGTCAGCAGCAGGAAGTTGTTGTCCGCATCGGGTGTCATGTACGGTGAATAGTTCGATAGGTACGTCACTCGGTAGAACGGTGCAGTTGGTTCCGGGAAGTACAACCAGCACTTCTCGGACGGGCACGGACGCTTGATCCCGACACCGATGATCAAACCGCTGGAGTGGTGCAGCCCGCGCGTTGCCTGACGAATGACCTGTGGCGCTTCATTCAGGTTGGAAACGAGCAAGTCCAACGGCATGGTTGACAGCAAGAGATCATAGTCCACCACATCGCCATCGCTGAAATGAACCTGCTTGGCGATCTGATCAACCTTGACCGCCGTTTTGCCGAGCGTCAGATGATCGCCGATGTATTGAACCATCGGACTGTACAAACCGCCCGTTCCGCCGCGCAGCGGGTACTTGAACTTGTTGTTCGGTCCCCAGGCAACGTCATCCTGTTCCAGCAAGACGTTTTTCAGAATCTTATCGAGGTTCGGCATCGCCACGCGTTCGCCCAGCCAATCGCGGCTCATATGCGACACTGGGTGTGCCCATACCTTGAAGTTGTAGGGCTTCATGAAGTATTTGGCAATGCCCGCGCCAAACTGAGCATCGATCAGGTCATTGAAGTTCGTTGCCTGCTTCATCTTTTCGGGCGATTTACCCGCCTCGATCAACCCCGAGACGCATTCCAAAACGACTTCGCGCGGCAAATGGCGAATATTATTCTGAAATGGATACGGAACAAAGCGATCCATCATCCAGACCCAGGCTTCACGCATAATTTCGGTGTATTCTGTGCCGAGCAGTTTATCGACCAGATCATCGAAATATTTGTAATGCGAAAACATGACGTGACCGCCAATGTCGTAGGTGAACCCGGCGCTATCCTGAAAGCTCGTCGCCAGCCCGCCGACGTAATTGTTACGATCATAAATCTGCCAGTTGCGGTAGCCTAGTTCTTGAAGGCGGTAAGCCGCACCCAGACCCGTTGGCCCAGCGCCCAGGATGACAATCTTTTGATCGATGTGCGCTTTTTGTTCACTCTTTGCCATTGCTTTTTACCCTTTTCGGCACTATACGCTAATGCGTTCCTACACTTAGTGATAAGCTGCACCACTGAAAGCCGGGCTTCCAGCGGCAGCTCTACGCGGCGGCGTGCTTGCCCCCGGATTGATCAACTGTCCCATTTGTCGGGCGATGCTGTCCCAGGTTTGCCGGGCAAGCAGTTCTTCTGCTTTCAAACGGCGCTCCTGTGAAGTATCGATCATTGCCGCTTCTGCCTGCCGCACGAACTCGTCGGGCGAACGCACGATGCGAACCACATCCCCATACAGCTCCACCACATCAAAGATCGGCGTGGAGAGGATGGGTTTGCGTGCGGCCATATATTCAAGCGTCTTGGTCGGGCTTAGATAACGTGTCGCCTCATTGAGCGCAAACGGTATGAGCGCCACATCGAACTGCGCCAGATAGGCCGGAAGCTGCTCGTAGGACTTCATGCCCAGGTAATGCAGATTAGCCGCCTGTGGAAGTTCCGCCGGATCGATTTTGACGACTGGCCCTAAAAGGACGAAGTGCCAGTCCGGGCGCAACCGGGCCGCCTGTGCCAGCAGCGTCAAATCCATGCGCTCATCAATGACGCCGAAATAGCCCAGAATCGGGTGCGGTATTTCGACTAAGTCGGCGGGTATATCGAACGCCTCCGGGTCGGCGGCCTGGGCAAAGTGTTCGATCTCAACGCCGCTTGGGAACAGATACGTCTCCCGATTGAAGGGCAACTTGGCACGATACAAGCTGACGCCGCCCGTAAAGACCAGATCGGCCTGAGTCAACAATCTGGCCTCGCGCTCCACCAGTTCGGTAGGCGCACCCTTGAACGCCGAAAGCTGATCCATTACATCCGCGATCAGCAGGCGGTGCGGCGTTGCGTCCACGAAATCAAGCGCCATCGGAGTATAAATCCATAGTATTGGATCGGTATAACCTTCAGCGCGCAGGTAATCTTGCAGCAGCCGTGTGTACGTTTCTTGCGTGAGCGGATCGCCATGTCCAATCCAGCGATTTTCCTGCACGGGTTGAATCAAGCGCAGCACGGTAACATCCGACACGCTCCGTCCGGGGATCACTTCCAGGCGCGGTTCATAGGCGTCTGTTGTGCTGATCGGCTCCTCGACAAACAAAACGCGATGCTGTTTTGCCAGCCGCGATAATAGATGTTGAGGCCGCTGCCAGACAAAATCCCAGCGAAGGTGGCTAAAACAAATTAGGTCGCCCATGTGTTCTCCGTTCTTTTTACGATGTTGAGACTGGCGTAGCCAGATACATCCCAGGCGGGTCAAGGCAAATCGTGCCGGAAAATGATAGAGCAGATTGCGGCATTGCTGACTGAACTATGACAGTAGTGTTGGCGATGCTGTGTACTCTTTATGCACAAACCGTGCCATCAGATTCAGCAGCAAATTAGCCTCAAAATAGGGATTGTGAGGTGTGATTGAGGTACATGGAAACTAAACATGGCGGTAAATTGTCATGTTACACGAAGACTAAATAATTGTCTCAGCCTGACGTTTCAATGTTCAGGCAATGAATCCGACGAATTAGCTCAAGGCCACCCGTTCGATGTCCGCAAAGACGCGCTTCGGGCCATAAATGGTGATACCCGCGCCTTTCGACCAATCGGGATGGCCGTCTTTCAGTTTGGGCATCATTCGCAGGATCACACCTGCTTCATCGTACCCTTCGGCGGTGAGGCGACATTGACGATCTAAAAATTCACTGTATACATCATCCAGTGACATGCCCACCGGGAAATTCAATATCTTGCTATCGTAATTGACCAGCCCCAGGTCACCTTCGGCGGCCAGCAAACGGCGGTAGCTTTCGATGCCGTGCCCCGTATTCAGAATCGTGATCACGCCATTCGCGGCGCTGGTCAGGTTGGTCATACGCGGGTTCATTTCGGCCACCTGATAACGCTGGCAGACCAGATGCCAGCAGTGTTCGTACAGGTAGGGCGTGTTCCTGACCAGGGTGTAGAGTTTCTGTTCCCGGTCAGACGTGACCATAAAATCAAGGTTGATCATGGCGTTGACGCTGGCACGATCCGGGCAGAGTGCCAGGACGCGATCAAAGATTTGTGCGGCGAACGCCTGGATAATATCTTCATGCTGTTCGCGGAAGGCAATATCGTGATGATCGTCGGCAAACAAGCCCAGTGTTTTCGTGCCGACTGCTGCGCCGCTCTCGTCCTGAATCTGACTGTTGAGCGGAAGCGGGAACAATTCACCGTTTTCGACTTTACAGGAGATGCCGGGGCTGGCGTCCAATTCGAGCAGGCGCGTCATCAGGTAGTGTGTGGCCGGTAGCAGGACGCGCTCCATAAGATCGTGCAGGCTGGCGTCTTCAAGATGCTGATCGCCAATGACTTCGTAGCCGTGCCCGGATAGCTTCTGCCGAACGATTAACGTCCCAAAGCCACCATCCGAAAGGATTTTGCGAAGTACCACGCCGTTTCGATAGCCGTCCATACGCAGGCCATGTACTTCGGCTTCCTGGATCAGTTCGGCAGTCTGCGCCATCACGATCTCGATGGGCGACATGCTGTACCCATTACCGATCAGGTCAGCACCGCTCAACACCTCGAAGCGCGGAATCAGCGTCGGGAAATGTTCGCGCATGAACAGATGAAACTGCTGCTTATCCTTAACGATCTCTGCGACGTGGGCGGGCAAGCCGAAGCGGTGCATCTGTACGTTCAGGCCGGGCAGCGATTGACTCACCAGACCGTCTACATAGTGTGATGGAAAATAGGGTACGATCCGAACCGCGCGATTCTGAACGATTTGCTCTAAATCAACGGGTAATCCGCCCAAATCGAAAGCACCCATCGGGCTGACTACATGAATCGTTTGTCGGGCAAGTTCGGCACGGTAGCGCATATGCTTGAGCGTTGGTTCAGCCGGACGTTCCCAAGTCATAATCAAGCCTTCGCGGGTGGCGACCTGTTCTGGCGCGCGCTGATCGTACTTGATGCCATACATGGCGCGTTCGGCACTGCTCAAACTCTCCAGCAAATCGGAGACGTTGTGATGCCCAATATCCAGCGCCGTTTGCGCTTCAATCGACCCGGCCAGTTCCAGTGTTGTTTGTGCAACCATAAATACACCCGCACGTAATTCGGAAAATCAGACTCAGTATAGCATGATGCGTGATGCATCATAAGACAAACTGCCCAAATTTGGGGGCTGATCTTTTGTCACTTTACACGAATCGGCGGCTATGTATCGGTCTATTAAGGCGCTCTTGGCATGATGAGGCTGGCGTTCTATAATCCGAGTCACGTAAAGAATAGGTTAAAAGGGATAGACAATGACCGATCTAGTTGCCGAACTGACCGGGGCAGAAAACATCGCCTGGAATCTGGGCGATTTGTACGCCGGGACTGATGATCCAGCCTTGATGCGCGATATGGATGATGCCGATACGCGCGCCGATGCACTTGGCGCGGAGTTTCGGGGGCGCATTGCCAGCTTGAGCGCCGACGGATTAAAGATGGCGCTTGGTGAATATGAGGCGATTTACGAACAGGTCTCCAAAGTGGCGAGCTTTGCCCAACTGCAATGGACGACCAATACCAACGAACGCACCTATGGCGCACTGCTCCAAAAAATTATGGAGCGCGTCTCCAAACTTCAACAGAAACTGGTTTTCTTCGAGCTGGAATGGGCTGCTGTGCCGGACGAACGCGCCAATCAATTAATCGCTGACCCGACGCTGAGCCATTACAAGCACTACCTTGAGGCGGCGCTGCGCTACCGTCCACACTTGCTGACCGAACCCGAAGAAAAAATCCTCACTGAAAAGGACGTGACTGGCGCTTCGGCCTGGCAACGCTTTTTCGATGAGACGCTAGGTGCTGCGCGCTATGAGTTCAAGGGCGAAAAGAAGCCGCTTGAACCTATTTTGAAGGAACTGTACACGCCTGATCGTGATAATCGCAAAGCTGCCGCTGCCGCTGTGACGGGCGGACTCAAAAATAACCTTCGCACGATGACCTATGTATGTAATACACTGTTGGCAGATAAGGCCAGCAACGATGCACTGCGCCACTATCCAAGCTGGATCAGTTCGCGTAACCTGTCGAATGAAGCCACCGACTCAGCCGTCCAATCGCTGGTCGATGCGGTTACATCGCGCTACGACATCGTCGCGCGCTACTACAACTTGAAACGTGAACTGCTCGGCCTGGATGCGCTGTACGATTATGATCGATACGCGCCGCTGCCAACCAAAACCTCATCGCGTTTCACCTGGGAAGAAGCGCGCGATACAGTGCTGCGCGGCTATGAAAAGTTTGATCCGCGCATGGCCGAGGTGGCAAGTCTGTTCTTCGAGAAAAACTGGATCGATGCCCCTATCCGTCCGGGAAAGCGCGGTGGGGCATTCAGTGCCAGTGTTGTCCCGTCAGTTCATCCCTACATTCTGATGAACTTTGTTGGCACGGCGCGCGATGTTTCGACACTGGCGCACGAACTGGGGCACGGCATTCACCAGTATTTATCACGTGAACGGGGTATGCTGCAAATGAACACGCCGCTCACGACAGCGGAAATGGCTTCAACCTTCGGTGAAATGCTCGTCTTTACCGATTTGTTGGAGCGTGAACCCGATCCACAGGCGCGTCTGGCGATGGTTGCCTAGAAGATCGAAAGCACCTTTGCGACGATCTTCCGTCAGATTAGCATGAATCGCTATGAAGATGCGATCCATAGCGCGCGCCGTGCCGAAGGTGAACTGAGCAGCGAACGTATCAGCGAACTATGGATGACCACACAGCGTGCCATGTTTGGCGATAGCGTGACGCTGACTGAGGATTACGGTATTTGGTGGAGCTACATTCCGCACTTCATCCATACGCCGGGTTATGTGTACGCTTATGCGTTTGGTGAACTGCTGGTGATGGCCTTGTTCGCCCGTTATCAGCAGGAAGGCGCTTCGTTTGCGCCCAAGTATCTCGACGTATTGAAGGCGGGCGGCTCAGACTGGCCGCACGTGATCCTGAGCAAACTGGGTGTCGATCTCAACGATCCAAACTTCTGGAAGCTGGGTCTGGTCGAAGTCGAAAAACTGGTAACAATGGCGGAATCGCTGGCCGGGAAATAAGCACTGAGCAGCGGAGTTGGCTTATGAATATTGCCTGCCACACTGGCGGACTTGGTGATTTGACGCTTGAACAGGCGCTTGGCACGGTAGCGCGCCTGGGCTTTCGCTACGTCGATCTGGCGCACGTTGATCTGGCGCGCGCCGTTGAGCAACCCGACGTTGAAGCCGCCGCAACCCGCGCACTGCTGACTGAGTTCAGTTTGGGCTTAACCGATCTGCTCCTGACGCTGCCAATGATCAATGCGCCTGACCCCGCCGAACGTGAAGCCGCTCTGAAGCAATTCGAGGCGCTTTTACCGTTCGTGGCAGCACTGCACGCACCGGGCATTACACTCACACCAGGGACAGTTCACGATGACGGTCAGGAACACAGCTTCGCGCGTTCGGTTGCCGGGCTGCTGCGAATGAAACGCGCCGCTGACGCGCAACTCCCCGGCGTTCGCCTCTCGATTGAGCCGCAAGCCGGATCGGTGGCCGAACTGCCCGATGATGCACTGATGCTGCTCGACTGTGTGCCGGGGCTGCGCCTGACGCTCGACTACGCGCAGTTTTTGTATCAGGGGCTATCTCGTAAAGACATTACGCCACTGTTGAGCAAAGCGGCGCATGTTCATATCCGGCAGGCGGTTAAGAATCGTTTGCAAACGGGTTTTGAACTCGGACGACTGGACATCCGCGAAACGGTTGAAGACATCCGCGACAGTGGCTACAAGGGTGATGTATCAGTCGAATATCTGAACACGCCCGGCGAATTCGGTGCAGTCGCCGTCAATGTCATTGAGGAAACAGTCAAGACGCGCGATGCGCTCCGCAACGCGCGTTTGGCAGTGTTGCACGTTTAATCATCACAGGGAAACTTTTATGCGTTCCGTTCGTTTCCATGAATTTGGCGATCCCGCCGCCGTGCTGCGTGTCGAAGACATGCCGCGCCCCGAACCCTATCCAAATGAAATACTCGTCCGGCTGAACGCGCGCCCGATCAACCCGTCCGATTTACTGACTGTTTCTGGTCAATATGGTTCGCTGCCCAAGCTGCCCGCCACACCCGGCTTTGAAGGCGCGGGCGTCGTTGAAGCAGTCGGTGATAAAGTGAAGACGGTACAGGTTGGGCAGCGCGTCGTCCCGATTGGCGGCAACGGCACATGGCAGGAATACATCACCCTGAATGCGGCACAGGCGATCCCGATCCCGGACAACATCAGCGATGTGCAAGCCGCGATGCTATTGGTCAATCCGCCAACCGCCTGGATCATGCTCAACGAAGTGCTGAATGCCAAACCGGGCGAATGGATTTTGCAGACGGCGGCGGGTTCAGTCGTCGGCACGTGGCTGATCAAGATCGCGCACAAACAGGGCGTAAAAACGATCAACGTGGTACGCCGCCGCGATCAGATTGAGGCGCTTTTGGCGCTTGGCGCGGATGAAGTGATCTGCACCGCCGATGAAAACCTGGAAGATCGAGTCAATGCGATTACGGGCGGGCGCGGCGTCCCTCATGCCGTCGATGCGGTTGGCGGCGAACTGGGTAGTCGTGTAGCGTCGCTTTTGGCATCAGGCGGCACACTGGTCACTTATGGCGTGCTGAGCGGTCAACCGATCACCGTTGACGCCGGGCGTATGCTGTTCAAAGAAACGATCATGCGCGGTTTCTGGTTATCGCGTTGGCTGCGGCGTGCCGGACCAGAAAAAATGGGCGCGACGTTTGGCGCGCTGATCCCGATGTTGGCCGATGGCGAAGTCGAGTCGCCCGTCGAAGCCACTTACGATCTGGCTGATGTGGTTCAGGCCGCGATCCACGCGGCGCGCCCTGGCCGCAGCGGAAAGATCGTCATCACGGGATGATCGGGTGAAGCAAGTCGTTCAATCACTGCGAACGGGACAGCTATCGGTGCTGGATGTCCCTGCGCCGATACTGCGCCCACAGGGTATTCTGGTACGGAACGCGGTTAGCCTGATTTCGGCGGGTACGGAGCGAATGCTGACCGGGACGAACCTGTTGCAAAAGGCGCGCTCCCGGCCTGATCTGGTTCGCAAGGTGATTGAGAAAGCGCGGCGCGAAGGGGCGCTCAGCGCCGTTAAGACCGTCCGCGAACGGCTGGATCGCCCGCTGCTATTGGGTTACAGCGCCGCCGGGGTAGTTATCGCGGTGGGTGCAGAAGCCTCAGAATTTCGCGTTGGGGATCGGGTGGCGTGTGCGGGCGCGGGCTATGCCAACCATGCCGAACTGATTTATGTGCCGCGCTTGCTGGCCGTCAAACTGCCTGACTCGGTCTCGTTCGAGGGTGGGGCGTTCACCACGCTTGGCGCGATTGCCCTGCAAGGCATCCGGCAAGCTGAGGTCGCGCTCGGCCATCGAGTTGCCGTGATCGGTTTAGGATTGATCGGGCAGCTTGCCGCGCAGTTGTTGCGGGCGTCTGGCTGCCGTGTGTTCGGCATCGATCCAAAAGCGGATCGGGTGGCGCTGGCAAAATTGCTTGGCGCGCACGGCTGCTGCACGAATGCGGAAGCCATTGAGCAGGGGTACGCCTTCACCGAGGGGCACGGCTTCGATGTAGTGCTGATCGCCGCCGATACGCCGAGCAGTGAACCCGTCTCGTTAGCCGGGGCGTTGGCACGAGACCGGGCGATCATCGTGGCGGTTGGCGCAGTGGGGATGCACATCCCGCGCAAGTCGTATTATGAAAAAGAACTTGATTTCCGACTCAGTCGCTCTTATGGGCCGGGCCGCTATGA
>JBBSEU010000067.1:0-21716 GCA_038239365.1 Aggregatilineales bacterium
GGCGAGGCAATTGAGCAGCAGTTGGCGCGTGTTGTAACTGACGATAACAACAGAAAGATCAGAGGTTAACACAATTAACGCAGCAAGAAATAGTTAATCAAAGCGCATCAGCTTTTTTTGCGCGGCAAGTTCGGCAAGCAAGTGTTCAGCTTCTAGCGTATCGGCCTGCATCTGGGCGTCAATTTCGGTTTTGTGCTGGTAATAGTAGGCCAATGCCGCATAGACCTGTCCCAAATTCAATCCGAAGTTAATTGCCAATTCTTCGGGAGAAAGTCCGCGATAAAGGTGACTCGCAACCAGATCAGAGACACGCAACGCGGTTGCGGCAATAATCGGTTGTCCGCCCCTAATTCCGGCATCAGAAATAATCGTCTCAATTGGATGAATAGTCACCAAAACTCACCTCACACGTTCTACACGCGATTCAAACACCGCGAACACGATCAGGCACAGCGCAGCCAACCCTACATCGGTGAAGCCAACGGCTACTCCGCGCAGCAAACGCGGGAAGAAGTGCAGTTGATTATACAGGATCGTCGCTGTCAGTGCGGACGGCGCACCCGCTACCAGCATTCCGCACGCCAGATAATGAAAAAACTTCGCTGCTCCCCCACTCTGAATCGGCTTGCTCTGGATTGAGTCGCGGGCTACCCAACGTGCCAGGAACAAACCGATCAGCCCGCCAATGATCAATGCAATCGCCCAATTTGGCATAATCTATCCTAGAACAACGAATAGATGAACGGCGACAGGACACCCGTCGAACCCAGGATGATCAGCGCGGCGAACAAAACGAGCGCCACGATCATCGGCAGCAGCCACCACAATTTGCGCGCCCACAAGTAGCGCATCAACTCACCAAGTACACCCGCACGTGAAGTCAGGTCTTTCATCAGGACTCCTTATTTACTGAGATATACGTGCAAACCAAAGCACGCCGCCATAGATCAACCATGTACACACCGTAATGATGAGTGCCAAGCGCGGCCAGCGGGTTGCTAACATGGCGAAGGGGATCAACAAACTGTAAAAGGCGATGTACGGTGTGAAGAACAACCCTGCCAGAATGCTCAGTGCCGGGTCACGCCGTCGAAAGGCAACATACGCCAATCCGATACCGATCAGAAGCGCGAGAGGCACTGGCAGCACCGCTAAAGGGGCGATGTTATAGTTGCGATCAAGCAGGGTATACCGCTGAATTGCAGCCAACATGCGGAGCGGCCAATTTCCCCAGATGACGAGTGAGCAGGCAAATACGGAAGCCATCACAGCGACGGCTCGGATTAAGTGCCGACGAGAATAACTCAACAGAACGCCCAGTGCATCCTGCGGCTTGACCAACAATAGCGGTAAGCTCCAATCGCTGGGTAGCAGCAAGCCCAGCGCCACGATCCAATCAATATTGATCTCAAGCGCATTGTCCAGTGCCACAAAAGACGCCAGTACGATGAGCGCCGTGCGAAAATTGCCACCATGTTTATAGATAAGCGCCGTCACTAAACCGAATAACAGGCAGGTTTGTAATAGCGCGGCAATTGGCAGCCCCACAACCCCAAACGGCACCAGAAATACCGTTACCCAGGCCGGAGATACAAAGCCCGGAAGCTGATATGGATCAAAAAATGATCCGGCAACATTCACGAAATTTGCGCGTTGGTCATACCAGATCGGAATGATATTCAGGCCGCGAACGTACAACGCCACAAGCCAAAATACAATCGCTAAGACCTGGGAGAGCAGTAACGCTTGACCAGACACTATTGGATACGGGCGATCCGTGCGGCGCGGGGGCGGCACAGGCAGCGGACTTAGCAGTGATGCAATTTGTGCAAGTCGCCCGCTTGCAAGGCCGTCCACGAATCTCACCACGTTAACCCTGTTTTTTCACTAAGAATGAGCCAATTGCCAGCAAATCCAGCCCACTGTTGCTGAACGTATTCCAGGCATTCTGCGGCGTCGAGACAATCGGTTCACCGCGCAAATTGAACGACGTATTCAGCAATACCGGAACGCCTGTCGCCTGCCCAAAGCGCCGCACAATTTCATAGTATCGGTGGTTGGTTTTCACATCAATCGTCTGTAAACGTCCCGTACCGCCTTCGTGAGTTGTGGCCGGGATCACATCGCATTTATCGGCGCAAACTGGACTGACCATGAGCATGAAACGAGGTGGCATGGCGGTTTCGACGCCCGGAAAATCGAAAAACTCATGGGCGCGTTCGGTCAGCACGACGGGCGCGAATGGCCGGAAGGGTTCACGGAACTTGATTTTGGTGTTGACGATCTCCTTCATCTCTGCACGACGCGGATCGGCCAGAATGCTGCGATTGCCAAGCGCACGCGGTCCCCATTCGAAACGCCCCTGATGCCAGCCAATCACCTTGCCATGCGCGATTTCATCGGCGACGCGATCCAACAGTTTGTCATCATCGACATAGTGTTCGTAAGGGACGCCGATGCTATCCAGGAACGCTTTCGTCTCGCCGTCGCTGTATTCTTCACCCCAATAGCAATGATCCATAACCATCACGCGCGGCTGGTTCAGGACGGTGTGATATACCCACAAGGCCGCCCCAAGCGCGCCGCCATCATCACCCGAAGCAGGCTGAATATAGATTTCCTCAAAGGGGGTTTGACGCAAAATTTTGTAGTTAGCGACACTGTTCAGTGCCACGCCCCCCGCCATACACAGTTTTTTGAGTCCGGTCTTTGCATAGAGCGTGTTCGCCATTTTGAGCAGGGCGTCTTCGGTCACTTGCTGAATGCTGGCGGCCACGTCCGCGTAATACTGGTTGCGCTCCATCGCGGCACGTTCGCCCGCCCGCTCCGGGTTCGTTTTGATTGTAAAAAAATCATCGCTGGCCGGACGCCGTTCGCCAAACAAATCGACGAACTTGTGATTGTACGTCTCCGTCGCGGAATAATGGAACGAGAAATAGTCCATATTCAGCGAAAAGCTGCCATCATCATACAGGTTGAACAGCTTGTAAACTTTATCAACATAGCGCGGCGTGCCGTAGGGTGCCATGCCCATCACTTTGTATTCGCCTTCGTTCACCTTGAAGCCGAGGAACGCTGTGAACGCCGAGTACAGCAAGCCAAGCGAATGCGGAAAACGCTGCTCCGCGAACAGATTGATCTCATTTTTACCTGTGCCGTCCCAATTGGCGGTAGCGCGCCCCATAGTGGTCGTTGTCCATTCGCCTACCGCGTCAATCGTCAGGATCGCGGCTTCATCAAATGGTGAGCAGTAGAAGGCGCTGGCTGCGTGCGACATATGGTGATCGCAAAACAGAATGCGCGACGGATCGATCTTCAACTTGCTCTGGATGATGCTTTTGACCCACAGTTTTTCGGGCAGCCAGGCCAGCATCGCTTCCCGCCACACATCACGCGAACGCGGAAAACTACCCAACGTAGACATCAGAATGCGCTCAAATTTGACGAGCGGCTTCTCGTAAAAGACGACGTAATCCAGTTCCGCGCCCGTGATCCCGGCTTTGCGAAGGCAAAACTGGATGGCCTGTGCCGGGAAACTATTGTCGTTTTTGAGCCGAGTGAGGCGTTCTTCCATCGAGGCGGCGACAAGCTGCCCATCGCGGATCAAGGCGGCGGCGGAATCGTGATAAAAGCAGGAGATACCCAGAATCGTTGTCAAAATTGACTCCGGGCGTCATTCAGTGCCGCGCTGATCGGTTTGCGATCCAGCCAACCCGCTTTATGTTTCAAGCCGAGCGGATCGCCGAATAGCTGCGCGCCCAATGCAAAGGGGATCAGGATCGTGTAGTAGAACAGGACGGTGGTCAAGCGCCCGATGTAGTTGCCGTTGACGTGCCCGATGATCTGCCAGCGATCCCAGGCGATACGAAGAATTTGCACGGATCATCTCGATAATTGGATGCAAGGCGCACGCATTATCACAGAAAAGGGCGCGTCTTGTCAACCACGTTATAAAATTGAATGACGCTAACCAAAAGCCACTGGAATTCGATATACTGGTAGGCTCTACTCGCCTTCTGGTTGAAAGACGAAACGTATGTTGACCGCAAAACCAACAAGTCCTGATACGAACGAGTCCCCGGACGTACCCACTACGCCCGGCATGAATACGCTGGCTGTACACGGCGGCGATGATCGCCCGCGCGCTCACCAGGCGATCCCGATGCCGATCATCCAGACGGCCACCTATGCCTTTGCCGATACCGCCGATCTGGTGAACTTCATGCAGCAGCGCGCCTGGGGCAACGGACTCGAAGGGCGTGAGGACTACGGGCGCTACGGCAACCCCACCGTTCAGGCTGTCGAGCGTAAGGTGGCCGCATTAGAAGGTGCAGAGGACGCAGTGCTGTTCTCGTCGGGTATGGCGGCCAGTACCTCCCTATTATTGGCAAGTCTGCCGACGGGCGCGCACATCGTGATGACCGATGATTGTTACCGCCGGACGCGCCAATTCTGCCTGACGTTTTTGGCACGGCTGGGCATTGAAACGGCGATTGTGCCGATGGGCGACTACGCGGCACTTGAAGCAGCCATTCAACCCAAACGGACGCGCTTCATCATCTCCGAAAGCCCAACGAACCCCTATTTGCGAATTGCCGATCTGGAGCGCATCGCCGAGATCGGCAAGCGGCACAAAGTTCGCACGATGATTGATGGCACATTCGCCTCACCGATCAACCAGCGCCCGCTTGAATACGGCATTGATTACATCGTTCACAGCGCGACCAAATACCTGGGTGGTCACCATGACCTGTTGGCGGGCGTCGTCGTTGGGCGCAAGGATCGAATCGCGGCGCTGCGAGATGCGCGCGGCGTGTTGGGCGGCATAGTCGATCCGCAAAATGCCTATTTGTTAGAGCGCGGCCTAAAGACGTTGGGCTTGCGCGTGGCACAGCAAAACCAAACGGCGATGGCGGTTGCTCACTTCCTGGAAGCGCATCCGGCCATTGAGCGGGTCTGGTATCCGGGACTGCCGTCCCACCCCGATCACGACATTGCGGTTCGGCAGATGAGCGGCTTCGGCGGCGTGGTCAGCTTTGAAGTACGCGGAACGCTTGCCGATACCAGCCGCTTCATAGATGCGCTGGATATTCCGTATATCGCGCCGAGTCTGGGTGGCGTTGACAGTTTGATCGAACAGCCCGCGCTCATGTCCTACTTTGAAAAGACGAGTGAAGAACGTCTGGCATTGGGCATCAAAGATAATCTGGTACGCTTTGCGATTGGCGTTGAAGACGAAAAAGACATCATCGCTGACCTGACGCACGCCCTTAAAGTCTTGAAGTAGCACAGAAATATGAACAATAAACCTGATATTGAAGCCGTCGAAGTGACCGTGCCCGCCACCGTTGCCAACCTGGGGCCTGGTTTCGATATTCTGGGGATGGCGCTGGCCGAACCGAATGACAGCGTGATCGCCGAACGCAGCGCCGAACCGGGCGTACATATCGTTGCCATTACGGGCGATGAGGGACGCCTGACGCTTGATCCGACTCGAAATACGGCGGGCGTTGCGGCTGCCTACGTGCTGAAACAAATCGGCGCTAGCGAAGGAATCCGCCTGACGATTCGCAAGGGCTTACCGCTGGCAAGTGGTTTGGGCAGCAGCGCGGCCAGTGCTGTTGCCGGAGCGGTGGCCGTCAATGCTCTGTTCGGTGAACCGCTCCCCCAGGCCGATCTGTTAACAGCGTGCATCGAAGGTGAAGCGGCGGTCAGTGGTCGTCACGCGGATAACGTCGCGCCCGCGCTGTTTGGTGGGATCGTACTGGTGACAGGTATCACTGCTGAAAGCCTGTATCGACTGCCAGTGCCAGAGGGGTTGATCTTTGCACTGGTCACACCGGGGATATCCGTGCCGACAATTCAGGCACGCGCAGTACTACCTCAAAACGTCCCGCTGAGTCAGTCGGTGCAGCAGTCCGCCGCCGTCGCACAGTTGATCACGGCATTATATTCGGGCGATCTGGCATTGCTGGCGCGTGCGATGGAAGGCGATTTGATCATCGAACCAGCACGCGCTCACCTGATGCCAGGGCTGGCCGAAGTCCGTTCCGAGGCGGCGCGCGTCGGCGGTCTGGCGACGATCATCAGCGGTGCAGGCCCGACGCTGCTCACCCTTTGCCCTTCGGAAGCCATAGCACAGTTGGTGGGCGAGTCGTCAAAGGCTGTTTACGCGCGCCTGAAATTGTCGTGTGTGACGCGCGTGACCGTACCCTCCGCAATGGGCGCGGCGGCACATGCCTTCAAACCGTTGATCAGTTAGCCCAGGCCAGCGGCGCGCTGCACCTGAAACATTTGGATGAGATTGCCACAGCTATCGTTGAAGATGGCGGCAGTGATCATGCTCATGTTGGTTGGTTCCATCACAAAGACGACACCCAGGCGTTCATACTCTTTTTGAATATCATTATTGCATTAAAGCTAGTTGACACAGAACAAAATTTCCAATATACTATGTGTAACCATTTGGTTGCACATAGGAGTAAATCAATATGCAGAACGTTGGAAAAGCTGGAGTTGAGCGTAGTATCTGGATCAATGCACCTCGTGAGCGGGTTTGGCAGGCTATCCTGCAACCCGATCAACTTGCACAGTGGTTTTTGCCGCCTGCACTGGGCGCACAGATGAAGCGTGATGATAAAGGTATGCTCTTCGTGTCGATGGGCGGGATGAATATTCCTGTGGCGGTTGTTGAGGTTGTCGACGAGTCCCGTCAACTCATAAGCCGCGGTGTACCGGATATGCTGCTCACGACAACCTACACACTCGAAGATGAACAAGATGGCACACGCCTTACCGTCACAATGAGCGGCTTCGACGCGCTGTCGGAGCAGGCAGCACAGGAACGTCTGGAGCCTAGCAGCGCAGGATGGGAAAAGGCACTGAATAACCTGAAGGCTTATATCGACGGCGCGGAACTCCCCTTTCCAGAGGGGTATATTGCCGCTCTATACGGCTTTCGTAGAGAAGCTAAAGCAGCGTTTGCCGTTGAACGCAGCATCTGGATCGATGCCCCCCGTGAACGTGTCTGGCAGGCCATTAGCGATCCCAAGCAACTGCAACAGTGGTTTTCACCAACAACGCCCTGGCTGCTATCTGCACTGGAAGTGGGTGGAAAATTCTACGTCTACAATGTAGAAACAGAGACCGAAATGTATACACAGATGATAGAACTTCTCGATCCGCCCCATCAACTTGTTAACCGCTCGGTAGCGACACCACCGGAAACGCCATATGGTACAGCATGGCGCTTGGATGAAGAAAATGGTGGGACACGGGTAACAATTACCCATTCAGGCTATGAACTGGAAGCGGATAGCACTCGCCACCCGAACATGGAACAGAACGCATTTGGCTTTGGTATGATACTGGAGAACCTGAAGGCATTCAGTGAGGGTAAGACACTGCCGAATCCATACGGCTTCTAATCTCGGCTAAATAATTTCAGGTATACGGGTTGAGGGGTTGAATTATTTCAGCCCGTATACGTGATTTAGCAGGTTCTACAGTCATGTTGAGGGAATACGTGACATGGACAACACACCAATGTTTGCTGCACTGGCTGATCCCATGCGGCGGAAACTGCTCATAAATCTGGCAGAAAATAGCCCAAAAACCGTAACTCAGCTAGCTAGAGAATATCCAATTACACGGCAGGGCATTCTGAAACATCTGCATATTTTGCAGGATGCTGGGTTGGTCGCTGTTCATCAACAGGGGCGAGACAAACGTTACACCCTGACCCCTGAACCCCTGAGCGAACTTGAACAGTGGATCAAAGAACTCAACGCGAAATGGGATGAACGTTTGCTGCGGCTCAAGGCATTTATCGAGAACCAGTAACGCCGGAACAAGTCCAGCGTTCTGATTCTGCTACTTCACGCCCACCATATACTCGCTCAGGAATTGACCGGTGTAGCTCTCCGGCACCTGCATCACGTCTTCGGGCGTGCCCGTCGCCACGATGTAGCCGCCCCGGTCTCCACCTTCCGGCCCAACATCGATCAACCAGTCAGCCACCTTGATAATATCCGGGTTGTGTTCGATGATCACGACGGTATTTCCCTGCTCAACGAGCGCCTGCAAGACACCAATCAACCGTTCCACATCGGCGGCGTGCAAACCCGTTGATGGCTCATCCAGCACGTACAGCGTGCGACCTGTGCCGCGCTTGCTCAGTTCGCGGCTCAGCTTAACGCGCTGCGCCTCACCGCCGGACATAGTGGTGGCGGGTTGCCCAAGCCGAATATAGCCCAGGCCGACCTGCTCCAACGTCTTGAGTGGCCGCGCCAAACTGCTGAAGTTGGCGAAGAACTCCGACGCTTCACTGACCGTCATATTCAGCACATCGGCGATGCTCTTATCACGGTACTTGACCTGCAACGTTTCGCGGTTGTAGCGCGCCCCGTGACACACATCGCACGGCACTAAAATATCCGGCAGGAACTGAATTGCGATCTGCATGACGCCCTGGCCTTCGCTGTTTTCGCAGCGCCCACCCTTCACGTTGAAGCTAAAACGCCCCGGTCCATAGCCGCGTATTTTGCTTTCGGGCAGTTCGGAGTAGAAATTGCGAATCGTATCAAACATCTTGGTATAGGTGGCCGGGTTGCTGCGCGGCGTGCGGCCAATCGGTGACTGATCGATATTGATGATCTTGTCCAGATGCTCGATGCCCTCAATCGTGTCATGCGCGCCTGGCTTCTCGTGGGAGCGGTTGATCGCCTGGGAGAGTCGCTTGTACACGATTTCAACCAGCAGCGTCGATTTGCCGCTGCCGCTCACGCCCGTGATCACAACCAGCTTGCCGAGTGGAATTTCCGCGTCGATGTTTTTCAGGTTGTTCTCACGCGCGCCCTTGATCGTCAGGAACTTGCCGTTACCTGCACGCCGCTGATCGGGGATCGGCACCCGGCGGCGACCTGACAGGAATGCCCCGGTGATGCTGTCCGGGTTGTCCATGATCTGCATGGGCGTCCCTTCGGCTACCAGATTGCCGCCATGTTCGCCCGCACCCGGCCCCATGTCGATGATCCAATCGGCGGCACGCATCGTGTCATCATCGTGTTCGACGACCAGCAACGAGTTACCCAGATCGCGCATCTTTTCAAGCGTGCGGATCAGGCGCGCATTATCGCGCTGATGCAAACCAATCGACGGTTCATCCAGCACATATAGCACCCCGGTAAGCTGACTGCCGATCTGCGTGGCAAGCCGGATGCGCTGCGCCTCACCGCCGCTCAGTGACCCGGAAGCGCGTGCCATCGTCAGATAGTCCAAGCCCACATCGACCAAAAAGCCGACCCGCGAATCAATTTCCTTGAGGACTTGATAACCGATCAGTTGATCGCGTTCGTTGAGCAATGGCGCTTTGTGATCGCCACCGTTGAGTGACTTGACCCAATCGCGCAGTTTGTTGACGGGCATCCGGCTCACCAGATGAATCGGCACATCGCCCACCGTGACGGCCATCGCTTCGGGGCGTAAACGGTAGCCCTGACAGGTGGGACAGGGGCGTTCGGCCATCAGCGATTGGTACTTCTCGCGCATGTAGTCGGAAGTGGTCTGCTCGTAGCGGCGCTGAATGGTCGGGATCACGCCTTCCCAGTTGGCATTATAGGTGCGATGATCGCCATTGCTCGACTCATAGGCAATCGCGTAACGCCGATCTTTTGTGCCATACAGCACAATATTGCGCTGCTTGTCGGTCAGTTCGCTCCAGGGTTTATCCGTCGGAATCTTGTTCGCTTCACAGACGGTGATCAGCATAATGTTGCTAGCACTATCGCTGGCTTGCGGCCATGCTTCTTCACTGATCGCGCCCTCGGCAACTGACAGATCAGGATTGGGCACGATCAGATCGGGATCAAGTTCCAGCTTGACGCCAAGCCCCTGACAGGACGGGCAAGCGCCGTGCGGATTATTGAAACTGAACGTGCGCGGCTCGATCTCCGGCAGGCTGATATGTCCATGCACGCAGGCCAGCTTTTCACTGTACAGGTGATCTACCGGGTTGGTGCTGTCGGTCACATCGTTGACGATCACGACACCTTCGCCCATTTCGAGCGCCGTCTCAATCGAGTCGGTCAGGCGCGTGCGGGCAGATTGAGCGTCTTCGCTCGTTTGATCCTCAAAGTGCCGAACCACCAGACGGTCTACCACCACTTCAATCGTGTGGCTCTCGTAGCGTGCCAGGTCGATGTCTTCATCCACATCGCGCACTTCACCATTGACACGCACACGCACGAATCCGGCCTTTTGCACGTCCTCGAAAACTTTCTCGTGCTTGCCTTTGCGATCTTTGATCATCGGGGCAAGAATCTGGATGCGGCTGTTATCGGGCATGGCTTCGACCAGTTCCACGATCTGCTGGGCGCTCTGGGCGACCACTCGTTCACCGCAAACCGGGCAGTGCGGGATGCCAACGCGCGCATACAGCAGACGCAGGTAATCGTAAATCTCAGTGACCGTCCCAACCGTTGAACGCGGGTTGGCGCTGACGCCCTTTTGATCGATGGAGACGGCAGGTGATAAGCCTTCGATCTGATCGACATCGGGCTTTTCCATCTGCCCAACAAACTGACGTGCGTAGGCGGAAAGCGACTCGACGTAACGACGCTGGCCTTCAGCAAATATGGTATCGAAGGCCAGCGATGATTTGCCGCTGCCCGATAGCCCGGTGATGACGACCAATTTATCGCGCGGAATGTCTACATCGACGTTTTTGAGGTTGTGTTCGCGCGCGCCGCGTACAATGATTTTGTCCTGAGTCATACCTGTTACACCTGCCATCATTAACGGAGAAAATGAGGACTTGAACCGGGGGATTATAACAAATGTTCGATAGGATTGGCAAGTAAAAAAAAGCGCATGATTCAGGGCTATCGCATCAAAAGGAGATAAAGGAAAATAGTTGAATGAGAAGCAAAAATGAACATCAGTCAACCATTCCAAAGCCTGGGAGTGGTGAACTTTGTGGGGAGAAAGTCCGAAATATGGCTTCAGTAGCCTTTTCTTGAAACACATTACCCACGAGATTCAGCACTCCCGAAATTCGCCATTACCCGGCTCGTTTTGGACGGGATTCTCGCTGTTTTCCCGTTCTCTGCAAGCCATGCGGCGCGCTTTGAAACTTTTTATCGATGCCTGGAACCATCGCCAACTGCATGTTTGATAGTTCCCGTGTTACCCTGCTCACCTAAAAGATTTCGTATACCCTTGGGTTTTCTACTCCCTAAACCAACCAGCAGGGCGAACACATCAAATCAAAATAGCCTTGTTTGATCTCAATTTATTGCGGGTAGATTAATTTTATGTTTCCATGGGGTCTGTTTTTCGTTTGCTAGTAATCCTATAACACCTGCTCCACCTGCAAAGCAGGCGAAACAAGGTTACTAACAGCCTTTTGATGCGTTTGCCCTGAATCAAACGGAGAGGGTTCTGTTGGATGGTAAAACCCGCTGCTACTGAACCCCCTGTCGCTCCATTGTCAGGCTGCGAATCCGATCCGCCACCATTTCAATCGCCACCAGGTTATGCCCGCCTTCGGGGATGATCACATCCGCATAGCGTTTACTCGGCTCGACGAAGTCCAGGTGCATCGGGCGTACCGTCGCCAGATACTGAGCGATTACCGATTCAACGGTACGGCCACGCTCCGTAATATCGCGGTTCAGGCGGCGAATGAAACGAATATCGGCATCTGTATCGACAAAAATACGCACATCGCATAATTCGCGGATTTCCGGCTCGGCAAAGATGAGAATGCCTTCGACCAGAATAATCGGCTGTGGGTCAATATGCTCGGTTTGGGTTAGATTACGTTTGTGGTGTGCAAATTCGTAGAGAGGGACTTCGGCAGGTTCGCCACGCTGCAACTGCTTGATGTGCTGGATCATCAGCGGCGTATCCAGCGAATTAGGGTGATCGAAATTGACGATATTGCCCTGTCCGCGCGGCAGATCATCCCAGTTGAAGTAGTAGGCGTCGTGCGGGATATAGGCGATTCGATGCGCGCCCACCCGTTCGAGCAGTGCCGTCGAGACCGTTGTTTTACCCGAACCTGTGCCGCCCGCCACGCCAATGGTTACCGGGCGAAGCTGCGTCGCACCCGCCATGCACAATCCCCTTTCAACACAAAACCCGCAGTGGATTATACTGCGGGTTGTCGGTGCTGAGCCACCTTTGGGACTTGAACCCAAAACCTCTCGCTTACGAAGCGAATGCTCTGCCATTGAGCTAAGGTGGCGTTGTGTTGCATTCTATCACGCGCATTTTGACCAGACAAGGGTTAGAATTTTGCGCTGTGATCTTGCTCTACCTGCCTTCACAGAGAGAAAATCCGTATGGTCAAACGTCTATTATTCCTATTCACTACGCTCTTGCTGGTCATCGTGGCTGCCGGATGCGATTCGTCCAACAGCATCGCTACCGTGACGGCGCGCGCCAATGGTACGAACACCGCCAACGCCATCCTTAACCCGGCTGTCGCCACGACTGCTGCAACAATCGCCCCCGCGATACCGGGAACTCCGGCGGCAGCGGGAACGGTTGCGCCTATAAGCGCGGGAACAGCAGCACCAACCAGCGCCGTGACTCAGGTTGCGCCAACAGCAATCGCTACCACAGCAGCAACAGTTGCACCGACCCAGGCGGTAACTGTCGCTCCAACATCTGCTGCGACTATGGCTCCCACTACAGCGGCAACATCCGCTTCCACTACCGCCGCTACCACAGCGGCAACCGCGCCGGGCACTGCCCCGGCTGCGGCCACCCTCGGCGCGATCCCGTTAACGCTGACGGCAGGTGCAAACGCCGCCAAAGCTGCCACCGCGACACCAACTGCCGTGCCCGTGAGCAGTGCCGCGCACGATATAAGCTGGTTCAATCAAGCCACAATGTATTCGTTATTCGTTCGCAGCTTCCGCGACTCGAACGGCGACGGCGTGGGCGATCTGCAAGGCGTTATCGATGGGCTGGATTACATTCAGAGTTTGGGCGTCGATACGATCTGGCTGCTGCCCATCTTCAAAAGTCCGTCGTATCACGGCTACGATACGATTGATTATTACAGCGTCAATCCCGACTACGGCACAAATGATGATCTGCTGAAGCTCATTAAAGAAATTCACCGCCGAAAAATGTACATATTATTAGATTATGTTGTTAATCATACGTCCGATAAACATCCTTTTTTTATTGATGCACTGAATAATCCAAAAAGTCAGTATGCCGATTATTACACCTGGTTCGATACCGCACACACGCAGTACGCAACCTTCGCCTCCGTCCGCGAAATGCCAAAGCTCAACTACGATAATCCCGCCGTCCGCAAGTACGTGACGGATGTTGCGCTGCACTGGCTCGATCCGCTGAACGATGGCAACCCAGACGAAGGCGTAGATGGTTACCGCTGCGATGTAGCAAGCGGCCCGCCGCTCAGTTTTTGGCGTGAACTGCGTGCGGCCATGACCGCTAAAAATTCGCGCTCCGTGCTGCTCGGTGAACTGTGGTTCAGTTCCCCACAGGAGATCGCGCCCTATTTACGAGACAACGGGCTGGATGCCGCCTTCGATTTTCCATTGTATCTGACCATGACGGGCACCTTCGATAAAAATGGCGATGGGGTACTCTCCGGTGTCGGATCACTGCCGCTGGCCGAAGGGCTGATCCGTTCCGCGAATAATTTCTACGCCGAAGGTACGCCGCTCGTTCGGTTCATCAACAATCATGATACGAATCGACTGATGAGCGATGTTTTAGGGGATGCACAACGCGCACGGGCATCGGGCGTATTTCTGTTAACTTTGCCCGGTACGCCGATCCTGTATTATGGTGAAGAACTGGGCATGAAAGGCGAAAAAGGCGCAGCGCCCTGGTATGATGCCTATCGCCGCGAACCACTCCCCTGGTACACGGCTCTCAGCGGCAAAGGGCAAACCACCTGGTTCGCCCCGCCAGATCGTTATAATACGCCCAACAGCGGCGTCAGCATTGAAGAACAAGATAGTAAGCCGGACTCGATCCTGACCTTGTATCGGGCACTTGGCACGCTCCGCAAAGATCACGCCGCGTTGCGAACTGGCAAATTCGATTTACCCGAACTGAGTGGCGAGCAGCACGCCCTGTATTTTTTGCGCCGCTGGGACGGCAGCCAACTTTTTGACATCGTGATCAATTTCAGCGATAAGCCAGTGACCTTCACACCCGACGCCAAAACCTGGACAGCCGATCAAAAATCGTATACACCTGCCGTCGGAATGCCCGCGATCAGTGGCGGAGTGGCGGCTAATGGCGCAAATTGGACGTTTCAGCCGGGTGGTTATGGGGTCTTTACAGCAATGAGTCGTTAAACAGGGAATATTATGAGAAGATTTTCAATCAGCGCACTGGTCATTCTGATTATCGCGGTTGCGGCGGCCACTGTGCCCGGCTACGCCATAAGCCGCGCCGCCGACATGACAGATTACAAACGTGTCGGCTACTTCATACAGTGGGGCATGTACAGCCGCAATTACCGCGTCAAACAGATTGTCACGACGGGTTCAGCCGATAAACTGACGCACATCAATTATGCCTTTGCGAACGTCAGCACCGACTACAAGTGCTACGAGGAAACGCGCGCGGGCTGGGGCGATGCGTCGGCGGACTACGAAGTCTCCTACAGTGCCGATCAAAGCGTCGATGGCGTTTCCGATGAGATGGGGCAGCCGTTGAAAGGGCATTTCAACCAGCTAAAAAAACTCAAAGCGATGTATCCCAATATCAAACTGCTAATCTCGATTGGCGGCTGGACGTGGTCGGGGCGCTTCTCGGATGCAGCACTGCCCGAAAATCGTGCGGCGTTTGTCAAGTCGTGCATCGATCTATTCATCCGGGGTAATCTGCCAATCTGGGCGTTTGTTTCTGGCGGCACGCCGACGGGTGGCGCGGAAAACGGCAAAGCAGCGGGTGTGTTTGATGGCATCGATATTGACTGGGAATATCCGGCAGTACCCGGCTATGAAGGCGACCCGAGCCGCAAGATTCCGCCGCACAAGTACCGCCCCGAAGACACTCAAAACTACACGGCACTGCTGGCCGAGTTTCGCCGTCAATTGGATGAGATCGGCCAACAGACGGGCAAACATTATCTGCTGACAATTGCATCCCCTGCGGGCACGGATAAGTACAACAAGATCGAGTTAGATAAGATTCATCCATTTTTGGATTGGATCAACGTCATGACTTACGATATGCACGGCGGTTGGGACGCTACCGGCCCGACCAATTTTCAAGCGCCGCTCTACTCATCACCCGACGATCCGACCAAACCGACATCGATCAGCGTTGACGCCACCCTGAACGACTTTTTGGCGAAGGGTGTACCGCCTGAAAAGATCGTGATGGGCATACCCTTCTACGGGCGCGGTTGGACAGGCGTTCCGAACAACAATAACGGCCTGTATCAGAGCAACGCGGCCATGTCGCCTGCCCCGGCACGTTTCGAAAACGGCATCGAAGATTACAAAGTGCTGGCGAAACTGAACGCCCCCGCCTTTCGAGACCCAAAAACACAGTCCATGTGGAGCTTCGATGGCAAAACGTGGTGGAGTTATGACGATCCGCAGGTGATCGCGGCGAAAATGGCCTACATCAAGTCGAAAAAATTGGGCGGCGCGATGTTCTGGTCACTCGATGGCGATGATGGTACGCTGATCAAAGCGATTGACGATGGGTTGAAATAGCCTTTTGGAGTCGAAATGCTTGGGAAATCAGGTCTCGCCGATCAACAGATCATCGACGGCTTAGAGCGCAGTTACAATCTCAACGTTACGGCTATCGAATTTCTTCCGATAGGCTATGATTCGCACGCAGCCGTTTATCGTATTCAGGCTGACGGACAAAGTTACTTTCTCAAGGCGAAATATGATGCCATCGATGAATTGAGCGTCCGTATCCCGCGTTACCTCAAAGCACATGGGCTTGAAGAAGTGGTCGCGCCAATCCCAACGCTGAGTGGAGCATTGTGGAGCGTGCTGGATTCAGTCACGCTCATCTTGTATCCATTTATAGAGGGCACAAGCGGATGGGGCGCTGACTTATCAGACGAACAATGGCGAACGTTCGGGGCAATTCTGAAACGACTTCATGCAACCGTTTTACCAGACGATCTGTTGAGCCGTTTGCCCAAAGAGGATTATCGCCTGCATCCGAAATGGAGTGAAATCGTCAAGGAGATTCACCAGTCGGTAAGGGGTCGTATCTACGAAAACGCGGTAGAACGACAGCTTGCCCGATTTTGGATCGATCACTACCGAACGATTGGCAGGATCATCCAAAGTGCTGAACGCCTGGGGAAAATGCTGGCGGCGAAACACCTGAATTGTGTGTTATGCCACGCCGATATTCACCCCGGAAACGTCATGCTTGACGCTGGCGGCAATTTGCACATCGTCGATTGGGATCAACCGATTTACGCCCCCATCGAACGCGACTTGTTGTTTTTCATGGTTCGCAGCTTCACTGTCGGCGAACCAGAAGCTGCCTTGTTTTTTCAAGGCTATGGCAATACCCAGTTTGATCCGATGGCGCTAGCTTATTACAGTTACGCACGAATTGTTGAGGACTTAGGTGGCTTTGCTGAGTCGGTCTTTATGATGCAAGGTGACGATGAAATTAAGCAGGACGCGGTGAACTGGGTTACAAAAATGTTCGAGAGCGGCGATCTGCTCGAAGTGGCACAGCGTATTGAGTCGGGTCTTTTTGTGAGCGAGGATTAACCGATGCCTGAATCAATGGCCGGGGTATTTTTTCTGGCACCCGGTCAGCTTGAACTGCGTGAAGTGCCAATCCCCGAACCCGGTCCTGGCGAAGTGATCGTCAAAGTTGAGGCGGCGTTAACGTGTGGCACTGACCTGAAAGCGTTCAAGCGCGGACACAGGTTGTTTCACCCGCCAATGCCCTTTGGTCACGAGTTCGCCGGATACATCAGCGCCATTGGTGAAAGTGTGAAGCTGTGGAAACCCGGCGATCCAGTCGTGGCGGCGAATTCCGCGCCGTGTAATCACTGTTTCTACTGCCGTCGCGGGCGTCAAGAATTGTGCGTCGAACTTGATCATCGCTTCAATTTTGGCGCGTATGCCGAATATATCCGCGTGCCGCCGCACATTGTCGCGCAGAACATGCACAGCGTACCATCCCATCTGCCCTTCCGGGAGGCCGCCCTGACTGAGCCGTTGGCGTGCGCGGTGCTGGCCGTCGAGAACGCGGCGATTCAACTAGGGGATACGGTGGCGATTATCGGCGCGGGCGCACAGGGTTTGATGCAGCTTCAACTGGCAAAGGCCAAAGGCGCGGCCAGTGTGCTCGTGATCGGACGCGGCAAGGGGCGGCTTGAACAGGCCAAACGACTTGGCGCGGCGGAAACCTTCAGCACATTGGACGGTGACGCGGTGGCCTGGGTAAAAGCACTGACCGAAGGGCGCGGCGCTGATGTGGTGATCGAAGCGGCAGGCAGTGCCGAGACGTGGCAAATGGCGGTGGCGATGGCACGCCCTGGCGCAACCGTAGTCGAATTCAGTGGTTTACCGGGCGGCACACAGGTCACGTTCGATGCGACACAGCTACATTACAGCGAAATCACGATCAAGGGCGTTTTTCACCACACGCCGCGTACTGTCGAGCAGGCATTGCACATGCTTTGCTCCGGGCTGGTGAAAGGGAGTCCACTTATTGACGGCGAAATTTCACTGAATCAGGTTGAGGATGGTCTGGAGCGCATGGCACGCAGCGAAGTGATCAAATTGGCCGTCTTGCCGAGTGGTACCGGGGAATAAATTCCCCGGCTGAACGGCAAAAATGCTAGGCTATCGTCACGTCATCGCACAGGTATACGTCCTGAATGGCGTTGAGCAGTGCCGCCCCTTCAGCCATCGGGCGCTGAAAGGCTTTGCGACCACTGATCAAACCCGTGCCGCCCGCGCGCTTGTTGATGACCGCCGTTAGCACTGCTTCTTTGAGGTCACTTTCGCCGCTGGCACCACCGCTGTTGATCAATCCGGCGCGGCCATTGTAGCAGTTAAGCACCTGATAGCGCGTCAGATCGATTGGGTTATCGCTGCTTAACTGCGTGTAAATACGCTCATCCAGCTTGCCGTAGGACGAACTGCCCGTGTTGAGCGCCTTGAAACCGCCGTTGTTTGTCGGCAGCTTTTGCTTGATGATGTCCGCCTGAATGGTGACACCCAGGTGATTCGCCTGCCCGGTGATGTCCGCCGCCGCTTCGTAGCTTGTGCCGTTCACCTTGAAGGCATTGTTACGGGTGTAGCACCACAACACCGTCGCCATGCCGAGTTGATGCGCGCGATAAAACGCCTTGGAGACTTCGATCAACTGGCGGGTGCTTTCTTCTGAGCCAAAGTAGATCGTTGCGCCGACGGCTACCGCGCCCATATCCCAGGCTTGCTCAACTTGCCCGAACATGACCTGATCGTACTTGTTCGGGTAGGTCAACAGTTCGTTGTGGTTGATCTTCACCAGGAACGGGATTTTGTGAGCAAATTGGCGGGAGACTGCACCCAGCACGCCGAAAGTCGAAGCCACCGCATTGCAGCCACCTTCAATCGCCAGTTTGACGATATTGGCCGGATCGAAGTATTCCGGGTTTTTGGCGAACGATGCGCCCGCCGAATGTTCAACGCCCTGATCGACGGGCAGAATCGAGAGGTAGCCTGTTCCGGCCAGGCGGCCATGATCGAACATCTGCTGCAAACTGCGAAGGACTTGCGGGTTACGATCCGACCCGGCCCATACCTCGCTGACGAAGTTCGGGCCGGGGATGTGCAAATAGTCTTTGCTGACGGTTGTCGATTTGTGACTTAGCAGCGCATCTGCATCGTTGCCGAGCAGTTCCGCGATTTTGTCGATTGTATAGGTCGTGCCGGGGGCGATTGCCGTTACCATTGCGTTGTATCCTTTCAACTTCGGGCAAACACGATCAAGCCCGAAGACACTTCAACACCTGATTATAACGCAAATTATCGCCCCTACGTTTAAGGCGCTGGCAGCAAACAAATAGCCGATGCGTCCTCCGTGCAAGCCCGATATAACCCGGTAGTGCTGTCGAAGCTCAATTGTATGTACTGCTGATTACCCCGATTGTAATATAGGACAAACGCATCGTCCGAACGCGAACCCATACTAGAGTACGAATATGGACTGCCGAACTGCCGCACGACTTCACGGACGGTCATGCCCGGCTTGAGAAACGCCTTGAACTCGTCCAGCGAATGAGATCGCGGAAATTCGCGGTCATAGTTTTCGCCTATTTTCGTGGTAACTGAGTCCAGTGCGGCGGCAGCATTAGCACTGCCCAGATTGAAATCCAGGATGCCTCGATTGCCGCGTAGTTCCCACGTAAAATCGTGCAGTGTTTGGCGCACGATCTGACGCAAACCCGGTTCTGGTGCATCCACCAACATCACGAGGGCAGGCGCGGCTTCGATGGAGAGCGTCGAGAGATACAGCGGGTCAATATCACCGCGTGCGATGTTCTGCCGGGTCACGAAATCGTCCGGGTTCAAAATATCCAGCGTCGCCGCAAAGCCGATCACCGATAGCAGCGCGCACACGCCAAACACATTGATCGCGGCGGGCTTCCAGTACAGCGACAGCGTAAATCCGGCGAACGCGATCCCCAACCAGACGATGAACACGTAAATTTGCAAACGCAGCGTTGTGAAGCCATACGTCAATTCATAGAGGCGCATCCGCTGAAAGGCCGAAACAAGGATCACGCCCGTCAACGCGATCAGAAGCGTACTCAGCCCACGAAACAGGTTTTCGCGCCGCGTTGTGTTACGAAGCGTCGTTTCGTTGAGCGTAAACACAACGCCAAGCGTCAATACCGCGACGGCTACCAGTTCGGTGAAGCCTCGATGCACATATTCGGCGTAGCTAAAATTGGCGATATTGTGCTGACCACCGAACAAATACACGAACTGGATAGCGACGAAGCTGGCAAACACCAGACACACGCCGCCCAACGCCATGATCGCTTCGGTGAAACCCAGCCGGATCGGTGTAAAAACGGGGCCGGGTGTCCTGGCTTTTTCATCTGCTTCTGGAGTCGGGGCACGCTTGACCTTCCGATCTGCAAAGGCAAGCGCCAAACCGCCAATTGCCATCCATGCGAATACGCCTGCGAAGAAAGTCTGAGTCAGTAAGATGTTCAGGTTTCGTGGTAGCAAACCGTCCAGCAGATGTGCCACCAGCCGCGAAAAGACTTCATCGGCGGAACTAAGCAGCGCCACGAACACAAACACCAGCGGTACTGTGATCAACAGACCACGCAGCACGGGCAGGAAACTTTTCCAGCGTGTATCCCGTTCGGAGAGCCAGTGCCGCGCGCTGAGCAACTCGGTCAATGGCCGCAGCCAGACATCAAAGCTGGCAACAACGGCCTTGAACGGATACTCGAAGATCGTTTGATTGAGCAGATTGCCCGACGTAAAAAAGTAGAGCATTAGCAAGGTTAGCCCGATGCCCGCCGATAGATTCATCAACAGCAGCGACTCACCCGCCCGGATCGTGATCATGGCCGTGAAGAACAGGATCGGCACGAGCAGCAGCAAGGTATTGCGCTGCGCTTGAATGTGCCGTGTACGCGCTACAGCCAACAACGCGCCTAACAGGATTACGATGTACAGCGAAAGACCTAACCCAGCCTGATGATCGTAAGTGAGGAACGTCGCCACGATGCCAAGTGCAACGCCGACGATCACATTCACTGCTGAAGTTCGAGAGGACGTCATACGATTACCTTTTCGGTTATTTGCCAAACAGCTGACGAATGCTGCCGATCACATCCGAGTAAAAGTTACCACCCGGCTTTGTCAACAGAATAAACGGCAAACCGGGATCGCCCATGAATGGGCTGAGCGTCCAACCCATCTGGCTGCCGACGAATGCATACAAAAATATCCACAGGACAAAGATGATGCGCCGCGTCTGAATGCTTTCGACGTTTTGCGGATCGGCGGTGGCGTTCATGCCCTCACGTAAGAAGTCTACGCCCAAAACGCCCGCGATGGCAAAAAACAAGACGTTAAGCAGCTTGAAAAACTGATATTGACTGGTCGTGATCAAAAAGAAAAACGTGACAGGCGCAAAGCTGAGCAGCAGCACCGCCGTTGTGGTCATCGCCGTCAGGATGAGCGCCAGATGCTGCCCCAACGTCTGCTTCGAGCCGAACAGCAGATTGAAGAAATACAACGACGGCGTGCAGATCAACAGCGTCACGACAAACAAAATCGGCAGCTTGATAAATGAACTGCCCGCCTGTAACAGACTGTGCGATCCACCCATCACCGCGCCATAGACCGCGAAAAACACGATGCACGAGACGAGCATCGCCCTGATTTTCGTCCACAAATCGACACAATCGCGGATTTCTGCGAAGAAGTGTTTGCGGTTGCGTAGAATGCCTTCAATCACCGTGAAGTTATTCACATTGCCTCCCTTTTGCTTGTGCATCACTATAGACAAGCTGAAATAAGGGTGCGATGATTCAGGCGACGAATATGTTGCACCTGAGTGCTTGACGGCTTAGCACGTGCCGGGTTAAGAAAAGCAGACCGAATCGATCAGCGCACGAGAATCACGAGTGACCATGCTAGACCTGTTGATGGTGGAAGATAACGACAAACTACGGACGGCCTTGAAGCAAGGGCTTGAAA
>JBBSEU010000068.1:0-21534 GCA_038239365.1 Aggregatilineales bacterium
CAGTTGAAGACCACGTTATGATCGTCACTCGGTGCGATAGGATGTGCCAGACGCAGCATATCCTTGTGCGACCAGCCATCGCACTGCTGATACTTGACCGCCTGAAAAGCCACATCTTTCGCCGGGGTGTTCACGTACCAGTTCGCCACTGCGCGACGCAAACCACGCCCCCAACCGCGCAGCGAATCGACATACTCCGCGAAGTGGAACAAATGCATCCCGATGCGGCAAACCTTCGGCAGTGCTTCAACTGCTGCGCGTCGTGTCGCCAGATCGCCTTCCGAAAAAGCCAGCGCCAACGCCAGGATCGCCGGATCATTCTTTGGCGCGCGGCCTGCTTCGCTGATCTGAACGATGTGCTGCACTGTGCGAAGACCATCCGCCTTGAGGCACGCGACAACCGCGCTGGCATTTTCCGCCGTCAGTTTGCGTTCCGAGGCGTAGTACGAACCCCTTCGCTCCCCAAAACCAGGAATCGATCCAGCAGCTTCCAGTTGTCGACGGCAAAGCTGTAGCCGCCCGCCGAATTGGGGACTTGCTTTGAGCCGGGAATCGGCTGCGCTTGCGGCGTTGCGGTTGCGTTCTTTGGCTTCAGAAAGTTCTTCAGGTAGCTCATGGTTACACCTCACTCAATAACAGTAAACAGGCACAAAAAAAAGCGGGCAAGGGTACGCATATGGCAGCAACCGGTCTCCCAAAGGAAGATGATAAACCACATACTTTCGGCCCGCTCGGAAAGCGGCACTTCAAAAAGAACGGGCAAAGATTTGTTGCTGGGTAAACCGTGTTTGGGGCTTTCGCCCGGACACGGTTCAGAGTCGAACTGAGTATCCAATAACCCAACCCCGACGGCCCGTTCTTATTTTTGATTTGTTGGAAGCATCACGGATAAGTTGTTGAGCGTGGGCGTTTTATCGTTCGGATAACCCATACCCTCCGACCCGTGACGCAAACTAAGATTGCTCAAAGTTGTGGATAAATGATCGCACAGGAGTAGTCGTCTGCTCTGCCAGTTGAGCTACGGCTTCTTGCGAACCCGACGGGACTCGAACCCGCAACCAAACGTTTAGGTAACCCTGTTGCTTCGACCCACAACGACCAGACTATTCAAGAGTTACGGATAAGTGTTTGCAAAGGGTAACTGCTCTACCAACTGAGCTACCGCCCCATATCTGGAGCGGGCAGGACTCGAACCCGCGACCAGTCATTCCCAAAATGATAACCCTGTCGCTTCGACCCGTAACTAAGCGGCATTATACACCCTCAGAATTGCGCGTCAAGGGTCAACTTAAGACTTTTAAGGCTTTATATAGCTCATGAAGGGTCATTCATCTGTCAGATCGCTGCGCTTTTGAAAATAGATCAATGTCCGTACAAGATGATCCAGATCAAAATTTCGCGTACCCATTGGTTCAGACCTCATTGCGGTGATCAGCCATACAACTAGTTTAATATCCTCTGGTGTCAGGTTATCAAACAGATCGCTCCTTTTCGTCGAGAGGAATTGAATCAGAATGTCACGCTGCTTACGTATCCGGGTTATGGCACGGCGCAGTTCCTCTACTGTAGCGCGCACTTCGGGCGCATAGAAACGTGCCACATCTAACTGATGCTCGATAGCTTCCAATTTGACACGTGTCGTACCCGGCCAACTTTCATCGCTATCGATATGTTCTGTGGCCGCATCAACTGTCTGTAACGCCATCAAAACCGCCAACTCCAACGCATTCAAATCGCTGGTAAAGGGATCATCTTTAGGATTAGGCGTCATGGTTTTCGGCGTCCTTTGCTTTCGTGCGATTGCCATATTTCGCTTGCTGCTGCGCCTGGAATGCCGCATAGCGTTCGGCCATGCCATCCACCATGTTATCAAGGATTTCGTCAATCTCGGCATCCATTGCTTCTTTGGTGGGGATGCGTGGCAAGGCCGTAGTTTCTCTATACCTTTCGTTGTTCATCATCACCGATGTTGTGATAACGGGTGGTGTGCGGCACAACCCCATCAAATGCGTATCAAAATCAAGTGCCGCTTCCGTCAGATCAACTTGATTGCCTTTGGTGAGCGCATGAATCGCCGTATGCAGCAGCTTATCTGCCGCCTCAAGCAAGGCACGCCGCTTATCACCGGGCAGCAAGTCGAGTTCTGCACCCTCAATCGTGAAATGGCGCGGTTCGGGCACGCGCGCCGGGAGCAATCCGGCAATGGCGGGCGCTTTCAGTAGTGGAAACGGGGAATAGCCATGCGGCGCGGAATGTGGTACATTACGCATAGAAAAGCACTCCTTTTCTGCTGTGGCGGTGACACTTTCTCAGGGTAGACACCGCCATCTGATTTACAATCCGCATTGTAAGACATTTGAGACAACAACGCAAGTGATTAGCGTCAATTGCTAAAAACGTGCATACATCTGTTAGCCCGCTTCTAAAGCTCGACGTTAAAACGCTGGGCTTAAGCGATCAAACTCCACTTTAGTGGACGCATAATGTCCTGAGTCTACTTTAGTAGACTTCGTTTGTTGAGCCTGGGAATTTATTCTCAGGCGTAAATTTGAAATGGGTGTCGCGTGAGCAGGGTCGAGAATGAGCAGATTGCCCTAAGAACAGACCGTATGCGTGCCCTGCGTGAGCAGCAAGGATGGTCTCAGCGCGAGCTTGGCCGTCGCTGTGGCATCAGTGATACGCAAGTGAACAAGTACGAAAACGGGTTAGTCGATCCATCTGCCACCTATTTGAAATTGATAGCGGAACAACTGGGGGTCAGCACCGACTATTTGCTAGGGGTATCGGATGATCCAAATGGGAATTATGGCGACGGCCAACTGAGCGACGACGAACGCATGATGCTGCAACTGTATCGACGCGAAGGTTGGCCGGGAGTATTTCGTTTTGGCGCGGAGCGGCTGGCGAAGATCATGCACGTCAGCCCATGAACGCGGTCTGATCGCGGCTACTTGATGCTCTTGATCGTGAACGTCAGTTCGCCGCCGGGCGCTTTGACCTTCACCTTATCTTTGGCTTTGTGACCCATCAGCGCCGAACCGAGCGGGCTTTCGTGCGAGATTTTGCCTGCGGCGGGGTTGGCCTCGGCAGCACCCACGATCATAAACGTTTCCGGCGATTCGCCTTCTTCCTGCACCACCACCTGTACGCCCACCTTCACCACGCTTGCTTTGGTAGTCGAGTCGGCAACAACAGTGGCGCTGCGTAACAGCGATTCGAGGTAATTGATTCGCCCCTCCAGGAACGCTTGCTGCTCTTTGGCATCGGCGTAATCCGCATTTTCAGATAAGTCGCCCTGTGAAATGGCTTCTTTCAGCTTGGCAGCCAGTTCGGGGCGCTTCACATTTTTCAGTTCGTCGAGTTCCCGGCGCAATTCGGCAGCGCCTTCTCCAGTAAGGTATTTTTCTTCGGACATGATTGCCAGTTCCCTTTGTGATGTGGGTTGTCGGGATAGCGTACAACGATCAGTGCCGAAATTCAAGGACAGCCATACAAAAAAAGAAGGGGATCAGCCGTATATTGTGCTGATCCCCTGTACGCCTGGTATTTCAGTGTAAGTGGTACGGTGGACTGTCGTCGTTACGCGGTGTTGCCATGCACGACTCCTATCTCATCCGTTATTTCAAGCGCGGTAAAGTGTGTCACCCTACCTGAAAATCAGTTTATGACGGTTTTGGTAAATGTCAAGAAGATTTAACAATTCCTCAAGGTTTCTTTACGATTTGTATTCGATTTGCTAGCGACGCTCCTACACCTGCATCAGCTGCAAAAAGGGAGTTTGAAAAGTGGTCGGAGAGCCAAAAAGGCGCAGTAAACGACGAATGGCGGCAATGTAAATGAAGGCGTCGCTGACAAGCGGTAAGGGTTCATAGTCTTTGCTGAGCCGACGCTAGCGACCTAACCAGGCCAAGGTGCGTTCAATGACCGAGCGCCGCGGCAATTGCACAAAAAAGGGAGCGCCATCGGGCTTGGCGACCATCTGCCGGGTGGCCTGTAGATGGTCACGCACCCAGGCGACCAGCCAACCGCGATAGGCACGGTCTGCCCAGAAAAGGGTAAGGCACTCAAAGGTGGGTTTAAGTTTCTCAAAAACAAAGCAGGCAGCGCGTGCATCGGATAGGTTGGCGGGCTGAACACTGACGCGCAAGAGCATTCCCAGGCTATCGACCACCCACTGCCGTTTGCGACCCTTCACCCGTTTGTGCCCATCGTAGCCGCGGAGCCCCCTTTTTCCGTCGTTTTGAGGCTTTGACTGTCGATGCTCCCGCTACTCGGCTGTGGATTGCGGCCTGGCTCGATAGGCCAGTCGGCGCGCAGTCCATCATTCATCCGCGCCCACAGCCCAAGCGCCGGCCATGCTCGAAAGTACGTGTACAGCGTCTGCCATTTGGGTAAGTCATGCGGCAACATGCGCCACGCATACCCGCTGCGCGTGATATACAAAATCCCGTGGATAACCTCGCGCATCACCACTGCGCGTGGCCGTCCGCCCGCTTTCGCTTTGGGGATGAACGACGCCACCCGTTGCCATTCGCCCTCACTCAAGTCACTTGGATAACTCGCCCCTCCGCTAAGCGATTTGTTATTGCCCCCCCAATTTTACTCCCCCTCCCTGCGCTTTTCAACCGCCCTCTTTGCAGGTGTAATTGTCCCATTTATAGCTGCTCACGCTTCAAGCAGCCCATGACGCGCCATCCAGTACAGCACCGCATCCAGGTTCAAATCCAAAACGCCTCGTATTTTTCCTCGATCCGCCAGCAAACTACCGTCATCATCTCGAATTGAGATTTTGCCGCTTTCTGCCCAGTTCAGCATAATTTCCAGCAGCGCCGCCCGATCTCGTGTTCCATCCAGATAAGGCAAAAGGCGCAGATGTAATGCGTTAGCGTCAATCTCAATGTGTTCATGTCGCAGGTTAGTCAGGCTTTTGCCGTGCTGCGCCTGATAACGCGCGATGGGACTGGCCGTTGGCCGTTCGCTGATCGTATCTTTCCAATGTGGCGCATAACTGTGCAGTTCAATGATTTGCGTGCTAAGCGTGAACGCATCGAACAACGAAATCGCCAATTGGTGAGCGTCATAAGCCGCGTTATCAGCCATCGTTTCGGGCGTTGTGTACACTCGTTTGCGTGCTTCAATAATCAGATCATCGAAAGTGATACAGCGTGGCGCAATTTCGATCAGATAATGAAATGCGCTCTGTGTAACGGGATGATCAGTTGCGAAGATAATGCCATCACCACCGCGAAACTGAGCCACCAACCGGCCAGACTCAGTAGACGAATTATTTATCGGTTCGGCGCGGCAGCCAATGAACAACCCGCCGAAATGCTCAGCCTTAATCGTGCGATCCACCCGAACATCACGGCGGCACAAAAGGGTTTGCCGAAAGGTCTGGTTTCGCAAAAAATCGAGGTGTTGTTCCAGTTCGACAAGGCTGTGTACCGTCTGGCTCAAATACTCGATCACAGGCGGCGGAAAATCATCAAGTCGCATCAGCAAAAGTGCTGCTTCAGCCAGGTATTGCAGGTTGTGGCGTTCGGCCTGTTCGATGAACTGATGAAAATAGACCGGGCGATTGATTTCCCCCAGTTCATCATGGAGCAGCAGTGCGTCCTCTTTTGTCGTAAGATAGCGGCGCTGTTTTTGCAGAAGGGTATGATAACCGCCTGTGAAAGCCGTGTACAGTTCGCTGTTTTCGGGCGGCGCGGCATCGGCCAAAAAGTTGAGAAAATCTTTAGCTTCGGCGATGCGCGTCAACGTATCGGCTTCGGTGCGTGTATGATAGAGCAGCATCTCACGCACGGCGCTAACCATGTGCCAGCCCGGATAAGTGTTATAGCTGATGAAGCAGACGCCGCTGGCCGCCAAAAGCTGCTCACAGAGCGTCAAAACTTTCTCGCTGACGGCGGGTGGCACCCAGGAGTAAACGCCATGCGCGATGATGTAATCGAACTGCCCAAAGTTGGAATCCACATTAAGGATATCCATCGCTTTGAAGGTGATGTTTTGCAGATGGAGCGTATCGGCCATTTGCTGCGCGCTTTCGATCTGCCGAGTCGAAAGATCGACACCCACAAAATGGCTGTTCGGCAACCCATACGCCATCGGGATCAAGTTACCGCCACTGGCACAACCCAACTCCAATACGCGGCACTGATCGGCAGGTATCGCTTCCACTCCAAACAGCGCAGCAATCACAGCCAGGCGATCTGGATGCGTCTGGCTGAAACTCAGGTCAGGGTAAGGAACGGCGTCATAAATCGTCGGCATGTAGAATAATTGCCTTATGGTGATGAACCGCAATTGAAACATATGCCTGGCTATTCAGCAAACATCTACGAAATTGAGTAAGGTGTAATGAAAAACAATCCGCCTTTGCGTGTTTTGGTAGTATTGTTCGCGGCACTATCGCTGCTTATTGTGTTGTTTGGCGTCAATATGGCGCGTGCTGCCCAAACGACTCCGATAGCACCCACTTATGGCGCGGTGATCGGCGGCGCGACGCAGCTTCAACCGACGAATCCGCCAAGCCCCGTACCGCCGACAAATGCGCCGCCTGCCATACCGCCAACCGCCGTACCCGCTCAAAGCGTGCCGACGAATGGCGTTGTGCCAAGTGCCGTGCCAACCATCGCCCCAACACCAACGGCACTGCCCACCTTGCGGCGCGATATGATGGGCATTCAGGTTCACCCGAACGTGACCGAATTGCAGTTCCGCTATCTGATGGATGGCGCTCAGTTCATGGGTTTTCGCTGGATGAAGTTTCAGCTTTCGTGGAAGGAACTTGAGCCTGCGCCGGGGCAATACAGCTTGCTCGACAGTCAGATTGTGTTGTATATGCGGCTGGCACAGGGACGCGGTTTCCGTATGATGATGAGCGTTGCCAAAGCCCCCGATTGGGCACGTCCGCCCGCCGCGCGCGGTCAAAACGATGGCCCCCCTGCTCAACCAAAACAGTTGGCAGACTTCATCACGGCCATGATCGGGCGCTACAATTTGCAGCCAACCGACGCCATCGAAATCTGGAATGAGCCTAACACCGCGCACGACTGGTCAGGCGTACCGATGAACGCGGCCACCTACTTGAAG
This sequence comes from Aggregatilineales bacterium, assembly GCA_038239365.1. GTDB lineage: Bacteria > Chloroflexota > Anaerolineae > Aggregatilineales > UBA2796 > JBBRMW01. The sequence continues at coordinate 7,096 of JBBSEU010000068.1, forward strand.
TATTTCGATGCAGCCTATAAAGCGGTTCGTGCCCGTTCGCAAGTCCCGATCATTACGGCGGGGTTATCGCCGACGGCGGACGGCGCGGGTTCAGTGGATGATCGGCGCTGGCTGCAAGAACTATACGCGGGCGGCCTGCTTCGTAATTACCCGGATGTGCAAATTGGCATTCATCCGTATGGCTGGTCAAATGCGCCGGATGCGCGCTGCTGTGCGAACCCCAGCGGCGGTTGGGATAATAACCCGACGTTCTTTTTCCTCGATACCGTTGATGCTTATCGTTCGATCATGGTCAAGAACGGCCACGCGAACGGCAAATTATGGGCAACTGAGTTCGGCTGGCCGACATTTGACGGCTTGAAAGCGAAAGATCACGTGAACGGCCCGCCTGCTAAAGCGCCCTCGGATCCAAGCCTGGGCTGGATGAATCGCCTGACTGAGACGCAGCAATCGGCATATACCGTTCGCGCCTTTCAGATCGCGCAAAATGGGGATTATGCGGCGTTTATGGGGCCGATGGTACTCTGGAACTTGAATTTCGCGTTCCTGCCGGACTTCGTCAACGATACGAAGGACAGCCGCCCCGAAGCGGGCTTTTCGGCACTCAACAGCGACGGCTTTCCGCGAATGCTATATAACGTGATGCAGGCTGCCCCGAAGCAGTAACATCATATCAATGTAAATTTTGACCCGGCGTCGTTGCACCGGGTCATGTTTTTAAGTGCTATTTTGCGGCAGTGGCCGCTGGAGTCGGCACAGGTGGTGCGCCTTCGGTAGGTGCTGCCGGAATACCCTTTGGTTGCGGCCAGGGCGTATCCATTTTCTTGGTTTGCAGGAAGTTCCAGACGGCGGTGATGTCATTATCGGTCATCTGGGCAAACGCCCGCCAGGGCATCTGTACCGGAAGTTTGGCACCCCAGGGACGAACACCAGTGCGGAGTGTGACGAAGAAGTTCTCTTTGGTGTAACCTTCAGCGGTCAGGACACTGCCCAGAATTGGCGACGCATAAATTGGCTCTTGATCCGAACCCAGATTGAGTGTACCACCTGACAGGTCGCGGCCTTTAAGAACGGCATTTTGTTGATCGTGAGGACTGTGGCAATCGCCGCAAGTCGAGATGTTTTCAACAATGTAGCGGCCATAATCAGCGGTATCGGCAGCTTTCATGTCCGAGACGGAAACGGCAGGCAGCGCACGAAAGGCAATGGCGGCAATCGCGCCCGGTTTGGCCGCGGGCACATCATTCTTGACTGGCGTCAGCGAACGCAGGTAAGCACCAACCGAAGCCACATCCGAATCGCTCATCCCGTGATAACTTATGTAAGGCATGATGGGTGCCAGGACGCGCTTCGATTTCGGATCAAGGCCTTCGTGGAACACTTTCAGAAAGTCTTCGGTTTTCCAATCTTGCAACGTGGTCAGGTTTGCCGCATAAAACGTACCCACCGGTCCCAGGTTGAACTCGGTGCCACCCGACAGCGGAACCCCTTTTTCGGATGCCATCTTGAAGTTACCATGACAATCCACGCAGGCCGCGATGGTGACAAGATATTTACCCCGTGCCACATCGCCATCAGCACTGCTTTGGTTAGCAGGGCTGGCGTATACGATGCCTGGTTTGTTCCCGACAAAGCTGAGGAACAGCACACAGGCCGCTAAACCAATAACAACGTTGAAGAACAGGAAACGATATTTTGGCAGCATAAACGATCCTTTCAGTTGATTGGAACGCACAACTACCAGTATAAGCGAGTCATGTTAAGAGACAAGTCGTATGTGCTTTGTTATATTGCTATTCGTTCCAGAAGATATTTCAAGGTCTGGCAGTAATGGTTATAGGCTGCTCGGTTGCGTTCCTGCTCTGTTCGATCCCCTTGACTGAGCGCGAAATGACAGACCCCGACTCGGAAGGCGCTATAGGCCAGTTTGTAGAATAACAACACATCTGGCGGGATCGGTTCATCACCTGCTTCTGTATATTGGTTGTTGAGCATTGCATCGGCTTTTTGATCCGTCTCCATGTCCCACTCGATCAATAATCCGGCAATATCCCACGCGATAGACTGCCGCCCGATTATTGTGTGATTCTGATCATGTCCGATGCCATCAACTTTCACGATCTGCCCACTGGCGCGGCGTATCCATTCGTGCGGAGACAGATGACCATCACCGTAAGCGCGTAATGGTTTGCTCAACTTTGCCGCCTGTCCGAGTAACCGTGTTTTTTCAGCCATCGCTTCACCGAGGGCTTCCCAGGTGTTCCAGTACAGCATCTCCTCAAGGCGCGCAACCGCCTGCTCATGTTCTTCAATGGAAAGCGGTAGATTAGCCACACGCAGAATGTAGCGCCCGACGAGCATGAATTCGCGTAGTTGGATCACGAGTACATCGCGCGGCTGGAGCATAGGCGTACCTTCAACCCAGCGCGTTGCCACAAAACCGTGCGCCGTGCCCAGCAAATCCGGTCCCAGTCCATTGGCTTCACGTTGGCTCGCACGCTTTGCAATAGCTTCGGCGGTGCTTTCCAAACTTTCCGATCCGCTGCCCAGACCGCCAAATTTCCACAAAATTTTCAGGCCGGATTGCGTTGTACAGCGATACTTTATGCGTTCAAAGTTAGGGTTAACAGCAGGCCATTGCGTCTGATCAGTAAAGACGTGCTGACGCCATAGACCGCCGCTCAGGTCTTCGATCTGAACCACCTTTTCACCGACACAGGCCAGCGTCATGACTGCGTCAGACAGCAGTTCGGGCAAAGATTTTCCACCTGCGAAGATCGGATCATCCGTTTTCGTCACATAACGCGGCGTGGTTGCCCACCATCGGCGCACATCATCGGACGCCGCCTGACCTGGTTCGTTGCCATGCCCTGGCAAGAAACTGATCGACTCGCGTACAATTCCGGCACGAACAAAGGCTTCGGCAGTGGTCGCCATTGACGATCCTGAAATACCGGGGCCTTCATCCACCACCACGCCTAACGAACTGGCCGTGTCCTCAATGGTTGGTAGCTGTACCTGACGTTCGTGGGGATGTCCGGTGGGGCGCACCGAAAAACTCTGCACCTGCCAACCCCCTGCCTGCAATACACTGCTGACCACTGCACCAAGTGTTGTGCCAATGCTGCGAATCCCAACCACAACCGCCTTTTGTGCCTCGGTGTGATCGCCTAGCCAATGCAGCGCGGCCATCGCGTATTGCTCCGGGTACAGCGTGTAGAAACTGAAACCTTCGGGCAGTTTCACCTTCACCGTTAAAGTCTCCGGGCAGGTGATCGCCTCAAGGGTAGCTGCCATCAAGTTCAGTGCTTGTGAGACTGTTCGTTTTGGTGCGGGCATACTCGCGTCTCGCCACAGCCCATAAAACGCCTCTGCCGCGTAAGCCGTCGCCGAATGCAGTTGAGCGGCGGTGTCTGCTATGTCGCTTGAAGAATCAAACGCCGCCTGTTCCAATTGCCCCGATGAAATGAGCAATGTTCGCACACCTTCGAGCGTAGGTGTCGCCGCGCGTTGAACTGCCAGCCGCGTCTGGAACTGACCGAGCAATACTGATAACTTCGCACTGAATTGAGGATCGCCATAAACAATCATAGAATGTGTTCCCCGCCGTCTACTGTAATGACGCTCCCGGTCAGATAGTCCTCGCTGGCAAGGTAGACCACTGCACGTGCCACATCTTCCGCTGAACCCGGATGCTCAATCGGCGTGCGTTTGGCAAGCCGCGCCCACTGCTCATCGCTATAATCGGATGGTTGCAAAACCATGCCGGGCACAATCGCATTCACGCGAATGTTGGGAGCAAGTGCCCGCGCTGAAACCTGCGTGAGCATCAATAATCCGGCCTTTGAAACGCTGTGATGCGGGTATGCGGGCGATGCCTTGAGTCCACTGTTATCCGAAATGTTGATGATCACGCCGCCTTTTCCACTTTCGTCCATCAGCGCCGCGGCGTGCTGTGTACACAAAAATGGCCCGGTCAGATTAATATCGAGTGTGCGCTGCCAGTCCTCGTAACTCAATGTCCGTAAATCGGCACGCTGGAAAGTCGATGCGCTGTTCACCAGAATATCCAGCCGCCCAAAGTGCGCGCGCAGTGCCTCAAACAACGCCGCGATCTCATTCCGATCCGCCTGATTCGCCTGCACGCTGATCGCATCCACACCCAGCGCGCGCACTTCTTCGAGCGTTTTTTCGGCATGTTCGGCAGAGCCGTTATAGTGGATCACCTGATGAACGCCGTGTTTCGCCAGTTCAAGTGCAATCGCCTTGCCGACTCGATGTGCCGATCCAGTCACCAGCGCCACTTTGCCGCGCAAATCAACCTGCATAATCTGTCCTCTCAACTTTGTTTGTTATAATGCCGCTTGCAAGCAATACAATTGTAGTGCTGATTAAGGGTTTTGTAGACGGAGATCGCTTTGGCCGACTTTTACGATACGATTGCGCGCTATTACGACGCCGAAAACGAAGATGTAGTCGATGATCTGGCTCTTTTCAGTGCCGTAGCCGAGGACACCGACGGTCTGATCCTGGACGTTGGCTGCGGGATAGGGCGCGTCATGTTTCATCTGGCGACGGAAGGCCGGACGATTCACGGGTTGGATCGCTCAGCGGAGATGTTGGCGCGCGCTCGTCGCAAACAGGCACAGCGCCCCGATCTGCGCGAACGCTGCACGCTGCTTCAGGCCGATATTCTGATCGATGCGTTGCCCGGCGCGAAGTATGGCCTGATCATTATTACCTATAACACATTCATGCAGATGTACGGTGACGGTCAGCAGCGATCTCTTTTGAAAAAATTAGCCGCTGTCCTTGACGAAGGCGGAACCATCGTGATCGATATTCCGAACGCGGGCGAAGCCTATGCCGCGCAGGATGATAGTTCCGTGACGCTTGAGCGCACCTTCACCGAACCGGAGTCGGGTAATCTGGTCATGCAGCAGTCGGTCAGCCGCATCGAGCGCACCGAGCAGTTGCAGTACATCTCGTGGATTTATGACGAGATCGACTCAAGCGGTCTGGTACATCGCACGGTTGCGCCCATGATTTTGCGTTACACCTTCCCGGCGGAAATGGATTTGCTGCTGGAGTCGGTGGGTTTACGACGTGTAGATCGTTACGGAGATTATGACGGCAATCCGTTCGAGGGTGAATGTCCGCGCATGATCGTACTGGCGCAGAAAAGCCGTTGAGAAACTTCATCCTTTTTTTGTTGATGATCCTGATGGTCGCGTGCGATCCCGAACCCGCTACACCGACGCCTGTTCCAACGATCAAAGGCGCGATCCCGCCAAGCGCCACCGTCGCGGCGGCGCTACAGCAGGTCTCACCACCACCGGGCGGTAATGTCGATGCCCACGATTTCACGCCGGGTGCAGTGCCCACCGCCAACGGCAGCAGCGCGACGATTACGCCGTCCCCCATTGCCACGCAAGCCTCAATCACAGTCTATGTGCCCACCACCGACCTGATCCTGTTTGGATCGTACTACCCAGCGGCAAAATCGCCAGCGCCTGCTTTACTGCTATTACACAGCATCAACGATACCAAAGCGCGTTGGGGCAAACTACCATCGCAGTTACAGGCGGCGGGTTTTGCGGTGCTGGCAATCGATCTGCGTGGTTCTGGCGATACGGGCGGCCTACCAGATTGGACAGTTGCCCCGCGTGATGTGGCCGCCGCGCTCTCGTTTTTGCGCGCTTCGCCGGGCATTGATCCGGCACGTGTCAGCCTGATCGGGGCAGGGATCGGCGCTAATCTGGCAATCAGCGTATGCGCCACTGAGTCGACCTGTAAGGGTGTTGTGGCGATCAGTCCGCGCGCCGTTGATCAAACCATTTCGGCGCGGGATGCGATCAAACCGTTGGGTAAACGTCCGCTGCTGATTTTGGTTGGCGCGGATGATGATCCGAGCGCGCCCGACAGCACCCTTCTAGCCAACAGCGCAGCAGGCGATCATCGGGTGCAGCGTTACCCCGGCAAGCAAAACGGGATCGCGTTGCTGGATGCTCACCCGGACGCGGCGGCGCTGATCGTAGAGTGGCTGGGCGGGCATAGCTAAATCGTTAGCGTCGGCCTTCCTGCTCGAAAACCGTACCCAGCGCCGATGGTGGCCGCGATCTTAACAGCGACGCGGTGAACGGACGTAATCGACTCGGCAAGCGATCCAATAAGCCGCTGCTCACCAATACCAGCGTTACGATCATCAAAATCCAGGGCACAGCGTTCAACAGCGAAGGGGGCAATGTCACGACTCCGCCCCCTTGCAGATTCGTTGCCAGCACGCTTAGCCCGCGAACCAGATACGCGCCAATCGCCACGCGCAGCGGATACCAGCCGCCGAAAATGACAATCGCCAGCGCGATCCAGCCCGCGCCGCTGATGTCCGCATCTGACCACTTCGAGGTGACATTGAGTGTGTAGGCAGCGCCCGCCAACCCAACCAATGCTCCCCCTAACGCGCTGTACAAATAACGCACGCGGTTAACATGAATACCGCGTGCAAAGGCCGTTGCCGGACGTTCCCCAACCGTTCGCAGGTTCAAGCCCGGTTGTGTCCGAAAAATCCAGAACCAAGCCGCGATGATCACCACATAGCTTAAATAGGTGAACACATCCTGCCGAAACAGGATCGGCCCGATCAGCGGCATATCGGACAGGATCGGGATCGGAAAGTATGGCGGCGGCAAGCCCTGTACACCCACAAACGGACGCCCTAGAAACTCGGCCAGATCGCGGCACAACAACGTCAGGACGAACCCAACGGCCACCTGACTCAACCGGAGTTCGATACTCGACGCGGCCACGATCAAGGCCACCACCGCGCCCACCAGAATCGCGGCGAGTGTACCGAGTATCAGGCTTTGCGAATTGTTGGCGACGACGAACCCGGCTAGCGCCGAAAGCATCAGCGAACCATCGAGCGACAGGTTAACGATTCCGGCACGTTCGGTGAAGGTTTCACCGACGGCGGCCAGCACCAATGGCGCGCCACTACGAATGATGCTTGCCAGTTCATTGGAGAAAAGATCGGAAGCCATATTTAGCCTTATTTTCGCCGTGCGGCTAGCCGCCCCTGCACACCATTCGCCAGCAAGACCGCCAGCACCAGCGCACTTTGAAACACGTTACCAATGGCCGAGTCGAGATTCATCGACACATCCAGCTTTTGACTACCCACCGGCACAATGGCGAAAAACAGCGTCACAAGCGGCACCCACGCTGCCCGAACCATTACCAGCAGCACGATCAGCACGCCCAAAAAGCCGACTCCGCCAGAGATGCCCGTCACGAGCCGCCCGCGTGTGAACAACACTTGAATGGCCCCTGCGACTCCGGCCAACGCGCCACACAACGCCATCGACAGCAGCACATTCCGTTCCGTGCGAACGCCCAACAGAAACGCCGATTTTTCGCTGCGTCCCATCGCCCGAAGTTGCAACCCCCAACGTGTCCCATTCAGTACGACAAAGACCGCCGCATAAGCGATTACGGCCAGCACAATCGCCAGCGGACTCAGTCGCAACCCGCCGATGCGCGGAAAGAGCGCGCCTTCGGCGAATGGTGCCGTCGTTGGCGAATTGCCGGGAGCTTGCCAGGGACCGCTAACCAGATAGATCAGGATATTTTGTGAGATGAAGTTGAGCGCCACGCCGCCAAAAATTTCGTTGACTTTGCCGCGCGTTTTGAGGATCGCCGTGAGCAGTGCCCACAATGCCCCGCCCAACGCCGCCAACCCGATCTCGATCAACAGGATCGGAATTGAGGTCTGGTTGAGCGTCACAGTGCGCGCGATGAACGTGGCAAAGACCGCACCTATCGTCACCTGACCCTCAACGCCGATGTTCCACAAGCCCGCCGTATAGGTCAGCAGCAAGCCACTAGCACACAGCAGAATCGGCAGCGCAGTCATGACCACATCGGCACGGCGCGAGTCGTTGCCAAGAGCGCCATCTATAAACTTTTGCGCGGCTAGCGCCGGGTCTTTACCGAGCGCAAGCAGCACCGCCACAATAAATACCAGTACCAAAACGAGCGCCGGGATCAGCACTGCACCTGCGCCACCCATTCGTCGCAGGCCGTTTTGTAGAGGGGTCATAGCGTTTTGCCGCCAATGAGTCCGCCAAGCTGTGCCGCCGTGATGCTGGACGGATCGTTGATCAGTGTGACCCGTCCGCCATAGAAGACCGCGATTCGATCACTGTACTCGATGATTTCGTCCAGATCGGGCGAAACAAACAGGATCGCCGTGCCTTCTTCGTGCCGCTTGAGCAGTTGACTCCAAATCCAGCGGGCGCTTTCGACATCGAGGCCGCGCGTGGGATTATCCAGCAAGAGTAGTTGCAACTTTGGGGGCAAAAGGGCTAATAATACACGCTGTTGATTGCCGCCCGAAAGCGTCTGAATCGAACTGGCAGGCTGCCCGCGAATACTGTATTCGGCGATTCGGGTTTGCGCGCGTTCAGTTGATCCCTTCCAATCGACCCACAGGCCTTGCGGCGGACTTGCCAGCGCGAAATGTTCCGATACGGTCAGGCCGCTGATCAGCCCTTCTTCCAGGCGTCCAGCCGGGGCAAAGGCGATTCCGCGCGCGGTGTGTTCGTGGTACGGGCGCTGCGTAATGTCTTCGCCGTTCAGCATGATTCGTCCGTAAGTGGGATGTTCAAGCCCGGCACAGGCGCGCAGCATTTCAAGCTGGCCGCTGCCATCCAGCCCGGCCATGCCGATCACCTCACCCGCCGCGACTTTCAAATAGACTTGTTCAACTTTGAGGCGTTGCCCTTCGACATGCAAATTGTCGATTTGAAGCACGATGCGCCCTTTGCCCGAATGTCGTTCGCGCGTGACCGGATCGAGCCGCTGCCCGAACATCATATCCACCATTTGGGCAGTTGAGATTGGCATTGTCTGTTCGCCCACCACGCGCCCCGCCCGCAGCACAATTACCTGATCGCACAACGCTTCGACATCTTCCAGCTTGTGCGACACGAGGACAACCGTCAGACCATCGTTTTTCGCCAGATCGCGCAATGATTGGAACAGCATATCCTTTTGCTCTGCCGAAATGCCCGTCGTCGGCTCATCCAAAATGAGGACGCGCGCACCCAAACTGAGCAGGCGCATGATCTCCAACTGCTGCCGTTCGCCAATCGTCAGCGTGTCGATATAGGCGTCGGGGTTGAGCGTGAAGCCGAATCGCGCCATTTCCCCATCCAACTGCTGACGTGCGCCGCGTCGATCTGGCAGCAATCCGCCGGGGCGTCCCAGAATAAAGTTGTCCATGACGGTGAGCGACGGCACATCGAGCGGCTCCTGATGCAGCATCCCGATCCCGAAGCGCAGCGCATCGGCGGGCATTCCGAATTGAACAGCACGGCCATCCAAAAGTATGCGTCCGCTGTCGGGTGGCTGGTAGCCCGACACGATCTTCATCAGTGTCGATTTGCCCGCGCCGTTTTCGCCCAAAACAGCATAGATGCGACCACCGTCGAGCCTCATGGAGATGTTATCGTTGGCGCGCACTGATCCGAATGTTTTGGTAATCGCGTCTAGTTCGACGTGCATAAGAATCCGTCAAAATCTTGCCCGAAAAGGATTTTAACTATACCGCGTGCGCTATACTCTGGAAAAATTCCCCTTTGGCAAGGAGTCCAACAAAATGACCACACTTCACCAGCTCAAGCGCCTATGGCAGCGTCACGTTTTGGCTGAAAACCGCCGCGATATTCCCGGCCTGCTGGCGACTCTGGTTGATGAGCCGCAGTATACGATCATGGCAACCGGACAAACGTATGACGGCAAAAGTGGCGTTGCGGCGTTTTATCAGGGCTTGTTCGATGGCTTGCCCGATGCAACGTTCGATCTGCAAACGGTGACGATTGGCGAGGAAATGGTGGTTGAGGAGTCGCGCTTTCGAGGAACGCATAACGGCGCGCTATTCGAGATTCCGCCAACGGGAAAATTCGTGACATTCCCATTGATCATCATGTTTCCGGTGGTGAGCGATAAATTTTATGGGGAGCGCATGTACTTCGATATGAACACGCTGCTGCACCAAATGGGGCTGTCAGAGCCGTTTTCGTTTGCGCGACAAAAATTGCCCTGACATCATGGATGAACTTACGGAACCGTTACACCTTCCGGTGCCTGGATATCGACGGGTTTTCCGACAGCGGTCAAGCGCACTCCAAAGTGCAATTTGATCGTTGTCTGTCCGATTAGCCCGACCGCATTGGAGTCGCTTTTTTGCCCAATTTGCCCAAGCACACTGGTATTGACGTTGAATACGCTATCAAATACCAGGGCATGATAGAGATTATCTTTGGTGCCAATCCAGCGCGTAACCTTAAATGTCGTATTTTTAAAGACATTAGCGACGAGTTGTGCAACTTGAGCCATTTGCTGGTTGGTGAGTTTGGAAGCATCCGAACCGCCCGCTGAGGCAAATGCCCTTAGCACTGGATACATCTCTTTCGCCTTAATCAGCGTGAGTATATCAAAGGTGTATACAAACTCGATCTGTTTCTGACCGTCAAGTGTGGGGGCATTTGCAGTCTTCTTGAGCGAAATGAACCCTTTAATGGTTGGAATCGCCGCAAATGCTTTCAGCACTTCAGGGTCGTTGAAGATGGCAAGTACAGCCGCATTGCTCTCATTGGCTGTCGTAACAGCATCTGACCCCGTATTCATCAAGGAAGCGATGGTTTGCCCCTGCCAGGCATCTAATTTACCATTCGCTCCCGTAACCTGTTCGTAAATCTTGCCATCAAGGAGTACAAGATTGGCTTTACCAGCCTGATTCACATTCGATGTGCGACTGCTGATTTTGAGTGCCCCATCAATTGACAGAGTCATTTTGAGGCTGTTCAGGACTGCGGCTGTATCATTCCCTGCTGCGGCCATCCCGGCTGGATCAAGTGCCGCAAGTCCACTGCCTTTGGCGGTGATTGATTGTGTCTGATCGGGGCTGTTGATGCTTAAAGACAGATCGAAGTCCTGCTTAAATGTCTTTTCCTGATCGATTTTACTATCAGCCGTAGTGATAATCTTACAATCTGCCGCGGCTAACCCATAGCAGGTTGTACCCTGTGCATAGCTATCCATGTTGGGTAATAAAGCGAACAGAAGCCCAGACACCAGAATCAGGAAGGCCATACGTCCCATCAACCGCATAATAGCTCCTTATACATATAGAATGCCCATCATTAAACAGTAAAATTACTTTTGCTGCAAACTTGAGTTCGTCCGTTTTTGAAGCCGATACGGCTGGATTTTGTGGAAGGCAGGCGTTGCCAGTCAGCCAATCAACTTTCAACCTTGCGGAAGCGCGCGCTATCGAGTATGATCCGGGTAGTTGACGGGGCGTGGCGCAGTTTGGCTAGCGTGCTTGCATGGGGTGCAAGAGGTCCACGGTTCAAATCCGTGCGCCCCGACTGATATAAAACCCGACGAGTTCATTTCGCCGGGTTTTTGTTTGCCTGTTCCGTTTATTTCCATTCCCAGACGGCCTCGCCATTCAGAATTTTGCGAATCTGGTCAGGGAATCGATCCGGGTCAAGCGGTTTGCCCAAAAAGCCATCGAAGCCCGATGCCTTAGCGCGCCGCAATTGTTCTTCATTCGCTTCGGCGGTCACGGCCACCACGAGCGTATCGCGCAGGCGGGCGCTGGCACGCACTTTTTGCAAAGCCTGATAGCCATCTTCGTAGGGTAAGCGAATATCCATCAGGATCAAGTCAATGCGTGGCAAGGTGTCGGCAAACTGGACAACCTGCCAGCCCGACGTTTTCCATTCACACCGCTGCACACCCATAAACGCCAGCATTCGGGCGATGAGTACAAAGTTTGGTACGTTATCCTCAACGACCAGCACCTGTGCCTGTGCTGGCTCAACGGGCAAAAAATTAGCACGCGGCATTCTTTATCACTCTCCAGAACTGGTTAGCAGCCTATCAGTACCTTGCTGCTGTGTTTTGATGGTTTCAATGTTGCCTAAGTCTAACAGGTCTTGCTGCAAGCGAACTCTATTGTAACAGTACCGTTGTTTGCAGATTATAACAACCTTGAAACAGATGCCAGCCTTAACGCTTGTCCAATACAGCGAATCTACTATGATTAATAGCTGAATCGATTTGCAAAAAGATAACGAGGGACCCAATACCCCATGACTGACCAAAAACCCTGCCCGGAATGTGGGACGCTTAACCCGGCTGATGCAATGGTTTGCTCGAACTGTGGCGCGTCGCTGATGCGAACCCTTGTACAGCATCTGGGCGAAATTGACGAGCGCGATCCAACCTTTCGTGTCCTGCCCGCAAAAGGCGATCCCTATACTGTGCGGCTCGGCAAGCGCGTGATGACACTTGGCCGTGAAGAAGGCCAGGATGTTCGTATCGAGTCGCCCGGTGTTTCGCCGCGCCATGCACGCATCATGTCCGAAGGCAGCGGCTACCGCTTGTTCGACATTACCACTGGCAAAGGTGTACTGATCAACAATCAGCCGGTGGATAGCGCCCTGCTCCGAGATGGGGATGTGATCCGTTTGCAGGATGCCAACGGTACGGGTGTCACGATTGCCTACTCGAACCCGGTGGAGCGTTCAACCGGCGGTACGTCGTCCATTGGACGGTTATATCCCTTCCAGCAGTTCCCGTTCACGATTGGACGCGCCCCCGACTCAAGCGTGAAGCTGGATGCGCTGGCTGTCTCGTGGCATCACGCACAGATCAATGTGCAGGGCAATCATCACATCATCACCGATCTGAAAAGTGCTAACGGCACCTTTGTTAACGAACGAAAAGTGACCGGAGTCACACGGCTGCAAAAGGATGATGTGATCCGCATCGACAAAGTGCTGCTCGTGTACAGCGAACAGGGCTTGCAACGGCTTGCCAGCGCCCAGCAGTTCCAACTGGATGGACGCGAACTGGAGATGACTTACCACGAAGGGTTTATCCGGCGCACGCAGAAAAACACCTTGCGCGATGTAACCTTGTCGATTCATCCCAACGAATTCGTGGCCGTGATTGGCGGCAGCGGTTCGGGCAAAAGTACCCTGCTGCGTGCGCTGAATGGCGCGGCGCGTGCCACTGGCGGCGAAGTGTTGGTGAATGGTGACAATTTTTACACGCACTACACGATGTATCAACCGATCATCGGCTATGTGCCCCAGGCCGATATTGTGCAAAATGATTTGACCGTGCGGCAGGCATTGACCTTCGGCGCGCGCTTACGCTTCCCGAATGAGCCGCCCGAATCGCGTGAACAACGAGTTTCGCGTGTGATTGACGATCTGGAACTTGAAGATTACGACAAACAATTGATTCGCAGCCTGAGCGGCGGCCAAAAGAAGCGCGTCAATATCGCCCTTGAGTTGATGGCCGAACCAGGTTTGCTATTTATGGATGAACCTTCGTCCGGCCTTGATCCAGGCCTGGACAAGGAATTGATGGACATTCTGCGAAAACTGGCGGATCGCGGGCATGTGGTAGTGATCGTCACGCATACAACCTTGAACATCGAGAAGTGCGATATGCTGGCATTGGTGGCGCGCGGGTTGGGTAATAAGGAAATCGGCGATGTTTTGGGTACTGCTTCGGGTACGGTAAAGGCGCACGTGCAAAGTATTCTGAGCAAGCTGGGCGCGAAGGATAGAACGCATGCGGTGACGATTGCGATCGGCCGGGGGATTATACATCTGGACTCGTCGCGCAGCCGGTTGGATGCTTAAGCGGATTCTGCAATTTGTTCTGGGATTGGTAGTGGTGCTCGGTGCTGTGTATGTCGGGGATGGACTGGCGGTGAGGCAGCGGAAAGACCCCACTTCCACGGTAGAGGTTCGTCCGTACACGGCGGTTCCGCGGAAAGATAAGCGCGAGGAATTTCTGTTTGACGATCCTTACGATCAGCCGTGTGTGAACGCGTTGTTTCCGCATGAGGGGATTCCGCCGTGCTGGTATGTGCGCCGCCATACCCAGCGGCGGACGAACCTCTGAGCATCAAAGAAGCGGGCGGCGAGGGCGCCGCGATTTCGATTAGTGCGTTTGGGGAACAATTTCGATGGGGTTCAAATAGTCCGCGAGTGCCGATATCTGCTCTTGAACTCGCTCAATTGCCGTTTCCTTCGCGGCTAATGTAAGGATAATGTGCGCAACACGCTTTCCGGGAACGTAATATTAGCTTGGTTAGCAAAGTTGCGTGAGATTTTCTAGCGCTGCGAGCGACATCACTCGCAGTTGTTATGAGTCGTCGGAATTGTTTTGTTCCACTGCTTTTTTTGTGCTCAGCAGGCGCGCTGTTCGCCGCTTCGAACCCATTTACCAATGGCCCCGAGAGTCCTGAGACTTTTCGGCTGGAAATCACCGGGTCCGCCTGGCTGACTGCACCCGCCGGCAACTTCACGGCGGATGGGACACCTATCGACCTAGTGAGGGATCTGGGCG
>JBBSEU010000069.1:0-21470 GCA_038239365.1 Aggregatilineales bacterium
ACTTTCTAATCGGATGGTATCGCGTGGTGAGACGGCTAGAAAGGCGGGCAATTGTGTAATGTGCGCTGAAACGGGCGGAATGATTTGCCCGAAGGTAGCGAAGCCCTCATCGCGCAGCACCGAGGCAACCTGCCCTTCGGCAATCGCTTCGGCCAATGGCTCACGGCGGGTCACTTCGAATAGGGTAGCATCACGTCGCATCCGAAGTTCAGCGGAGTCTGCCGCCGGGTCTTTGATGGTTGGGTTGGCATAAACGGCGGCGATTTGCGCGTCAAGCGACTGCATATTGCCAACCGCTTTCAGATAATCATGGACGTAGGCGGTTCGCTGGTCTTCGGTCAGGTACGGCGCGACACCCGCGATTTCCTGTGCCAATTTCCCTTTAAGCGCATCGATCTCCCAGCCCACATAGTCGAAGGTGGCCGCGCCCGCCCGCAGCAAAAGTTGTGTATATAAGCTGCTGCCATCGGCGCTATCGGCGCTCAGCGTAATCAGCAAGACAAAAACGATGAACCCGGCAAGCAGCCGAAAGCCAAGCGCATACAGCCTACGGAGTCGCGTCATCATCCAGCTCATCCGCTAATTCGGGGGGCAGGATGTACGTCCGAATGTAACCGGTGCAAACGAGCAGTTGACGCAAGCAGTAGAGCAGCGTTTTGGCGTACAATTCGGGTATCGACTCAGCGACGATCCACTCGATAACGGGCGCGGGCAAATAGCCGTCAACACGCGGTTGGCCGCTTTTGCCGAGCTTCATCATGCCATGCCGAACCCGAAAACAGAAATACGGATGCGGGCGCACCTGCGGCCAAATGAGTTTCATCACGTCGCTGTCTGAGTTGATCTTTAGCAGGATGCCGTCTTTCGCGGCTTCGCTGAAATCTTCTCTGGCTTCGGCCAGCAGCGGCACCGGTTCGACCTCTGCTTTGAGCGGCGCGTAGACCACCAGATCGCCGTCCTCGCCGCGCATCACATCGAGCGTTTGTTGTCTGGCCTTGATGGGGGATGTGCTGCCATAATAACGCATGGCGTCCATTACCATCACATCAAAGACACCTGTCAGCCCACCCACATCTACCGCCATCATCACGTCGTCCGGGTTAATTGCTTCTGACTTTATGTCGTTGATCTCATATTTCAAGGCCAGTTCCAGCCGATATTTCCAGACCGCCGTTTCCAATTCGTCAGGCGTCTCGGCAAAGACCACCTCTGCACGGAAACTTTCCAGATTGCCCCAATCGTAATCCAGGTCTTCCCCGGTTTCGCCTTTAATTACTGGAATATGCAAGAACACAGCGTAGGGCAAATCCTCATACATATGCTCAAGCATTTTCTTACGATCATAGCCGGGCGCGGGCTGCACCTGTGGCCCCGGTAGTATCATCGTGACCAGCAGAGAGTCCAGTTCGGGTCCCATTTCAATGGACGGCGCATCGGCCATCGACTGCAACTGTTTGAAAAAGTCGGCAATCGGCCAATCGTTGACCATATCGACGTCATCACGCGCGATCCGTAACTCGCGGTTTGGCTCAACGTCTTCCGCGACACGCAGCATCAGCAAACCGATTTCCTGCTCGTTGTTGTCAAGTTCGCCCCACAAGACAATCGTTTCCATGTCTTCTTCCAGAAAATCACCACCGTAAAAAGGCGGCAAAATGCCCTGTTCGGCCATGAGTGACAGCGAGAGTTCATGCAGGTAGCCGATCTCCTCTCGCAACTCCTGAATCCATTCGCGTTGGATGGCGCGTGGTGAGTCGGCTCGTTTTGCGCCTTGTTTGGGGGTCTGCACTTTGTCGTTTTTCTTCGCTTTTTTGGTCATCGGTTATCCACCTAGCTGTTGATAATCAATTTATCTGAGCTGTTTGATTTGCTGTTCAGAATACGCCAGCTTAGGGTTGATCGCAAGCCTTGATTCGGGCTACATTGGCAAAGTGGCAAGGTTGGCGCGGATATCCTACAATCAGCGGCTCAGTGAGTTTCAGAGTCAGGTAAACTGTATGGCTGTTTCAACATCACAAGCAATTGTTTCATCATCACCCCGCATCGCAACACCGATCAAACAGGTTGATCCGACAGAGTCGGCGGCGAATGGTTTAAGCATGATGGAACTATCAATTGTGATGCCCTGCCTGAACGAGGCTGAAACCCTCGAACGCTGCATCCGCAAGGCGTCTGACGCCATTCAGAAGGCACAATTACGCGGCGAGATCATCATCGCAGACAATGGCAGTACCGATGGTTCACAGGCTATCGCGGCACGCTGCGGGGCGCGGGTGATTCAGGTGGAACGGAAAGGGTACGGCGCGGCTTTGATGGCGGGCATTGAAGCCTCGAATGCCCGATACATCATTATGGCCGATTCGGATGACAGCTACGATCTGACGAACATCGAACCATTTGTCGAAAAACTGCGTCAGGGCTACCAACTCGTTTCGGGTACGCGCATCCGGGGCAACATTATGCCGGGGGCGATGCCGCCGCTGCACCGCTGGTTTGGCAACCCGGCGCTCACCGGACTGGGCAATTTGCTTTTTGGGACGCGCCTCAGCGATTACCACTGCGGAATGCGGGGCTTTGATCGGCTGGCCGTGCAAGACCTGAAACTGCAAACGCCGGGGATGGAATTCGCTACGGAAATGATCGCTAAAGCGGCGCTGCACAAATTAAGCATCGTTGAAGTGCCCATCACTTACCATCCCGATGGCCGTTCGCGCGCGCCGCACCTTCGCACCTGGAGCGATGGCTGGCGACATTTGCGGTTTATGCTGCTGCTTAGCCCGGCCTGGATTTTCCTTTACCCCGGCCTCGTGCTTACCGTCTTAGGCGCGCTTGGCATGTTCGTGTTGGCACAGGGAACATTTGTGATCGGTTCTATCGGGCTGGATGTACATACACTGCTTGTGTCGGGTGTGGCCGTGATCATCGGCTTTCAAATCCTGACATTCTGGCTGGCTGCGCGTCTGTTCGCGTTTAATATCGGATTGCTGCCACTGCCGCGCGTCCTGTTCCGGGTGCTGCGCGGTGCCCCACTCGGAACAGGGTTGGTGCTTGGCAGCGGTTTGTTCATTCTGGGTGTGTTGCCAACGCTGCGATCCCTACAACTGTGGACGAGCGTCCAATTTGGCACACTCGATTACCGGGTGGCGCTGCGCCTGTTGATCCCTGGCCTTGTCCTGATCGCGTTGGGGATACAGGTCTTTTTTGCCAGCTTCGTCGTTTCGCTGATCAACTTCACGGAGCATTGGACGATCAGCGATTAAGCCGCAAATAGCTATTTCGTGACGAACGCCGGGCCGCCGATACTGGCAATGCACGCATCATTCGGCTTGACCGTTGGCTGATCGATGAACGCCCGCACGATCCCGAACTGGCACGATCCGGCCAGACTTGCGCCGTGTCCAGCATTTGGAATCTCGTAGTAGTAACTGTGCGTCAGCGTTTCGGCCACACGTTTACCGTAGGCAGGCGGCGTCACCGGGTCGAATGTGTCCTCAATCACGAGTGTTGGAATATCGCTCTTGACGGGCTGATTATCGTTGTCGTTACCCTTGCCCACGCCCCACGCTTTACACAGCGCGAATTCTTCGGCATTGCCTTCAAGCGCATAGTCGCGCAACTGAGGTGTCAGGTCTTTGGCACTGGCGTCTACTGTTTCGAGGGTTGTGTACGGCATTTCTTCGCGGCATTCGGTTGACCAGTACAGGCCAATACTGAATGTATCGTTTTGCTCAACAGACAGTAGCAGCAGTGATGCGATCTCGTTCAGATTGCCTTTCTGAGCAGCATAGATCACGGCAGGCAGACGCGGAATCTCAGAGGTCAGGTAAAATGCCTGGAACAATGCACCAATGAAGCCGTAGTTATCGACCATGACTTCGTGACTGGCACCGCCGTTTTGATCGTTCACCGTGACCAGTACAGGTTTGGCTTTGAGCTTATCGACAACCTGATAAAAGACTTTTTCCAGATTGGGGAATGTCTTGTTGCAGTTCGCATCAGCGGCGCAGCTTGCGAACAGCGTTTTGAAGGCGCGCTGTGTCGTTTGTGCCTGGTCTGCCCAACGGTCTACTTCCAGCGGCACGACGCTATCCAGAATCACGCTGCGAATCCCTTCGGAGTGATCGCGCATGACGGTTAGGGCAAGGCGCGTGCCATACGAGATGCCGTACAGGTTGGCCTGTTTGTAGCCAAGCGCCTGGAGAATATCGCTTACATCGGCGGCATTCTGAGTGCTGTTGAAGTGCGATAGATCGATGCCGGAGTCAACCAGCCGTTTATGGCAGGCCAGGTTCGCAGCAAGATCGCGTTTGGTGCTTTCTTCGGGAGTAAGTTCCTGATTGAGCAGTTCGTTGTACAGATCGGTCACTTCCGGGCAGTACAGCGACGGCTTAGCGAAGCCTGTCCCGCGTTGATCGAACAAAATCACATCACGCTTCTGGCGAAACGGCGCGAACTTGACCGCATAAAAGCCGGCACTCGCCAGCGTGAAACCGCCGGGGCCGCCTTCAAGATAGACCACGGGGTCGGCTTCGGGCGTATCAGATAGGCTCTTGAAAACGGCCACTGGCAGCGTAATCGTTTTGCCATCGGGTTTAGCGTGGTCTTCGGCAACTGTCACCATGCCGCAAACGGTTTTGCCCTTCACCTGACCGGCTGACAGACGGAACTGGCACTTGCCCGCCTCGAAACGAGGCACGGTACTCTGTGCCGCTGCCACACTGGTGGGTTGAGCGGCCATTACAATGCTGCACAACAGCGCAATCATCAAAACGTAGCGTAACACGCGCATTACACCTGTTCCTTATCGCAAACGGTAAAACTTGAACAGGTATATTTTACCGCATCGACTACTTTCCAACATCAACATCTGGTGAGGAACCATTCGCGCCATTGGCTGAACCATTCATGCCGCTGAACCCGCCGTTAAGCGGTGGTTTGGCGCGCGGCGTAATCGTCGTTGCAGAGCGAACCCGATCCGTTTTACCAAGTGCGATCACCGCGCCGCCGCCTTTTGCCCGCGCCGTGAGCAATGCCGTCTTGATCTTCATTACTTTGAACTTTTTGCGCTGCGTCAGGACGATGATTGTGTCGTCAAGCTGGCCGATGGCTGCCGCAACCAGCGTATCTTTTTTGTTCGAGGCGATCAGACCGTCCGCTTCGGCGACGTTCGGGAGTTTCATGGTTGCGACGCCGCTCCCGGCGCGGCCTTGCTGCGGATACTCGTTGAGCATCGAACACTTGGCAATGCCCCCGCCTGTGATCACCCACAGCGCGGCGTTTTCGCGCACGACGGCGCTTCCCACTACCTGATCTTCGGCGTTCTCGTTGAGTTTGATGCCGCGCATTCCACCAGCGGGCAAACCCGTAGGCCGCACATCGGGCACTTTGAAGCGAATGGCCTGCGCCTGTGCTGTGACCAGCACAATTTCATCTTCGTCGGTCACGAAATTGGCGGCCATGATCCGGTCACTGCCGACGTTCATTACCATGAAGGGATGCGCCGACATACCCGGCAGATCGGCAACCCGGATGCGTTTTACGTCGCCGCCTGCCGTTGCGAAAAACAAGTAACCGTCCTCTTGCAGCGGTGAGACACTCAGTATCGAGATAATCTCATCATTCTCACTGAGCGATGACAGAGATCGGACTGTACCGCCTGTCGAAGGATCATCCGATTGGGGTAACTGCTGCGTCGGAATCGTTACGGCGTCGCCTTTGGCCGTGATCAGGTACAGAATGTCGGCGGTATTGCTGGGGATCACAAAGCGCGGCGCTTCATCACTGGCCGAAGTGGTCTTGGGTGGCGCATCCGTGAACGTGCGGCTCAGCTTATCATTGGCAGTCAGCGTAACCCAGGTTTGTTCGTCGTGTGCCAGTAAGTCGCCCGCACTCACATCGGAAGTTGGGCCATTGACGATCACCGTGCGACGCGGATCACCATAGCGCGCCTTGATCTGCACCAATTCGTCGGCAATCACCTGACGCATCGCGCCCGGATCGGCCAACAAGCCTTCCAGATAGGCAATCGTTTTGCGCTTTTCGGCAAATTCGTCTTCGATCTTCTGGCGTTCGAGCGCGGCCAGGCGGCGAAGCTGCATTTCGAGTATTGCATTAGCCTGCGCCTCGGTCAGCTTGAGTCGTTCCATGAGCGCAGTGCGGGCGACATCAGCGGTGGCGCTTTCGCGGATCAACTTAATCACCGTGTTCAGCTTGTCCAGCGCAATGAGCAAGCCTTCCAAAATGTGAGCGCGTTCGCGGGCGCGCGTCAGGTCATATTCGCTGCGACGGCGGACGATCTCCAAACGATGATCGAGGTAGACGCGCAAGGCTTGTTTGAGGCTGAGCGTGCGCGGTTCGCCATCAACCAATGCCAGCATGATTACGCTGAACGTATCTTCAAGAGGGGTGTACTTGAACAATGCCGAAAGTACATCGGTGGGCTGTGTGCCGCTCCGTACTTCAACGACGATTCGCAACCCCTGCCGATCCGACTCATCGCGTAGATCGCTGATGCCTTCGATTTTGCCGTCGCGGACAAGATCCGCCATACGCTCGATCAGGCTGTTTTTATTCGTCTGGTAGGGAATCTCGCTGATGATGATCCGGCTTTTGCCGCGTCCCATGTTTTCAATATGGGCTTTGGCACGCACAGCCAACTTGGTACGCCCGGTGGCATAGGCCGTGATGAGCGTATCTTCGCCTTTGCTGTCTTCACGGTACAGCACGCCGCCCGTTGGGAAGTCCGGGCCCTTGATGAAACGCATCAAATCGCTAACTTCCACTTCGTCCAGCCGATCCCATGAGCCGAGCATGTAGACCAGCGCATCGCACACTTCCCCCAAGTTGTGCGGCGGAACACTGGTGGACATGCCGACAGCGATCCCGGACGCGCCATTGACGAGCAGGTTGGGAATGGCACAGGGCAGCACGCCCGGCTCTTGTAGACTACCATCAAAGTTATCCACGAAATCGACGGTATCTTTGTCGATGTCGTTCATGATGTCGAAACCGATGTGTTCCATTCGCGCTTCGGTGTAGCGCATGGCGGCAGGCGCATCGCCGTCGATGCTGCCGAAGTTGCCCTGACCATCGACCAGTTCATAGCGCATCGAAAAATCCTGTGCCAGACGCGCCATCGCTTCGTACACGGAAGCGTCACCATGCGGGTGATACTTGCCCAGCACTTCACCGACGATACGTGCGCTCTTTTTGTAGGGCGAATCAGGGCGCAGACCCATATCGTACATCGCGTACAGAATGCGGCGGTGAACAGGCTTGAAGCCATCGCGCGCATCGGGTAACGCACGAGCCACGATCACGCTCATGGCATAATCGAGATAGGACTCGCGCATCTCCTCACCGATATTTACCTGCCGTACCAGGCCAACTTCCATATCACGCCGCGCCGAGTTCGCCATTGTGGACGATCAGACGCGTTTCTCCTTTCAACTAGCCCGACTACTTCTGAGTTATTTACGTTTTGAATAAGCGACAGGTTGGAAAAGTGCGGCAAATCATAGAGAATGCCGCTGCGAATGTCAAACGCAACTTTGAGAACAATCGTTCTAAGTTATAACACAAAGTCGCTACTGTCAAGTGGTCAAACAGGAATAAGCAACGGTTGTCTGGGAAAGAGTAGACACAAAGCCCCAAGCAGGCCAGCAGTTGTTTGTACCACAACAGACTCAGGATCCGCGAGGTTAGGCTGGAGTTTATCACGAATTTAAATGAAGCGTGGGCAGGGTACATCGCAACGCTGTTGAACGGATGCGAGGTGGACTGTCAGGCCGAGTCTTCACCGTCTTTATGCATTGAATTGAGGCAGCCGCTCAGCCTACTTGCTTTGCCCCTGTCATAATGGCTACCGCATCCGACATGGTGTACTGATCTGGTCTAATCACGGCAATCCGTTTGCCAAGCCGCTGGATATGAATACGATCCGCCAGCTCAAAGACATGCGGCATATTATGACTGATCAGAATGATCGGCAAGCCACGATCCCGGATTTTTCGGATCAGGTCGATAACCATGCCCGATTCCTTGACGCCAAGTGCTGCCATTGGCTCATCCATGATGACCACTTTGCTGGCAAAAGCGGCACTGCGCGCGACTGCAACGCCTTGCGCCTGCCCGCCGGAAAGCGTTTCAACAGGCTGCGTCATCGACGGGATGCGGAACTTCAAGTCCTGCATATAGCCCTGGGCTTGCTCCAGCATCTTTTTTTTGTCCAGCATTCGCAATACCAGCCCCGGCAAACCAGGGCGACGCAGTTCACGACCAAGAAACAAATTTTCAACAATGGTCAAGGCAGGCGCGACGGCCAGGTTCTGATAGACCGTTTCAATACCCACGCGACGGGCATCAATCGGGCTAGTGAAATGAACCTGCTTGCCATTTAGGAAAAGTTCGCCTTTATCGGGTATCACGGCTCCCGAAAGAATCTTGATGAGCGTTGATTTACCCGCCCCATTGTCCCCGATGACAGCCAGTACTTCACCGGCGTAAACTTCAAAATCCGTATTATCTACCGCTGTGATATGGCCGTAGTGTTTGACTAACCCCCTGGCTTCCAGAACCGGGACTCGTATTTCCGTACTCATTACGCTTATCCTTTCCCTCGTTGTGAAAGCTGATCAAAGGAAACAGCCAGAATGACCAGAATACCCGTTATCAACACCTGAAAAATGGACGGGACACCCATCAGTTGCAAGCCATTGCGGAAGACGCCCACAATCAGCGAACCCACCAACGTTCCCAGCACGTTACCACGTCCACCTAACAAACTGGTGCCGCCTAACACAACGGCGGTAATGCTGTCCAGGTTTGCGGTTTGCCCTGCCTGCGGATCGCCGACTCCGGTGCGTGCCACCAACAAAAGCCCGGCCATCCCGTAGAATAAACCCGCCAGTGTATAGACGGTGATCAACAAGCGGGTGGTTGAGATACCACTCAGGCGTGTGGCTTCGGGGTTGTTGCCAATCGCATAAACATGCCGTCCAAAAGGTGTTTCGCGTAAAACAAACCAAACCAGTAGAAATAAAAATAACATCAGGATAGTGGCATAAGTGATGGCTGTGCCGCCAATTTTAAAGGTATTTCCAAAGAAGGTTTGCTCGGTGGGAGCTACCACCGTTTCAGTGGTGTAAATGAGCGTCAGCGCGAAGGCAACGTTGAGTGTGCCCAGTGTGACAATAAAGGGCGGAAGTCGCAGCCGTGTGACCAACAGACCGTTCAAAAAGCCAAAACCGCCGGTCACCAAAAATCCAATAAAAACGGCCAGATAGGGATTGAGGCCATTTTTAACGGCAATATTGACCATGATCACGGAGCCGAGTGTCATCACCGCGCCATTCGAGAGGTCGATCCCGGCGGTCAAAATGACCAGCGTTTGACCAATCGCCAGAACCGCTATCCAGCCCGACTGCTGAAAAATCAGGGAAAAATTACCGCCTGTTAGAAATCGTTCGGTTCGGGTTGCAAAAAAAGCACAGGCGATTAACAGCGCCAGGAATGGCCCAATCGTTGGGGTGAGCAAAATCTGGCGAAGCTGAGTGAAAAAAGAGACTTGTTCATTATTTTCGTTCACAATTTTCCTCAAAAGAAAGGATGGTACAAGTCAATCGCTCGTACCATCCTTGCACACTAACTAAACTATCGCAAATCCCAGATGGCTTACTTCGCGGCTGTGGCAGCCATTGTTGCGGCCATAGTAGCCGACATCGTGGCCGCAGCCGGTGGCTTGATACCTGCCGCTGCATCGGCCTTCGTCGCGGCGTCCAGTTCACCAGCGGTTGGCGTGCCCCAACAGCTTTGAACACCGAATACACCACCCTGGCTCTCGATGCCCGCCATCGGCTTTTCGGTGAGGAGGGTTACGCCTGTATCCGTGTAACCAGTGGGCTTAGTGCCATCTTTGGCAAATTTTACGACAGCGGCGACACCTAAAGCGGCCATCTTCAGCGGATACTGCTGTGAAGTTGCCGCAATCTTGCCGGAGATCACGTATTCAACGCCGGGAGTGCAGCCACCATCAACGGCGACGATCATAACGCCATTCGCCTTACCTGCTTTATCAAGTGCCGTATAAGCACCCGCAGCGGCGGGTTCGTTAATGGCATAAACCAGGTTAATATCCGGGTTTTTGCTCAGGCAGTTTTCCATCACGGTCTGACCTTTAGCCTGATCGCCTTCGCTATCGCCACTGCAAACGATGGACGGATCGCCTTCCTTGATGCCAAAACCCTCAAGGAAACCATCGTGACGAAGCTGACCAACGGTGATGCCTGGAAGCAAGTCGAGTGTGGCGATTTTCGCGGCTTTAGAACCAAAAGCGGCTTTTGCATACTGGCCGATCAACAAACCAGCCTTCTTGTTATCAGTGGCAAACAACGCGTCCGTTGCATCCTGCGGATCGGTTGGGGTATCGAGCGCGATCACCAGCACCCCGGCGTCGCGGGCTTTCTTGATGGATGGGACAATGGCCTTTGTGCTGGCAGGCGTGATCAAGATGCCCTTGACACCCGCGCTGACCATGTTTTCGATGGCCGTTACCTGGCTGTCATTGTCCGAGTCGAATTTGCCAGAAGCGGTTAGCAGCTTTACGCCTGCCTTATCGGCTTCGGCCTGAGCGCCTTCCCTCATTTTTACAAAGAAGGGATTGGTTTCTGTTTTGGTGATGAGACCGATCTGAATTTGCGCTTGTGCATTGATGCTGTGCTTATACCCAAAACTTGATAAAGTACCCAAAATAACGATTGCGACCAGCGCAACCTTCCGCATGTGAGTTGAGAACATGTTTTCGCTCCGTGCAATAAGTAACCTGAGAATGAGAGTAATCTAGGACACGCCAAACAAACTCTGCTTTGTGTGTTTCTCCTTTCCTGAATTTGAAGCGCAAAAACGATTGTAAACGATTACAATTGGCTTGTCAATCAAAAATGAGTTGGCATTTTCACAATCATCGATCTGGTGGACGTAAAGGTTCCAAGTTATGACAGGCATCAAAGATGTCGCCAAACACGCTGGCGTTTCAGTGGCAACCGTATCGCGCGTTTTGTCAAACAGGCCACATGTTCGTCCTGAAGTCCGCACGCATGTGTTAAAAGTTGCGGGTGAACTGGGGTATCGCCCGAATCGAACCGCCAGGAGCCTGCGTAAACAGGGAGCCGGGATCATCGGCGTCCTGGTTTCGGACATCCGCAACCCTTTTTTCGTGGAGATCGCGCGTGCCATCGAGGATGTGGCGCATCGCCATGAGACCAGCGTATTTCTGTGTAATACAGATGAAAATGCTCAAAAAGAGCAAACTTATCTGTGGACTTTAATTGATGAAATGGTGGCTGGTATCATTCTGGTGCCGACGCAGGAACACATCGAAAAGTTCGATTTTCTCCTGGAAAGTGCGATACCCATCGTCACCATAGATCGTCGTATCCAGGGTGCGGCGGTAGATAACGTTCTCATTGATAATGTGCAATCGGCCTATGAGTTGACCTCACACCTGATCGAACAAGGCTATGAAAATATTGGGGCTGTGATTGGGCTGGAACACAGCACCACCGGGCAGGATCGTTTGCAAGGCTTCAAATTGGCGCTGGCTGATCATCATCTGTCATTCAATCCCGATTTCGTGGTGTGCATCGACCCGACAGAGCGCGCCAGTGAGCCAATTGTCAGTCAATGGCTTGCTTCTGAAAATCGACCCCAGGCCATTTTTGGTGGAAACAGCCTGATGACGATGGGCGCTATCAACGCCGTCCACAAAGCCAGGCTCTCTATCCCGGACGATATTGCGATAGCCAGTTTCGATGATACGATTTGGATGCCCCACCTTGGCACTGGTATCACCGTGATCAGCCAACCTGTCTATGAGATGGGGCGCATCGCGGCGGAACTGCTATTTGAACGGCAGGTAGACGCCTTGCGTGCACCATCTGAGATAGTTCTCAAAGGCACATTAATAGCGCGCGGATCAACTGCTCGTCCTCATCAGACGGGCTGAGCAGATCGGATACGAATAGAGAGCCATCTTTCCAAAATCTTTACGCAATTTCAGGCTGATTTGACACTATCTTTACGTGCTGTGTCATAGACTTGATGTTCATTCCGCCCCGCTGATGGACAATCTACTGTGAACAAACAACCCGTGATGGTTCAAATTGCCGATTATCAATGGACGCTCCAGACACTGCATCTGGCCTGCACATTGGCCTGTCAACTGGATGCGGAGATCGCCCTGTTAAAGCTGCAACCCGTTCAGCACTTGGGCTGGCTCGGCAGCGATTTCGGGCAACAGACGCTTACCTCACAAGCAAGTAAAGAGATTTCCAGCTATCAGGAAATGGCAGAAGATTATGGCGTAGCGATGCACCTGACAATTTTTCAGTATGCTATATTGCCGGACGCAATCTCCGACGCCGCTACGCATGTGAACGCCCAGGTTGTGTTTGCGAAACCACCAGCTAACCCACTTCTGTTTTGGGAGCAGGTTGATTTCTGGTTTTTACGTCGCCGTCTCAAGCAGCACAACCGTCAGCTATACACGACAGGCAACCTCGTGGCACGATTGCCAATGGCGTCGACGGGCTAGCCTCGGCTCGTTTTCAACTATTCAACTTTGAAGCGATAGCCAATACCCGGTTCAGTGATAATGTAGCGTGGCCGTGTCGGATCGGTCTCCAGTTTACGCCGCAATTGACCCATGTAGACACGCACGTAATGGCTCTCCGTTGTGTAGGTGGGTCCCCAGGCTTCTTTCAGAAGTTGGCGACCCGTCACCACTTTGCCAGCATAACGAACCAGGATCGTGAGCAGTTTATATTCAATCGGAGTCAGGTGTATCTCATTGTTTTTGAGGAAGACCTGCCGATGTGCCAGGTCGACTCGCAAATCGCCAGCCGTAAATACCGGTTCCTCAACATCTGGGGCAGCAAGCCGCGAATGACGAAGGGCGACTCTCAAACGTGCCAGCAGTTCGCCCGTGCTAAACGGTTTGGTGAGATAATCATCGGCACCGGCGTCCAGTGCCGCGATTTTGTCCTGTTCCTGATCTCTGACCGATAAAACAATAATCGTGGTTGAAGTCCACTCACGCAGTTGTTGGGTCACCTCAAGGCCATCCAAGTCTGGCAAACCCAGATCGAGAATGATGAGATCGGGATGTTGTGAGCCGACCTGTCGAAGGCCGTCCTGGGCATTCGTCGCTTCGAGCAGGCGGTAGCCATGACTGGTCAGTGTGGCGCGCAAAAAGCGCCGTATCTGTGGATCATCCTCGATCAGCAGGATCAAAGAGTTGATTTGCTCTGTCGAAGGTGGCAGTTCAGTCATTAGTTACCTCAGTTTCCAACGGCAGTGCAAAGCGAAAGACAGCGCCGCCACCCTCCCGATTTTCCGCCGACATGCGCCCCCCATGTGCCTTGACGATGCCGGCGGATATGGCTAGCCCCAGCCCGATCCCGCTGGCCGCTGCTGGCCGCGCCCGATAGAACTTATCAAAGACGCGCTGTTCATCGCCAACGGGCAACCCTGACCCGCGATCCGCGACTTCAACAATAATTTCGCCTACGCCCATTTTGGCCGACAAGGTGATCGGGCTATATGGCGCTGAGTATTTTGCCGCATTTTCCAGTAAATTGACCAATACCTGCTCAATCAGCACACCATCCAGCGCGATAGGCGGCAAGTCTAACGGAATATCAGTGGTGAGAACGTGGTCATCCAACCGTCGGTTCAGATAGCTTAGCGTCGTGCCAACCACTTCTTCAAGCGGCTGCCATTCTTTATGAACGTGAACCCCGCCCGATTCGAGGCGCGTCATTTCGAGCAAATTGCCCACCAACCGATTCAGGCGTTCGGCTTCCTCGTAAGCGACTTCAGCCAATTCGCGTCGATTTTGTGAATCAAGCGCACCTTCGTTATCGAGCAAACTGCTGACTGCGCCCGTGATAGCCGCCAATGGTGTTCGTAGATCGTGTGAAACAGAACTTAACAGCAAGTTTCGCAGGCGTTCGGTTTCAATATCGACCTGCGCGTGTTCAGCCGCTTCGCTCAGGCGGGTTCGTTCAAGTGCCAGCGCCATCTGATTCGCAAATGTTTCCAATAGATTGAGCTGCCCTGCTGATAAAAGTCGATCTGGCTGTGCTGGATAAATGCCTAAAACGCCCGTCACACCTTGCGGCGTGCTGAGCGGTACGAACAAGCCAGCACTGTGTGAAAACTTCTTCTTTCCCAGGCCAGCCGCCTGTCCATTGCTGTAGACCCAGCGTGCAATCGTTTCCTCGTCCTGCTGTCTGTCCCAAAGATCAGCGACCCGATTCACCAGTTGTCCACTCGCAGCGGGCAGCAGCACCGCAACCCGGCTGGCAAACACCTCGCCGATATAGCGGGCAGCCGTCGCCAACATCTTTTCGGTCTCATGTTCATTGGCAAACACACGACTCATGGCATACAGACTCGCCGTGCGCTGCTCACGTTCGGTAGCCGCGTCGGCCTGCTGCTGAAGGCGCGCCGTCAATGTGCTGATCGTGATCGCAACCAGGAGCATGGCAATAAACGTGACTAAATATTGAGAATCGGCAACGGCCAGCGTCAGATAGGGCGGCACATATAAAAAGTCGAGTACTGCAACGCTGAGGAACGAGGCCATAATCGACGGGCCGCGACCACAGCGCGCGGCCACGAGGACAACTCCCAGAAGATACACCATAATCAGCGTGGCGGGCGTTGAGTCGCGGGAAATGAACTCCGCTATCAGCGTGCAGCCAATCACGATCAGTATGGCTTGTCCGTACTTCCAGCCGCGTTGTACGCTTGGAGTAATCACCACGTCACTGCGCTATCCTGCATGTGAAAAGCATATCATCAATTTTACGACCTCTGAGTGGCAATTCATTCTCATTCACAAACCATCTTTACACTTTCTTGATAACTCAAGCCGTTATTTTGATGTTTCCTTTAGCTCACCTGGATTTACAAATTACAGGTTGAGTGAGATGTCAAACTGATCTGTACCTAACTGGGGATAGGAAATATCCTTTTATGACCAGTCTACTTCAACCTTCTAACCTGCTTGGGTTAGGGATTATTGCCTTGATACTTGGCGCTGCTTTCAAGCTATCGCCTAAAGGTGTTTCAGTCGCAGGGCATGATGCCGGGCAATTATTTTTGCTGGCCGCTCTGCCGTTATTCTTCATCGACTTTGGCACCAGTGCTGAATATGCGGCTGGTGAACTGCACAAAATCCTGGCTGCCGATAATTTGCAGGCTTATGCTCCCATTGCAGACTTGGCGATTGCGCTGCTCAACATCGCGTTTGGCGGACTGTACATCTATGCGTTAGGCGTGTTCCGCGATGGTGGCGGGGCCGATACTGCTTCAATGCGCTATTTGGGACCCAGCATCGCCATTATGGTGGCGTTTTTACTGCTCGAAGATTATACACTGACCGTTGTCGTCAGCAGCCTGAGCGGTGCTGATCAGCTTCTATCATCGATCAACCAATTGGATGCTGCGCCCATCTTTCATATTGCGCTGGGCATAGGGATCGCCTGGCTGACCTGTTGGCTAACGCTGCGCGGACGCAAGGATGCAGCACGAGTGACCTTCATCATCCTGTTTACCTACGTCGCGTTGATGCTGCTGACGTTTGTCACGCTGCATATTCAAACGCTGCAAGGTGTTCCGCCACAACCTCTGCCACTGCCCAAACCGGGGATACAAATCAATGAAATCGGCGCGGTGATCGCCAATTCTGTTCTACATGGTCTGGTTGCATTGACGGGTCTTGAAGCGGTCAGTAATGGGCTGCAATTCATTAAGAACGAAGATGCGACTTACGTTCGGTGGGGCAAAGCGCATCTGACGCAGTTCGCCGGGCTGTGGAAATTCCTGACCGGGCGCGTGGGGGTTGGCCGCACGATCCAGTTTGGCTTCCTGTTCTGGGGTGGTTTAACGACGGCACTCAACTCCCATTTCTCCAACTATTTCAATGTGATAGACGGCACCAATGGACGAACGCTTGTCGGCAATCTGGCTTATATCGGGTTGGTACCATTAGGCGGCGTACTGCTCTACGGCTTTCGGCAAATCTGGTCGTCCCTGACGCTGTCATTTGCTAACATGACCGCCTATGAAGACATGCAATCGACGGCCTACCGGGATGGCGTGCGGGGTCTTTTGCCGCTCTCATTGGTTTATCGCAGCCCCAACGGAAACTTCCCGCGCCCGGTACTACTCACGTTCGGCGTTGCCACGCTTATCATGATTTTGGTGGGCGGAAACACCAGTGCGGCTATACCATTCTATGGGATTGGCGTGTTTGCACCAATTGCCTTTATGGGCTTTGCCGTGCGTCGCCACCTGTTAGCAACGAAGCCAAGCGGCTACCGGATCGGTTCAGTCTTTTCGTTCTTAGCGGCGTCGCTGTCGGTCATCATTTTTATGAGCCAGATCGTCGGTAAGTTTGAAGAAGGCGGCTGGATTCGACTCGTGTCCTTTTCATCGCTGTATATCACCGGGCACTTGATTTTGTTATCGAGTCATGGGGAACGTTTCGATAAGCTGGCAAGCTACTTCATCACCGGGGTTTCGCGTATTCATGGCACCATGGCCGAACTGCTGATGTGGCAGACGCACATGATGCAAACCTATCGCCACAATACCTGGGAACGGATACTACACTGGCATACAGGCGACGAACGGCCTTTTCACAAACTTCCGTTTCCTGAGTACCAGATTCACTATGATACGCATGACCTGCATGATGGCCCGCAAGCGCCCAAACCTATCGTGACAGTTAATACGCCACCTGAAAAAGTGACGGCATAGCGCGGCAAAACAATCTGAATCGCCATTGATTGTCAAGCTACTTAATGCCGTATCTCGTCGTCTGAGTGTTTAACCGCTAAGGACAGCAAGCAGGCGCGGCAACGACACCTCGTAACGATAGTGCGTGCCGCGATGCCCGCCCGGAAATTCCTCGTAGGTGTGCGGCACATCTAATGATTTAAGCTGCCGACTGAGCAAGCGCGCACCGACTTGCAAGTTGTATTCATCGTAAGTGCCGCAGTCGATGAACAATTCCTTGAGTTGGCGCAGCGCATCGGCATATTGTGTGACCATATGCAGCGGATCGTTGGGCAGGCAGCGTGCCCACACATCCTGACGGAGCGCGCCCGTCTTGGCGTCAATCGGCAGATCAAAACCATAGGGCGAATCGGGGTTTGGCGCGAAGGTGGCCGCGAAGGTGAGCGCGCTGGCAACTTCAAAGAATGCCTGATTCTTCGAGCCATTTTTGAGCGTCTCGGCCATATACGCATCCAGACCGCCAAGTCGCGCCAGATTCGTGGTCAGCGCGGCGATTTGTGGCAGATACGAGAACTCGAAATAGGCGTCGCCACTGTGATCGGCGGCGGCGGCGAACATGCCCGGTCGAGTCATTACGTGGTATAACGCGCCATATCCGCCGGAACTGCGCCCCATGATCGCCCGGTGCGCGCCAGCGGCCAACGTGCGATAGTGCGCGTCTACATACGGGATCACTTCATCGAGCAAATAGTCGCCGTAGTTGCCAATCGCGGGCGAATTGATATGCGGCGAACCACCGAGTCGCGTCCAGGTATCGGGGATAGCCATAATGAACGGTGGACAGGCTTCGCTTGCAATCAGTCGATCCAACTGCTGCGGCAATGACTCGTCCCAGGGACGCCAATTGAGCAAACTCAATCCGGTATTGCCGTGACTGGACAGCATCAGGATTACAGGGTAACGCCGCGCTGGATCGTTGTTGTAACCGGGCGGCAGGTAGACGGGCAGCGTTCGCACATGCGGGTCGCCAAGCGCGTTACCCTTCAGCGCGCGACTCTCGAAAATGGGCAGATCGAGCATCAGTGCCAACTCCAAATGCCAATCGTGCCGGAACCGACCTTGACCGGACTGGCCGCTTTGCGCGTATCGACGATATACACGCCCGGCTTCCCCGTGCTGTCGGTTGCGCCGTAGCTCAGGTAGCGACCATCGGGCGACCACAAACTGTGACTGCGCGCGAACTGATCGAAGAAGTTGAGCAGATAAACCATATCGCGGGAGGGCGAAAATGTAGCGACGGCGTCGGATTTGCCCGTTTTGGCGTCCAGCACGTACCACGTCAGGCCGCCAGTGGCTTGTTCGGCGGGCGTGTGACCGTTGGCGCGTAAGCGGGTTGTGGCGGATGGGCCGTCGCGGTTGACGACCAGATAGGCGACGCGATCACTCTGAGGCGACCAGAAATGCGCGACGACGTTGCCTTGTGTGCCGCTGGCAACCGTTTTGCCCGTTTTCGCATCGGTGATGATCACTTTATCGAAGGCGGCGACGCTAGCAACCAATGACGCATCGGGCGACCACGCGAAACTGACCGGGCTTTCCTGCGCGCGCAGCAAAATTTTTCGATCTTCGGCCTGACCGATCACGACATCGGTCAATTCCGGGTTGATGTTGGCCGCGCCGAACAACACCCGATCATCGGCAGGTGACCACATCGGCGCGTTGAAAGTGCCCATTTTGTCGGCTAATTTGCGCGGTTTATCGGTGACAGCATCGTAAATTTCGATCTGTTTGCCAAAGCGCGCCCAGATCATCTGCTTGCCGTCGGGCGCAAAGCTGAAATAAAACGGCGCTCCCTGCCCAATCGTGTGTTCGCTGAATTTGCCGCCATCGTCACGAATCAGGCGCACGCCCAAACCGCTGCCATCGCCCAAATTGTAGAGCAGTGAAAGTTCGCGGCAGTTTCCCGAACCGCAATCGCCGGGTGACCAGTAGGCATAGGCGAAGACTTCATCGGTTGATGTGTAGGCGTTCTGGATTTTCGGGTTGGCCGTGACTTGATCGATCACAAAAACACGGAGCGTGTAGCTATCGGCGGGATCGACGCTTGCGCCAAAGAAGGCAAGACGGCCATCGGTTGACCAAGTCGGCCACTGGTAAACGCGCTTGCCCGGTTCGGCGTCCGTTGTGATCGGGATCGGGTTTTGCCCGTTGGAATCGTAAACCGAGACGTTGCCATCTACGCCAATGACTGCCAACATCGTTTTTGACTCCTGAAATAAACCGCTCTTTTGAGGTGAGGCAGCCGCCGTTAATGGTGCTGCCAGCAAACAGACGATCAACACCACAATCCGCAACAACGCGCGCATGTTCCGATCCTTTGCCCGGTTGGGCGCATAGCTTCCGAGAGTATATACTCGTTACAGAAATTTCTTCTACATTCATGGAGACTCTAATGGCAACAGCGACCAGTGCCCAACACGTTTTTGATAACATTTGCGAACGCTTTCGCGCCGACAAAGCACTATCTGACAAAGCGACGTTTCAGTTTGACCTGTCCGGCGATAACGGCGGCAAGTTCTATACCGTGATTGACAATGGCACTTGCACGGCGGGCGAAGGCGCAGCACCGGGCGCGGCGGATATGACGCTCGTTGCGGCGGGCGAGGACTTCGTGAAGCTGGTCAACGGCGAACTGAACGCGATGACGGCGTTTATGCAGGGCAAGATCAAGGTTCAGGGCAATATGGGTTTGGCGCTCAAGATGCAGAGTTGGTTTGATTTGAGCTGAGGGAAAGCACTCATCCCAAAATCCCTCGCTCTCAGGGCGAGGGGCTTAGAGCGCATCAATAAGCCATTCTTCTCGATTCAGATTGTCACCTGCTTAGCAGGTGATGCAGGTGTAAGTGCTTTATTAACATGCGAAAATCTAACTATACCGTTTGTTTAACAGATTCCTAAGTGAGCTAAGCTATGATCAATCAGCCCAGTACGCACATTTTTATTTCGCATTCCAGCAGTGATGGCGACTTCGTGGCGCGGCTGGCCGCTGACCTGCAGGCGATTGGTGTCCCGATCTGGGTTGATCATCAAAAGTTGAAGCCCGGCACACGCAATTGGGAGAAGGCGATTCGTGAAGCCTTGCGCCGATCCCGCGCGGTGATTTATGTGGCGTCGCCGCAAGCGATGATCTCCAATTATGTGCAGGATGAATTGAGCATCGCGGAGATGGAAGGCTGTACGCTGCTGGCGGCCTGGGCGGTGGGGATGGATGGGCGCTGGCACGACTCTGCGCCCCTCGGACTTGGTAGATTGCAGTATGCCGATATGCGCGGCGATAAGTATGAGGCGGGGTTGAAGGAGTTGTTGGGGGCGTTGAGTAATATTGCGCCCGATCAGCCCTCACCCCCAACCCCTCTCCCGAGGGAGAGGGGAGATTACGGTTCGCCCATTAACCCCACCCCCGACCATTCCCCGCAAGGGGAGAGGGGAGATCACGGTTCGCCCATTAACCCCACCCCCGACCATCCCCCGCAAGCGGAGAGGGGAGATCACGGTTCGCCCATTAACCCCACCCCCGACCATTCCCCGCAAGGGGAGAGGGGAGATCGCGTTTCGCCTAACTCCAGGGCGGCGAGTCAGACAGACGATTCGCATTTTGAATCTGATTCTCCTCGCCCAACGGGAGAGGGGCCAGGGGTGAGGGCTGATACACCACTCCGCAACCCGTACAAGGCTCTTGATGCCTTCACCGAAGCGGATGCCGCTGATTTCTTTGGGCGGGATGTACTCATCGCGGCGCTGATCGAGCGGCTGGCAAACTTTCCATCGTTCCTGACCGTGATCGGCGCGTCCGGCTCTGGCAAATCGAGCGTCGTCATGGCCGGGTTGATCCCGAAGCTACGGCGGGAGTACCCAAGTTGGGTATTCATGCCGCCGATCAAGCCGGGCGCGCATCCCGTCGAGGCGCTGGCGATCATGCTGCAAGGGACATATTTTAGAGAAGGCAGCGTAAGAGCGGTTCAGGAAGATGTCGAGTCGCCCGATGCGCGCGGCTTGATCCGGCGAACGGCGGGACTACCTCAAAAGGAGCGGGCGCGCGTCGTGCTGCTGGTCGATCAGTTCGAGGAAGTGTTCACCCAAACCGTCAGTGAGGCCGAACGCGATCAATTCGTCAACCTGATCACCAGCGCGGCCACCGATCCAGCCAGCCGATTGTGCGTGATCCTGACGTTGCGCGCCGATTTCTTTGATCGCCCGTTGAGCGACTCCGATCTGGGCAGGCTGATCCGAGATCACAGCGAACCCGTGCTGCCCATGTCGATCAGCGATTTGCGTCAGGTGATCGAAAACCCGGCTAAGAATGTCGGGCTGACGTTTGAGGATGGACTCGTCTCCGAACTGGTTTTCGATGCGCGCGGACAGGTGGGCGGGCTGCCACTGTTGCAATTCACACTCGATCAACTGTATGCCAAACGGGATGGTGGGCTGCTCACGCGCGCGGCCTATGAGGGGATCGGCGGATTGCGCGGCGCACTCCGGGAACACGCCGAATCGACATTCGCCGGACTGCCAAGCGATGAACACCGCAAACTGGCGCGGGCGTTGTTTCTGCGATTGATTGAGCCGGGGCAAACTGAACAGGATACGACTCGGCGGCGAATGCCTAA
>JBBSEU010000070.1:0-21439 GCA_038239365.1 Aggregatilineales bacterium
GCAGATTCCCTATCAGGATCGAAGCCAGATCGCCGGGGCACTCAACATGCCAGAGGAATCGATCCGGGTACGCGGCACATTGATCGGCGGCGGTTTTGGCGGCAAAGAAGATATTGCCGGACAAATTCACGTCGCACTGCTGGCGCAGGTGACAGGCGTTCCGGTCAAGATGTTGTATTCGCGTCAGGAGTCGTTGGTTTTTCATCCGAAGCGCCACGCCACCGTGATTCGCATGAAAACGGGCGCAACCCGCGATGGTCGACTCACAGCAGTACAGGCCGAACTTTATGGCGACGGCGGTGCCTATGCCAGCCTTTCCGATAAGGTATTGACGCGCGCCACGACTCACGCCACCGGCCCATACATCGTCCCGAATGCCAAAATCGACTGCTATGCGATGTACACCAATAATCCGGTCAGCGGCGCGTTTCGCGGCTTTGGCGTCACACAGTCGGCCTTTGCAGTTGAGCAAAACATGGACTTGCTGGCCGAAGCCTTGAATATCGATCCGCTTGAGTTCCGTCGCATCAATGCACAGCGCGTTGGGGCAACAACGGCCACTGGTCAACTACTGCGTGAAAGCGTCGGATTGCTCGACTCACTCGACAAAGTTTCCGAGACGATGAATGAGGATGGTGAATTCCGCTGGTCATGGCGCGAAGACACAAAAGCCTACGGTTGGGGCATCGCCTGCGCGTACAAAAATACCGGGTTAGGCGGCGGCGCACCCGATAAGGCTGGCGCGGAGATCGAAGCCTATGATGATGGCTCGTTTGAAGTGCGAACGTCTTCCGCCGATATGGGTCAGGGCTTGGTGATGGTCATCGCGCAGTGTGCCGCCGAAGAACTGGGCGTGCCGTATGAGCGTGTGCGCGTGCTTTTGAGCGATACCGACAAAACACCCAACGGCGGCCCCACAACCGCTTCCCGCCAGACCTACGTTACAGGCAACGCCGCACGCATGGCCGCCAGTGAACTACGTCAGGCATTGGCACGCGTCGCCGCCGAACAGTTGGATGCGCCGCCCGAACGACTGCGTTTTGAAGAAGGGCTTATTCGCTACGAAGAACGCACGATTGAAGTAGGCGAAGTTGCCAAAGCGATGCGCCGTCAGGGATTGCAACCGCGCGTTCGGCACGAATATATGGCACCCAAAACGCAGGCGCTTGGCACAGGCGGCGATATGCACTTCGCATTCAGCTATGCGACTCAGGCCGCATTGGTAGAAGTCGATACGGAGACGGGTGAAGTTCGCTGTTTGAAAGTAGTCGCCGCCAATGATATTGGGCGCGCGATCAACCCGTTGGCACTGCAAGGTCAGATCGAAGGCGGGATCGTGATGGGCATGGGGAACTGCCTGACCGAAGCGTTCATCACCGAAAAGGGACTGCCCTGGTCACGCTTGCTGGCACGCTACAAAATGCCGAGTATCAAGCACACCCCGGAGATCATCTCACACATTATCGAAGCGCGAACCGCTGACGGCCCATACGGTGCTAAAGGCGTGGGTGAGATCGCCTCGATCAACACCACTCCGGCAATTGCCAACGCGATTGCCAATGCGATAGGCGTCCGCGTCTACAATTTGCCCGTCGATCAGGATGCCCTGCTACGCGCTATAAAATCCGGTCAAACAGAAGTTCATTCCGCGTGGCAGGACGTGCGCTAAGAACAATTCAGGGCGAACATCTCAGTTCGCCCTGAATTCGGTTGTGTAGAACATGGCAGTTGATCGCCATGATCATTCAGCTCAGAATGGAATATCGTCCGGGTCTTCGTAGCCGCCGCCCTGAGTTTGGTTGCCAGCGCGCGCCCCCTTGCTGTTCCCGGCGGGTGCATAACTGGGTTCGGCCCCGCCACCTTCCATTTCGCCGCGAGAACTCAGGAACTTAAACTCACGCGCCGTCAATTCCAGAGAGGCTTGCGGCTGATTGTTCTTATCCATATAAGCGCGGGCTTCTACCTCGCCCGTCACCAGGATTTTCATCCCCTTCTTGACATAGTTACCGGCCACTTCGGCTTGTTCGCGCCAAACCGAAACCTTGAACCACGTCGTTTTCTCTTTTTTGTCTTCGCCGCGTCCGGTAACTTTGCTCACGGCCACTGAGAAATCAGCAACCGCAATCCCTTGTGGTGTGTATCGAACTTCAGCATCACGGCCTACATTGCCGACAATTGTCACGAGTTGATAAGTCATGTGAATAGCACTCCTTCAAACCAGTCGAAATATTATAGAACAAAAGTTTTATTTACGCAACATTATGACCCTTTCTGCTCACTTTTTTTGTTCAGCAGTTTGTTGATCGTATCCCGTAATTGCTTGATTTCGACGGGTTTGGCAAGCCACGCATCCGCCCCCAGCGAAGTCGCAATCCGCCGCACATCCGAATGCGCCGAAACAACCAACACGGGCAAGTCCGCGATCTGTGGTGTTCCCCGGATGAATTGCAGTGCCGAGTCGCCCGATGCAGTGGGCATCATCAAGTCCAGCACAATCAGATCGGGGCGATTCGTCAGGGCTTCACGGACGCCTGCCAGTCCGTCGGCCACCTCGGTTACGGTGTGTCCCATCGACTCCAACAGGTCAACCATCAACAGTCTTATATCTTCGGCATCTTCAACAACCAACACATGAGCCATAGCGGACTCCTATTCCGTCTCCGAGCTATTCCGTCTTGCGCGCCACGAGTTCGTCATTCAATACTTTTTGCACGACTTGTGGGTTCGCGCCCTTACCCACTTCGCGCATGACCGTACCCATCAACAGTTTGGCGACTTTTTCTTCGCCGTTCAAAAAACGCTGCACTTCTTTGGGGCTGGCATTCAACACACTCAGCACCTTTTCGCGGATCGGTGCTTCGTCGCTGACCTGAGCCAACCCTTGTGTTTTGACGATCTCAGCCGGATCGCCGCCTTCGGCAAAGAGGGTCTCCAATACCGTTTTCGCAGCATTATTGGTGATGATACCCGCATCCACCAATTTAATCAGACTTGCCAGCGCATTGGGTGACACTTTGATCTGGTTAATCGCTTCACGTTCCAGCCCGGCTTTGTTCATCAGCCGGAAAATTTCATTGATGACCCAGTTAGCAACTTTTTTGCCATCTGCGCCCGACGCTACCGTCGCCTCGAAATAATGACTGATCGCGCTTTCGGCGACTAGTACCGACGCATCATAGCGACTGAGTCCCGCCGCCATCAACCGATCTCGTTTGGCGTCGGGCAGTTCGGGCAGTTTAGCGCGTATTTGATCTACCCATTCCCGGCTGATCTCCAGGATCGGCAAATCCGGCTCCGGGAAGTAGCGGTAATCATCCTCATTTTCTTTGACGCGCTGTACCACCGTCGCCTGTCGCAGTTCGTCCCAGCCAAGTGTCGCCTGCTGAACCGTGCCGCCCACAGTGTAGACCTTGCTCTGTCGCGTGATCTCGTGTTCGCTGGCACGGGTCATGCTGCGAATGCTGTTCAGGTTTTTCACTTCGGTGCGCGTGCGGAGTTCCGAACTGCCAACAGGCCGCACACTGATATTCGCCTCGAAGCGCAGCACACCTTTCGACATATCGCCGCTGTTCACACCCAGGTATTGCAAAATCGCGCGCAGCTTGCGGGCATACGCTTCGGCTTCTTCGGGTGTCTGAATATCCGGCTCAGAGACAATTTCGAGCAGCGGCACGCCCGAACGGTTGAAATCCATCAAACTGGTGCTGCCAACGTGCGTCGATTTACCCGTATCTTCTTCAAGGTGTGCGCGCCGAACCCGAATGCGCTTCGTTTTTCCATCGGGTAGATCAATATCAATCCAGCCGTTGCGGGCAATCGGCAGCCCATACTGACTGGTCTGGTAGCCTTTTGGCAAATCAGGATAA
Source organism: Aggregatilineales bacterium (assembly GCA_038239365.1). GTDB lineage: Bacteria > Chloroflexota > Anaerolineae > Aggregatilineales > UBA2796 > JBBRMW01. Next base: position 3,867 of record JBBSEU010000070.1, read on the forward strand.
AAATAGCTTTTGCGCGCAAACTGATTGATCGGTTCGATCTGGCAGTTGAGCGCCAGTCCAACCATGATCGCAAACTCGACGGCCTGCTTGTTGATCACAGGCAGCATCCCCGGCATTCCCAGGCAGATCGGGCACACGACGCTGTTGGGTGCCGCCGTCGTGCTATCGACTACCGCACAGCCGCAAAACATTTTGCTATGCGTTTCTAATTCGGCGTGGACTTCCAGGCCGATGACAGGTTCATAAGTGGTCAATGCGGTCTAATCCTCAACTTGTGCCTATTCTTCACCCGGACGCCCGAACCGATAGGCGCGTCGTTTGGCATCCATCGTCTGGCTGAGCGCCGTATCATTGCGCGGACGCCAGGTAGTATGAATATCCTTGACGAAACTGGTCAGAATTTCATAGGCCATCAGGTCGAAATTCGTGCTTTCGATGTTATCCTGATTGCGCGGCCAGCCATAACCCCAGGCGAACCACGAGCCATCGGCAAAGATCAGAAAATCGTAAAACGACGTTTCACTTGGCTCATCTGCCCAGAAAGCCGCGATGCGCCCGCACGGTTCGCGGAACTTGGTAGAGTGGATACGCGCCTCATCACGCGGGTTCGGCCAGGCCGAGCCAACCAGCGGCACAAAGATCACGCTCCAATCTTCGATGTAGATTTGAAGCGCCTGCCGCCAATCGCCCGCCGGGTGTGGGATGCGACGCGGCTTGCCAAAACCGGGGATACCCTGATCCTGGACACTCTGAATGCTTTTTTCAAAAGCCTCGAATAGAACGCCAGTGAATTCCTTGAGCAGCCTTTCGATTTTTTCGCGTTTGTCTTTTCGGTTTTGCAGCTCTTTTTTGAGCGCGAAAATCGGATGATCATCATCGTCATGCTGCGGCGGGCGGGGCAAAATTACCTGGTTAGCCATAGCGAACAACCTCTGCGAACGGCGTGTTTTGTACGGAGTTGAGCGAACGCTCTAATTGTAGTACGGTATACGCCGCAGGGCAATCATTTTTCTGCACATGGCCTTCACGCCAAAGCGATGTACACTCCTTTCCTATATCCTATACGAAACAGGAAGCATTAGATGGCTCAGATACGTTTTGCGGTAATCGGCATTAATCATAATCACATTTATGGACAGATAAATTTGTTAGTGCGGGCAGGCGCGGCGTTCGTCGGCTATTACGTGAAAGAACCGGAACTCGTAGCCCCCTTTGCCGCCCAATACCCCGATATTCCGGCGGCTGTCAGTGCTGAACAACTGCTTGAAGACCCGTCCATTCAGTTGATCGTCAGTGCCGGAATACCAGCAGATCGCGCGCCGCTGGGACTTCGCGTGATGCAGCACGGCAAAGATTACATGACCGATAAACCCGGCTTCACGACATTGAAACAACTGGCCGAAGTTCGGCGCGTGCAGGCCGAAACAGGCCGCATCTACTCGATTTGTTTCAGCGAACGGCTGGAAAATCCGGCCACGATCCGCGCGGGCGAACTGGTTAAAGGTGGCGCAATTGGTCAGATCGTACAAACGATAGGTACTGGCCCGCATCGCACCAATCTCCCGAATCGTCCCGAATGGTTTTTCCAGCGCGAACGCTATGGCGGCATTCTGTGTGATATTGCTTCGCATCAAATGGATCAATTCTTGTTTTTCACCGGATCGACAGCAGCCCAGGTGGTAAGCGCCCAGGTTGGCAACTTCAAGCACCCGCAGTACCCCGAACTGGAAGATTTTGGTGATGTGATGCTGCGCGGAAATGGCGGTGTCGGTTATGTTCGCGTAGACTGGTACACGCCCGATGGTCTGGATACGTGGGGCGATGTTCGGTTGCTGATTCTGGGCACAGACGGCTATATCGAATTACGCAAAAATATCGATCTGGTCGGGCGGAGCGGCGGCCAGCATTTATTTTTAGTCGATAAAAAAGGGACCCAATATATCGACTGCAATGGCGGCGATCTGCCCTATGGTCGGCAGTTGATCGAAGATATTCTCAACCGAACCGAAACGGCCATGCCGCAGGCGCACGTATTTTTGGCTTCCGAACTGGCCCTGACCGCCGAAGCACAGGCCACCCGATTGGGTCATCTCGTGCAAAACGCAGGAGGCAACCGTTAATGCCCGCCAATAATTCTCTGCGCTATGTGCTGATCGGCGGTGGCGCGTCCATTGCCGCCACACACCTGATGGCGATTCGTCGGTTGCCGATCCAGATTGTGGGTTTATCCGATATTGACCCGGTACGTGGCGAACCCCGTGCCCAGGAGATCGGCTGCCCGTTCTACACCGATACACAGGTCATGCTTGATACGCTGAAACCCGATGCTGCTGTGATTTGCACGCCGCATCCGTCGCATCCCGATCTGGCGATAGAATGCCTTCGACGCGGCATACACGTCCTTGTTGAAAAGCCGATGGCCGTTGATGTCGCCTCAGCGGATCGAATGGTCACGGAAGCCGAACGTTCCGGCAAGATCATGGCCGTCAACTTTCAACATCGTTTCCGGCCTGTCATAGAACGCGCTCACGCCTTGATTCAATCCGGCGCGTTGGGCGAACTGACGCGCGTGCTGGTTATCGAAAACTGGCTGCGAACGGCGGCCTATTATCGTTCGGCCAGTTGGCGCGGACGTTGGGACACCGAAGGCGGCGGTATCCTGATGAATCAAGCACCGCATACGCTCGATGTGCTGTGCCATCTAGTCGGGCTGCCAGAACGTTTATGGGGACGCATCAGTACACGCTTCCATGCGATGGAGTGCGAAGACACAGCACAAGCCATGCTTGAATATGCCCATGATACACCCGGCTACCTGACCGCCAGTACCGTCGAAACAGGCGATCCGTGCCGCATTCAGATCATCGGGGATCGCGCCGGGTTAGAACTGCTCGGTGAAAAGCTGACGATCCGCACCTTCGATCCATCACTGCGCGAATTTATGCAGACCTCCCCCGACTTTTTCTCTACACCCGGAATATCCATTGAGGAAACCAACTATCCGCTCAATGAAAATGTAGGCAATCACTACGCCGTCCACAAAGATTTCCTCGAATCAATCCAAACCGGACGCACGCCGCGCTGTACCGGACGTGAGGCGCTCATGTCACTGGAACTGGCAAACGCCGTCTACTATTCGAGTATGACCGGGCAGCCCGTCACCTTTCCGCTGGATCGGGCGGCCTACTCCGAGGTCTTGGAAAACCTGAAACAAACACATCACTAGCCTAAATGCTACTTCACCGGCGTTGCCGTGCTGCACGCCGGGTAGTTGACACACGCATCGGGCACAAGTTTTCCGTTTTCATCGAAGCGTCCATTTTTGATATTGTTCAGATCAACGCGCTCCGGGTGATCTGGATTCGGCATCACGCAGTCAATCGCGCCGAGCGAGTTTTCTGGCACCCGGCTAATGAGTTGCGGCTGCTCCGGGTTGAAGTAGTTATAAGTAATACGCGAAATGCCTTCAACGGCTTTCCAGGTATCCAGCGAACCGATCCCATCCGGATTGGCGCGCGATTCCCAGATATAGACGGTGATGATGTAATTGCCGCCCGGCGAGTAAACGATCCCGGCATCGCTGACGTTTGCACCATCCCGTGCCGTACCACCCCAACCGTTCTTGTGGGCAATGCGTGTGCCCGGCGGAATACCCAGTTCCAGCAAACGCCCGATCATATTGCCGCTCATCAACTCGATCATTTGCTTGCATTCCATCTGAGTATAGTTGTTAGGGTAAATTGTCCTCAAACCGCTTCCATATTCTGAGCAATCGTAAAGTTCTTGCAACAGAATCGCCATATCCTCGGAGGTGGTCTGACTATACGGGTCAGGATGCGCGTTATACAGCTTGTTAGGGCTGGTTTTGGGTGCGCCAATATTGAATTGCAAAGATTTATCGCCCACATACAGCGGCGCGTCAATGAAGGTATTCTTTGCGCCAAGCGCCTGCACCGTCTGGATAACTTGCTGTAGTCCGTCACGCAGCATGGCATTCGCGTCATTGCCCACGCCCGATGTTTGCATCAAATAGTTTGAGGCACTGTCACTGCTGCAAATCAATGAGGCGGCCAGTAACCACTTCAAATCTGAGGATGGCTCAAATGTGAGCGTGCGGAAACGATTCAACAGGATCGGAATTTTGATGGTACTCATCGCCGAAAACGCCACGTCCGGGTTGATCGACATTTCCTTACCCGTCTGCAAATCAATCACGGTCACAGCACCAATCGTGGCCGGACTATCGAATGGTAAGCCTTTGCCGCCCAGATAATCAATGTTTTTCAGGTATTCCAGGATCGCGCTTTTGAGCGTATCCATGTTCTTATCATGCGCGCCCTCACTTTTGAGCGGTAACGTCACGCGCCGATTGGTAGGCCGCCGCAGTGCCTTATCGATCAGATCGCGTGCTGCCTCAAGATCGATGCGCGCGCCATTCGCCCCGGAGTTGAAGGTCATCGTTGTGAAATCGAATGAGGCACTGCCCGCCCGCTGTTCATAACGTGCCGCTACATCCTTCAAAAACTCGGTCAGTTTGGCGGGTTGATAATCGGCGGCCAATGGCAAATCGACGGGCGCTGTCGGGCGACGCCACAGGTAATTCCAGAAATCGCGCCAATAGTTGGTTGATCCGGCGGCGCGGCTCTGCACCTGACCGCGCATTTGATCGTCTTTGGTATAAAAGCCGATTTGTGCAGGCATCAACAGGATCGCACTGTCGCCATAATCAAGTTGAATCGGCTGGCTGTAGACGTAACTCCATGCTTTCGAGGCTTCGGTGAGCGACATACCACCCACCGGCACACCACCTACCGTAATATCCGTTTGCAGCACATCCCGCGTGGCCGAAAAGCGCGCCAGTTCGATTGCCAGCAGCACCAGCGCCGCCAGCAGCAGTCCGCCCGATAGCAGCGCCAGAATCGGCAGCCGTATCGAAGACCGCCGCGCCGTGCCCAGCCCTGTAACACTCATCCCTTGTTCTCCTCTAACATTAAAGTTGCTGTCCAGCGCGATCCGCGATGGCGGCCTTGATCACCTGTCGATGAAATGTTACCAGCGGCGGCGCATCATTCGGATCGATCCAGCGATAATCGAGTAGTTCCCCGCTCAACTGAATACGCTCAACATCGTCTGGTAACACTCGACACAAGAACGCAATATCCAGGTGATTGGGTAAGTAGTCCGTACTCGAAATGAGCAGCGGCTTTTCGACAATTACATGTAAAGCCGTTTCTTCAAGCAGTTCACGGGCAATGGTCTGTTCGGGACTTTCGCCGCGATTCATCCAGCCGCCGGGCAGTCCCCACGGAAACTTCGGGTGAAAGACATGCTCAACAATCAGCACGCGGCCTGCCTCATCAAACACTGCGCCAACCGTCCCCGCCGTAACCCAGGGCTGCACTGCCCGCCGCCACACGATCTGCGCCGCACGAATTGACCAGGGTGCGCGCTGTATCAGGTTGGCAAGCCGTCGTTTGCGTGAAGTCATTGGCAAATCATTTGGGGGTTGCGCTTAACGTTCCGCCTGAGAAGTAGTAAAGAACCTGCCCCGACGTAACATAGATATTGCTGCCATCGGCAAAAACACTGCTCAGGCGTTGGAAGGCATTCTCATCAGACGCCTTGAATCGCCCCTGAAAAGTGCCCGACAACGTAAATTCATATACCGATTGATCGGTCGGATCGGTCACGAAAATAGCTGGGAGTGGCGAATTATTATCCATATACATGGCATTTGTCGCTCTCAGCTTTCCTTCGGGCAAGCCGCTCAAATCGAAAACCTGCTCAGCGCCCGCGTTATATTTTTTGAGTGTGCCATCCGCGAAGGCAACGAAGATGTTGCCTTTTTCGTCGATAGCGAAATCGACAGCATTACCCAGTTTGCGCTGGTACTCCGCCCCGAAGTATTCCTCTGGTGGGTTTGGGTAAGTCGTACCCGATGGCAGATAGCGCCAAATCTGGTTAGCAGGGGGATCAAGGATGTACAACTTTTCCTGAAAGGATCGAATCGCAATCGGCGCTTTCCAGCGTTCTGCGCCCTGCAAGGGTTGCGATGTGGCAGGCGCGAAGGTGGGCGAATAAGTGACGAGGATACCCTGCGTATCCAGCGCCACCAGCGCGTGCGAATTGCGAATGCCGCCTTCATCCAGCCAGATCATATCCACGATCTTCTTGACCGAATACGAAGCCACCGCCGAACCCAACTGCACAATGGGTGGCGGTTGCGCGCCGCGTGTGCCGATCTGATCGGGCTTGGTAAGGGTGTCGCGGTAAATCGCGCTCTGTGTCGTATCAAGCGTGTACAAATCCGCCCCGGCCTGCACAATCACCGCACCCAATTTGGCCGCCGAACCGAAGTTGCGAAGCGGCGTCACGGCGACTCGCGTCACTTTGGCATATTCGTCCAGCACCCCCTGCGCTTGTGCCCGAATTTTGACCAGCACCGGATCAGAGCGGCCAGGGCGCAGCTTTTCGGCTTCATCGACACGCTGCAAAACGGCCAGCCACAAAGTCTTAACGCGATCTGAATTGGTACGCGGTTCGGCGGCAGCCGCATTGGCTTGCGACTGTACCTGATTGACCAGGCTATCGTAGTTTGTTTCATCAACCTGAGAGAGCCGCAGCGCCACCACCACAAAGACCACCACGACAGGGATCAGAATTGCCAGCCCAACCGCCATCGTAGCCGGGATATGCGCGCGTCCATCCGCCGGTTCGGGCAGCAGCCGATCCAGTATCCCATTCAGTACGCGCGCGATTCCCTTGAGCAGCCACGCTAACGCCCGCGCAATCGCCCGAAACACGCCACGTAGTCCACCCGACGCATCAATCGGTTTAGCCTGCTTTGACGGTTTAGGCGCTTCAACAGGCGGCGAATCGATTTTGGCGGGTTCGGCACTGGTAAAGACTGGCTCAGCGACAGTCACAATGGGTATCGGCGTCGGAATTGGAGTTGATAAAGGTGCTTTCGGCAGTTTTGGCGGAAGCGATATCGCAGTTCCGGCGATGGCAAAATGAATGATCATCGCTTGCGTTTTGGGCGCGGCCAATCGTTTGAGTGCATCCTGCATTGCCGCGATCTCTGCCGAACCCAATGCCACCATTAACTTTTCCGGGTCAGCCGCCGCCAAACCCGCATCACTCAGGATAACCGTATGCCCCGGCGCGATCTCATAATGGGCTAACTTAACATCCGGCGACGGACTGTAGCCAAGTGGCAAACCATTCAGTGCATATTCATCGCGCGGATCACTGGGCGCGCTGGTAAACGTATCGCCCTGACGCAGCAGACTCAGACATGCGCCTGTCCGTGCCAGATAAATTTCGCGGCCACGCAGCACCAGACAGATAATATTGGCTTGATACTGATCACCTGCCGTCGTGTTATAGGTTAGCAGATAGCCATTCACGCCCGTAATCGCTTCACGTAAACCGCTCGTGACGCTGCCGCTGCTCCGAAAATATAAATCGGCGGACATGCGGGCAATTTCTTCATAAAACGCGGCTTGTCCCTGAACGGTTCCAGCAGGCGTGACCAGCGTAAAAAAGGTATCCAATTCGCGGCCACGCTGCGCCTTTTTCGGCGGCGACTCAACCAAAGCACCGGGCGGTGTGGCGCTCACGGCGCGTCCACCTACCACCAGCAAATGCCCAACCAGTGCTTCGAGTTCTCCGATCATTGCCCTGTTTCAGTTGACCTTCGATTAAGATAAGAACGATTGTAGCGGGCTTGGTGGCTCACGGCGAGTCGCCCTCATGGAATGTTCAGATCATGTCGCAAACGTATAAAAAACAAACTGATCAGCGGGCATTACACGTTTTCTATTTCTATAGGGCTTACGCAAAGGAGCCAAAGGAAGGCTCAGGCGATAAACTAAAGGGATGAACAAAGTAACCCGCCTTGATTATTGTCAATTTCTGCTGGTGAGCCAGACGAACTACACGCTGACGTATTTTGCGGAGCATAGCGCAGGCTTTAGCCACGATGCGGTGAAACGGTATTTGGAGGAAGACAAACTGACAGCACGGATGGTGTGGGAGAATGTGGGCGGTCAAGTGGTGACGAGTGAGCAAGGCTACTTGGCGTTCGATGACACGGTGCTGGATCATGATACTGCCAGAAAGATAGAATTGGTACGGCGGCAATACAGTGGGAATGCTCATGCGGTTATCAAAGGCATTGGGGTGGTGACTTGCGTGTATATCAACCCAGACACCAACCAGTTCTGGATCATTGACTACCGCATTTATGACCCGGAGCGCGACGGCAAGAGCAAACTCGACCATGTGCGCGAGATGTTGGACAACGCCCTGACGGACAAGAACCTGCCCTTTCGTGGGGTGTTGATGGATAGTTGGTATGCCGAACGCAAACTGATGTTGCACATTGAACGCTTGAATAAAGTCTACTACTGTCCCTTGAAGGACAATCGGCAAGTGGATGAGACGGGCGGCGAACGCGGTTATCAGCGTGTGGATAGCTTGATGTGGACTGAACACCAAGTTCAGCATGGAAAAACGCTGCACATCAAGGACTTTCCCAAAAGTCATCAGCTGAAACTGTTCCGGTTGGTGCTTTCCTCCAAGCGCACGGACTTTATCGCTACTAACGATTTTGCTCAGGATTTGACGCAAGCCACTCAAGAGGTGTGTGGCTTGCGTTGGAAGATTGAGCAGTTTCACCGAGGAACTAAGCAAACTACCGGCATCGAAGGCTGTCAGTGCCGTTTGGCGCGTATTCAACGCAACCATATTGCCTGTGCCATTTTGGTTTGGGTGCGCCTCAACCAGCTTGCTCAACAGACGGCTTCCACCATTTATCAACTTAAACAAGGGTTGCTCGACGATTATATGCGTTCTCAATTGCGCTCACCTGCTATTCAAATGCAGTTTGCGTAAGTCCTATTTCTAGAAAGGTAAATATCATGACCCGATTTCTAATTGCAACAATGGCCGTTCCCGGACACATCACGCCGTTTGCGCCCATCGCCCGTGAACTTACCCAACGCGGACATGAGGTGGCATGGTATAGCAGCCAGTTCTTCAAAGACAAAATTGAAGCGTCGGGCGCGCGCTTCTTCCCGATCAAAAGTGCCATCGACTACGGCGATAACGATTACAACCGTTATTGGCCCGAACGGGCGACATTGAAGGGTTTAGACCAGGTGAAATTTGATTTCATCAACCTGTTTGTGGGTTCAATTGAAGGACAATATGAGGATTTGCTGGAAATCCTCAAGGATTTCAAGGCCGACGTACTTCTGCACGATTCGGCAGTGGTGGCCGCCATGTGGCTTGGCCTGGCCGGACGGCTCCCAACGGCCATGCTGAATATCAGTGTTGCCCATTTTCCAAGCCGAGACCTTGCCCCATTCGGGCTGGGTGTGCTGCCAGATTCATCTACACCCGGACATTTCCGCAATCGGATAATGAATTTTATGGGTAACAATGTCATCATGCGTCCGGTCAATCAAGCATACATCGATGTTGCGAAACGCCATCACATGCCCGTTTTTCCATTCCGCCCGACGCCATCACCATTCCTCACCTTGCAACCATCCGTCCCTGAAATTGAGTACCGCATCAGCGATCTGCCGCCGACTTTGCACTACATTGGCGCGCTGCTGCCACTCACGCCGGAGTTTACGCCGCCTGTTTGGTGGGCTGAGATCACTCAGTCCAGCAAGGCTATCGTCCTTGTTACACAGGGCACAATCGCTACGAACAGCGAACAACTCATCCAGCCAACACTCCAGGCACTGGAAACGGAAAATGTGCGCGTGATCGCTACGACTGGCGGAAAGACAGCCGCAGAACTTGGTTTACAGGTCCCGGCAAATGCGCGTGTCGAACCGTTCATCCCATTCGTGCCGCTGATGAAGCACGTCGCTGTGTACATTACCAACGGCGGATTCGGCGGCGTGATGATCGCACTGGCAAACGGTGTCCCGGTCATCGGCGGCGGAAATACGGAAGACAAGGCGGAAGTCAATAACCGATTGACGTATGCAGGCATTGGGATCAATCTGAAAACTCCCACGCCCACGCCTGATCAATTACACCAGGCTGTCCAAACCATACTCAAAACGCCCGGTTACAAACAAAATGCCCAGAAAGTGCAGGCTGCCCTTGCCCGCCACGACGCGCCGCATGAGGCCGCCGACCTGCTCGAAAAGTTGGCCGCCACTCGCCAACCGATTTTGAATGCTTGACTTTCAAGTTCATCGCGTCTGTCTTAGCGTTGCGTTTTAATTCGGTCTGTTTTTCATTTGCTAACGAACCTCATACACCTGCTTCACCTGCTTTGCAGGTGAAACACCGTCACTAACAGCCTGCTTTGATGCGTTTGCCCTGCTTAAACGCTTGAGTGTTAGCGCCGTTTTGAGACTGTGCTACTACTCATTAGAATAGAGCGCAATCTCCGCTTCAGGAGTCCGTCAAACTGGATAGACGCGAAACACTCAAAGGACAGAAAATGCAAAATCCGTTTTTATTGGGCGTGAATTATTGGCCGCGCCGCAAAGCAATGTACTGGTGGACAAATTTTGACGCGGCTGAAGTTTCTGATGAATTTGCCATCATCCGCGATCTGGGACTGAGCATCGTGCGCTTCTTCTTATTGTGGGACGATTTTCAGCCAGAGCCGGATAAAGTATCGCCGGAAGCACTCAAACACCTGCAAACCGTCTGCGACCTGGCCGAGCAACATCACCTGCAACTTGATGTGACCTTTTTCACCGGGCATATGAGCGGCCCAAACTGGTGTCCGCGCTGGCTGCTCGATCCGGCGGGTGTGCAGCACTGGCCGCAATTGGTGAGTGCGGGGAAAGTCGTGCAGTCGAACTATCGTAACCCGTATGTTGACCCGGTGGCACTCGATGCGGAACGGCTGCTTTTGCGAACCGTTGTCGGCGCGCTCAAAGATCATCCGGCGATCTGGATGTGGAATCTGGGCAATGAGCCGGATTTGTTTGCACATCCGCCCACCGAGGCAATTGGTCAGGCCTGGGTGCGCGAAATGACCCAATTGATCAAGGAGATCGATCCGAACCATCTGGTAACGTGTGGACTGCACTTCGCCAGTCTGACCAGTCACAACGGTTTACGAATTGATCAGGTATTCAGCGAAACAGACATTGCGGTAATGCACTCGTACCCGATGTATATCCCCTGGTCAAAGAATCCGCTTGATCCCGACTTTGTGCCGTTCACCTGCGCGCTGACGGCGGCATTATCTGGTAAGCCGATTCTGATGGAGGAGTTCGGCGGCTGCACGAACACGCCCGGCAAGCCATCCGAGGTTTGGGAGTGGTCACTGCTGGGTCAACCCCGCAAACAGTTCATGGCCTCGGAGGAAGATTTCGCCGTGTTTATCGACGCAACTCTGCCCCGACTGGTTGATGTTGGTTCGTTGGGCGCTTTCATCTGGTGCTTTGCCGATTATCCATCTGAGCTTTGGGACAGGCCACCTTGCTCCGAATTTCACCATGAACGGTTTTTCGGATTGGTTCGTCCCGATGGATCGCTCAAGCCGCACGCTGAAGTGATCCGAAAGTTCGCGGCCACGAAGCCAACGGTAAAAGCCGTCCCGCCGCTGCAACTGGACATTACGCCTGATGAATTTTATGCCGATCCCGCCGGGCACGCCGAACGACTCTACAAAATGTATATCGCGTCAAAAGCCAGGTAAATGACAATGACCGAACAGAAACGACAATTTGGCTTTGAAACCCGGATGCTGCACGCCGGGCACATCCCCGATTCGATTACCGGGGCGCGTGCCGTGCCGATTTATCAAACGACTTCCTACGTGTTTGAGGATACCGATCAGGCCGCCCAACTGTTTGAACTCAAGCAGTATGGCAACATCTATACACGTATCAACAATCCGACCAACGCCGTCTTCGAGGAACGCATCGCCTCACTCGAAAACGCGACGGGTGCGGTTGCTACGGCCAGCGGCATGGCCGCTCAGTTCGCCGTGATGATGACGCTGCTCGAACCGGGTGATGAGATCGTCTCATCGTCGCATCTGTACGGTGGGACGACGACTCAATTTACGCATACCTTCAAAAAACTAGGTCTAAAAACGCACTTCGTTGACCCCACCCAGATCGACAACTGGGCGGCAGCGATCACCCCTAAAACCAAAGCACTCTATGGCGAAACGATTGGCAATCCGCAGGGCAGTGTCCTGGATATTGCGGCGCTGGCTGACCTGGCACACGCGCATAATATCCCGTTGATCGTGGACAGCACTTTTGCCACGCCGTATCTATGCAGACCGATGGATTTTGGCGCGGACATTGTGGTTCACTCTGCCACCAAATTCATCGGCGGGCATGGCAGTTCGATTGCTGGTGTGGTACTCGATTCGGGTAAGTTCGATTACAGCAGTTTCGCCACCATCGCCAGCCCCGATCCGGCCTACCACGATCTCAAGTTCTACGAGACGTTTGGGCACTACGGCTTTTTGATGAAAACGCGCGCCGTGACGCTGCGTGATACGGGCGCAGCACTGTCGCCCTTCAACGCCTTTTTGCTCATTCAAGGGTTGGATACGCTCTCCGTGCGGATGGATCGGCACGTTCAGAACGCGCACGCGATTGCTAAATTCCTGAGTGAACATCCCAAAGTGGATTGGGTAGCCTATGCAGGATTGCCAGATAGTCCTTATCATGCGCTGGCACAAAAATACACGCCTAAAGGCCCCGGCGCGGTCTTCACTTTTGGCATCAAATCGGACAATCCCCGGTTGGCGGGTAAGAACTTTATCGAGTCGCTGCATCTTTTCTCACACCTTGCCAACGTGGGTGATGCACGCAGTCTGGTGATTCATCCCGCCTCAACCACCCATCAACAGCTATCCGATGCAGAGCTGGAAGCGGCAGGTGTCGGCGCGTCCATGATCAGATTGTCTATCGGATTGGAAACTACAGAGGATTTACTATGGGACTTGGATCAAGCCTTGCAAACGACGTAACCATGAACACGGCGCTATCTGAGGAAGATCGGCGTAAGTATCAAGACCCCGGTATGATTCGCGCGGTTTTGGGCAGCACCAAAACAGTTGCGATTGTCGGCCTTTCGCCCAAACCCGAACGGCCAAGCTACTTTGTCGGATCGTATCTGAACTACGAAGGCTATCGCGTGATCCCGGTCAACCCGCGCGCGACGGAAATCTTCGGCGAGAAGGCGTATCCCGATCTGCTGAGTATCCCGTTTCCGGTGGACATGGTGGATGTGTTTCGCCAACCTGAAGAATGCGTCGAAGTCGCCCGGCAAGCCGTCCAGATCGGCGCGAAGACGCTCTGGTTGCAATTGCATGTCGTCAACTTTGAGGCGGCGCGCATCGCCCAGGAAGCCGGACTCAATGTCGTAATGGATCGCTGTGTAAAAATCGAACATGGGCGGTATAATGGGTCGCTGCATTGGGTGGGCATGAATACGGAAATCGTCAGCGCCCGTCGTGGCCGCCGCTATTTCTAAGAATAGGGTCTCTCGTGCAAATCCTGTATCAGCGTTGATCTTGTAAGTCTCTAAAACCTCTGTCTTTGCGAGTCTGGCTGTGGGCAATTTTGCCTGCGGCCTTTTTCGATTCCGCCCCTTTTTCAACCGATCTATTCACCAAAGGAACTACATATGTCACGTTTCATCGCTTTGACGCGCCCGGTACGTCGTTTGCGCGGCGCGGCCATCTTCATGCTGATCTTTCTGGTTATCGAATTCCTGGATGAGTTTGTGTTCGGCGTGCGAGAAGCGGCCTGGCCGCTTATCCGAACCGATCTTGGCCTGGACTACTACCAGATCGGCCTGCTGTTGACCATCCCCGCCGTGATCGCCAGTTTCATCGAACCTGTTCTCGGCATTCTGGCCGATGTCTGGCGGCGACGGTTGATAGTTTTGATTGGTGGCGTGCTATTCGGTGTGGCGCTGCTTGGCTGGGCAACCAGTACCGGATTTGCGCCTATGATGCTGGCCTTCATCCTGTTCTATCCAGCGTCGGGGGCATTCGTTAGCCTGTCCCAATCTACCCTCATGGACATTGACCCAAGCCGCCACGAACACAACATGGCACGCTGGACCGTTGCCGGGTCACTCGGTTGGGTCGTCGGCTCACTCGGTTTAAGTCTTTTGCTGGCAATCGGGCTGGGTTGGCGCATCGGATTTATATTCGCTGCGGTGCTAACTTTTATCACGGTGATTGTCATGTCACGAATGCCGTTTCCTAAATCGCAAACGACCAGCGATGAAGAATCGGATGAAAAGCTGACCTTCCGGCAAGGTGTTGGCAATGCAGTCAAGGCACTGCGCCGCCGTGAAGTACTGCGCTGGCTGACGCTGCTGCAATTTTCCGATCTGATGCTGGATGTTTTGTATGGTTATCTGGCACTCTACTTTGTCGATGTGGTGGGTACCGATGAAACGACGGCGGCATTTGCGGTGAGTGTCTGGACGTGCGTCGGACTGCTTGGTGACTTTCTGCTTATTCCGTTGTTGGAGCGCGTGCGCGGCCTGTCCTATCTGCGAATCAGTGTCGTGATCGAATTGATTCTGTTTCCGGCGTTTTTGCTCGTGCCAAACTTCCCAATCAAACTGATCATTCTGGGGCTGCTTGGCTTTTTCAATTCCGGCTGGTATTCAATCCTTCAAGGACAACTCTACACAGCAATGCCCAGCCAGAGTGGTACGGTGCTGACGATTGCCAACATTGCCGGGCTTTTTTCCAGCTTCATCCCGCTCGTGATCGGATGGGCTGCGGATCAGTTCGGGCTGCACATAGCGATCTGGCTCTTGATCCTGGGGCCAGTCGTGCTGTTGATCGGATTGCTGCGTCAGTCCCAACCAGATACGTCAACCTGATACAAGGTTGATCTTAGACGCTTCGGCAATTGGTTCAATGTTCGCCTCAGGTAGCGGCGGTTTTGGCGGAATGATACACAGAAAGGTAAACAGATCGTCGGTCAGGTTTTCAAATTGATGTCGTTCGTAGCCGGGGATGTACACCACGTCGCCCGGCCCGACTTCTTCAAAGCGTTCACCGAGCATCACCCGCGCACGACCTTGCACAATCACGACGCCGTGATCGTGCTGGTGATAATCCAGGCTACTAAAGCCATGCGGCGGAACGGTGAAGTAGCGCACTTCAAAATTGTTCGCGCCGTCTTCCCTGCCGATGATCACCTGTTTGGTGGCGTTGTTGGAGGTGTAAGACTGCACCTCTACGCCATCCCAACGCCACATTGAACCGTCTTCGTGACGGCGATGAATTACGCCCATTGCCCACCTTCTGCTCACTAGTACATCTACTCTACTCGATTTTACACGAGTCGCCTATGGAACCATAAGTTCTAAATTTTCATACTTTGTTTTATCTAT
The DNA here is from genome assembly GCA_038239365.1 of Aggregatilineales bacterium. Lineage (GTDB taxonomy): Bacteria > Chloroflexota > Anaerolineae > Aggregatilineales > UBA2796 > JBBRMW01. Next base: position 19,245 of record JBBSEU010000070.1, read on the forward strand.
TTCTAATGTTCTCTTAGTTTTTCATTCATGTTGTCTACCCATAATCTTCTTCAATGGCATACAAAGTCTGAACAATGTTTATGCGTATGCTATCAAAGAGGAGAGAACAGATGCGTAAGTTATCCGCCCTTCTTTTGGCCGCGTTGCTGCTCGTTGCCGCGCTGCCCGCTCGTTCGATGTTGGCTCAGGAAGCCCCTACCAAGACCATCGCCGAATTGGTTGTGGATGCTGCCGGTGCCAAAGATAAGCCAGAGTTCACCGTTCTGTTGGCCGCCATCAAGGCCGCTGATCCCGCGTTCTTGACCGCTCTTTCCAACAAAGCGGGCAAATTCACCGTCTTTGCGCCGACTGATGCCGCGTTCAAGGCGCTGCTCGATGCCCTGAAGATGAAGCCGGAAGAACTGCTGGCGAACAAGAACCTGTTGAACGTCGTATTGGCCTACCACGTCGTTGCGGGTGTCGCCCTGGATGCCGCTTCAGTGGTTAAGGCGGATGGTGCTTATGTCGGCACCGTACTGGCGAATAATGCCTTGAAGATCAGCGTCAAGGACAATACCGTTTCGATCAATGCCTCCAAAGTTGTGACGGCTGACCTGAAGGCCGTGAACGGCGTTGTGCATGTAATTGATGCCGTACTCGTCCCAGATGATGCCGTCAACATGGCCGCCTCAATGGGTCAGATGATGGCCGCGACGATGGATGCTACTGCCAAGAAGCCCGTGACCATTGCCGAGACCGTAGTCGCTTCAGCGGGTGGTAGCAAGCCGGAATTCGCTACTCTGTTGGCCGCCGTCAAGGCTGCTGATCCCGCCGTGTTGGCAACTTTGGGCAGCACGGGTGGTGATGTCTACACCGTCTTCGCACCAACGGATGCCGCCTTCACCGCTGCAATCGCCGCGCTGAAGACCACCGCCGCTGACCTGCTCAAGAACAAAGACCTGACGAACATCCTGCTGTACCACGTTGCACCCGGCAGTCTGAACGCTGCTTCGATCATCAAGCTGGCTGGCAAGGATGGTTTCAAGCTGGTGACACTGTTGCCGGGTCAATTGCTCTCGATCAAGGTGGTTGATGGTAAGGTCGTCATCAATGATGGCCCGAAGGTCGCTGCCGCAGACGTGGCTACCAGCAATGGTATTGTCCATGTGATCGACGGCGTGCTGCTACCCAAGTCATAAACTTTTCTAGAATTCTCTAAAAAGTTGCAGCGGCCACGCCGAGCCGCTGCAACTTTTTTATTCCAAACCCTCGATACTCGTCTTCTTTGGCAATGCAAAAAAGATCGCTAGCCCCACACAAATTCCAATACTGGCAGTGAAGTTTACGAAGGCCAGCCCGAACGCAAGTACGTAGAATAATGGCCCAAAACGATACTGTTTATTGATGGCGTCGATTATCTTTGGGTCGGCCTTAGCACTCAATAAGCGAGTGCTTGCGTATCGCCAAAGCAAATTGAAAATGATCGCAATAAAAATCAGCGTTCCTGTGTACACCAATGCCGCAATGCGCTGATCCTCAAAACCAACCGCCTCGGAGACCAATTCTGTCGGGAAAGGCACGAACGTAACCCCAAACAGCAGCAAACCATTCAGTACCAGTAATGAATGATCGACACGGCCAACTTGCTTGAACAAAGCGTGATGGTTGATCCACATAATCAGAATATTGAAAAAGCTGGTCGCAAAAGCTACGTAAGTAGCGCCCTGACTGAGTAGCTCACTTACCAGGTGACCCGGATCGCCATGTGGTACTTTAAGTTCCAGCACGAGCAATGTCATAGCAATGCTGAAAACGCCATCGCTGAATGCTTCGAGACGTCCGGTTTCTTTTTCATCAGTTGAATCGGGTGATCGTGGAATCATTGAGGTCACATTTCTAGCTGAGTTTGCGGCTAGTATAGTGAATTCGAGAGGACTTGCACCTATCTGTTTAGTTAATCTGACCTGATCGTTTGTCTAGTGGTAGGTATGGGGATCGAAAAGCCGCCAGATGAGGCAGAGGGATAAGGGGTAATTAACTTGGCGACGACCTACGCTCCCAGGCAGTTACCCGCCAAGTACCATCGGCGCTAGCGAGCTTAACGACCGGGTTCGAGATGGGACCGGGTGTACCCTCGCTGCTTAAGACACCAAGAAAATTACGCCTCATCGCTCCGTCACAGATGGCGGCTCGACAAGTGGTGTAGCGAAGCAGAA
>JBBSEU010000071.1:0-21307 GCA_038239365.1 Aggregatilineales bacterium
GGCTTCGCCGGGGATGACATGACCCGTCGGCACCTGCTCCGAATGGAAAGCGTTGTACGCCTGGAACTCGGCGGCGCGTGCGGCTTCGCTGGTCTGCATAAAGGCGGCTTCATTTCCGTAAATCAGGGCAACGTAACGCATCTGAGTTTCTCCGTTTGTGTACCGAGATGATTTATTCATCTCTCTACTATAACGACGAACGGCAGACGCCCGAATCGACAGCGTCCTTCGGCAATTTGAGAAACTCGTCAGTTTGCAAAGCTACTCAATATCGACGCGGCGTACCTGACTCACATTGAAGTTGCGATCACGCTCGATGATCGAGGTGAGGATCAATTTGGCAAAGCGGAAGAAATCCTTCATATGATCGATCCGGTCAATATAAAACGAGGCCAGCTTGCGATCATCGGGGGACATGGTGTTCATCGTGTCGCGCAGGTGTTCGATGTTTTCCTCAAGCACATCCAGCGCCTGATTCACATCGCGTAGTTCGCGGCTGCCCAAAACGTTGGTCAGCACGCGCCACAAGTCCGATTCGGCCTCGTAGTATTTGCGCCGATCTCCGCGCACCCAGACTTCGCGCACGATCCCCATATTTTCCAGCGTTCGCATGTTCATGCTGACACTCGCTTTGGAAATATCGAGATGCGCCATCAGGTCGTCAAGGCTCATCGGTGTGGGACTGAGCAGCAGCGCGCCGTACATCTTGCCCAACACTTTGTTGTAGCCAAAATAATCGGAAAGCTGACCCAGGCCATCCAGCATCGTATCATTGACTGCCCGCAAGCCCGGATGCAGCGGCGGCTGCGGAATGGGCGGAAGTACCTCGTTGGAATCGGCATGTTCGGTCACTGGTTCAACCACAATTTTGTTCCTTACACATTCGCTGATCGTAGCAGCAGCCCGGATCGCTGGCAACTTTAACGGCTGAGCAGTTGCACGGTAACGACGGCGATGAACACGCACAGGCCAACCAGAATGGCTGCCGCCAGACACCCGACTACCGCCACCGCTACTCGTGCCAGTGGGCCCAATTCGCGGATCACCGTCAGCAGCGTATCGGGTGTATCATCCGAAATAACGGATGTTACCGAATCGCCCACCTGCAAAAGCGGATCGTCAGCGGTGGCCGTGCGCCGAATCGTGCTGGTGCGGCGGCTGTCGAAGCGCATTGCGCCCGTTTCGGCTCGATTATCAGGGCGCGGCGCAAGCAATCCGCCGCGCTGTTTGAGATAGGCGTCCGGATCAAAATCCGAGAAGCCGTCACTTTCGGGCGGGTCTTGTTCAGGTGAGTCATTCTGTGGATCGTCACTCATAACGTAAAGCCTCGATTGGGTTGAGCGCAGCGGCACGGCTGGCCGGGTACAACCCGAAGAAAATGCCAATGATCGCGGAAATACTGGTTGCCAGTGCCACACTGCCAAGTCGCACACCGGCATCGAGTGTCGGCACGATCAGTTTGATCCCGGCTGTACCCAGAATCGCTACCAGCAAGCCCACCGCGCCGCCAGCCAGTGCCAGTACCGTCGCTTCGATCAGGAATTGCAGCAGAATATCCCAACGTCGTGCGCCAACCGCCTTACGCAGACCGATTTCGCGCGTTCGTTCCGTGACTGTGACCAGCATAATGTTCATAATGCCGATTCCGCCGACAAGTAAGCTAATCCCCGCGATGATTCCCAAAAAGATCGTCAGCAGATTAGTGATCTGCCCAAAGCTATCCAGCAAATCTTTTTGCGTCAAGATTTGGAAGTCGTCGGCGTTGCGAAAGTTGATGTTGTGCTGGCGGCGTAAGGTATCGCTGGTTTGCTGTACCATCGCGCTCATGTTCGCTTCGCTGACGGCCTGCATGTAGATCACCGAAAGCGGCTTTGTCCCGCTCAGATCACGCGTACTTTGCAAACGTGCCTGCCCTGTTGGCAGCGGAATCGCCACCATATCGTCTTCATCACCAAAACTTGTGCCGCCATATTTTGCCAGCACGCCGATCACCTTGAAAGGCACACTATCGACGCGGATCGTTTCGCCTACGGGGTTGGCATTATCGGCAAAGAGTGCCTTGAGCGTCGTCATGCCGATCACGGCCACGCGCGCCTGAGTGGTCATATCCGTTTCATCGAACAGGCGGCCAAGTATGGCAGTTCGGTTGCGTACCGGGAAATAGAGCGGAGTGGTGGCCTGCACACGAGCGCGCGTCTTGCTGCCGTTATAAACAGTTTCGCGCGTCAGGCGCAGCAGCGGCACAACATATTTTGCATCGGGCACATTGAACGGATCGGCTAAGGCGCTGGCGTCACGCTCTGTCACCGATGAAAAGCGAACGGGCACACGCGGACTGGTGGCACTGCCGCCGCCGTTCGATGAATCGGCAAATACGAAGGCCAGATTCGTCCCGATTCCCAAAAACTGCTGCGCGACAAAATCCTGTACGGCCTGCCCAAGCGATACCAAAACGATCACGGCGGCCACACCAATACTGATACCCAGCATGGTCAACGCGGCGCGCAATTTATTGGAGAGCAACCCGGTAAAGGCAACCCGAATATTTTCAAGGATGGCGGTCATTCGTACCTCAGCGCCTTGATCGGACTGAGAGCGGCGGCACGGCTGGCCGGATAAATGCCGAAGAACACGCCAATCGCCGTACTGACGCCTGTTGCCAGCAAAACAGCCTGAAGCGTGACATTCAGCGTCAATTGCGGAACGAGTTTGCCGCCGATAAACGCGGCCAGCGACCCCAACAGAATGCCGATAGTACCGCCCAGAATCGAGATGACAATGCTCTCGATCAGAAATTGCAGCAAGATGTCGATGCTGCGCGCGCCAACCGCCTTTCGCAAGCCGATTTCGCGGGTACGTTCCGTGACGGACACGAGCATGATGTTCATAATGCCGATTCCGCCGACCAGCAAACTGATCCCGGCGATCAGTGCCAGAAAGATCGTGAGCAGTCCGGTGATCTGCCCAACAACCGACAAGACTTGATCCTGTGTGATCACCTGGAAGTCCTGTTCATCGCGGAATTGGATGCCATGCCGATCCATCAGCAAGGCTTCGATCTCAGTGGCAGCGGAAGCCATACGCTCCTGGCTCAGCGCCTGGGCATAGACCACGCTCACCAGATAGCTACCGTCGTTTGTGCGCGCCTGCGAAAGCCGCGTTTGTGCGGTGGAGATTGGTACAAATACGACGGCATCGGTATCGCCAAAGCCGGAGCCGCCGCGTTCTTCCATCGTGCCGATCACGCGGAAAGGGATGTTGTTGATGCGGATCGTCTGACCTACCGGATCGAGTGACGGGTCAAACAATTTGGTGACGGTGCTTTTGCCGAGGACAGCCACACGCGCGGCAGTATTCACATCGGCGTCATCAATGAAGCGCCCGGTCAGCGGATACCAATCGCGCACGGCCTGATAACCCGCCGAAACACCAGAGATGGCAAGCCCGGTATCATTGCGCCCGGCCACGACTAAACCAAAAACGTCATATTCCGGGGCGGCGCGTGCCACACTGGGCACATACAGCGGGTTCGCAATCGACTCGGCGTCGGCCATCGTCATGGGCTTGACATCGGCGGGGTTGTTGCCTTGCGGCGTGCTGGTGAATACGAACAGCATATTCGATCCAATCGACTCGAATCGCTGTTTGACATAACGTTCGACGCCCTGCCCAAAACTGACCAGCGCGATCACTGCACCGACGCCAATAATGATGCCAAGCATGGTCAGCAGGGCGCGCAAACGGTTGGCGGCTAACCCGCTCAGCGCAATACGGATCGATTCAAGGATCGTCATGGTTCATACAACGGCTCATCTCAATGGGTCGCTAACAATAAAGGTGTAGACGCTTATATTTTAACGCCGTTTGTGCTGGTCTAAACAATTTCCCAAAACTCGTGAACCCTTTTGCCGATCAAGCGACTCTTATGGGATGTACGGCAATTGAGCGAAAATGAGGTTCAAGCATGTTTTACCCGAAAAATGTTCCGAATTGGGAAAGAATCATCCGTGTTGCGCTGGGTGTTGGGCTGGTGGCATTTGCCCTGGTTGGCGAAAATACGCCAGTACGTATCGGACTGCTGTTATTCAGTGCGGCGTTCGTAATCGTGACCGGATTCGTCGGCTTTTGCCCGATGTGCGCGCTGGTCGGGCGCAAAATCAAGAGCAAGGCAGCGGTTAAGTAGGACAGGACGGACGCTATAATCAACGCATATGCTCAATACTGATCACACGCAGCAGCTTGTCATGGCCGCGCAAAAAGGCGATCCCGAAGCGATCAACGATCTGCTGCTGCACTGCCAACCCGATTTGCAACGCTTCGCCCGAAAGGTGTGTGCCACGCCGGAAGACGTGGAAGACGCGGTGCAGGAAACGTTGTGGGTCGTCGCCCGGAAGATCGATACGTTGCGGGCGGCGTCGGCATTCACAAGCTGGCTGTTTCGAGTGGTCAAACATCACTGCTTTCGCCTGCTGCGTGAGGAACAGTGGCAACTCGTCGTCACTGTTCCTGATGATTGGTGCGATCAGACGGCGCGCGTCGAAAGTGAGAGCGTTTCAATGCACGAGGTAGCGACGGCGATTGCGAACCTGCCCGCGCTGTATCGAGAAGTATTGATCCTGCGCGATGTAGAAAACCTGACAGCGCCGGAAGTGGCCGCCCGGTTAGACATCACAGTAGATGCCGTGAAAAGCCGCCTGCATCGCGCCCGAATGAGCGTCCGTGCGGCGCTCGATGGCTGATGGTGCAAACTGACAAATCAATAGGCGAACGTGGCGCTTGTCCTAACGCTCGTTAGGCTCTACAATAACCTAACTAACGCTCATTAGTATGGTATTGCAGTGGAGGAGTCGCTATGAGTTCGCGTTTTGCATTTTTTGAAGGCCAGATCGTCCCTATTGAACAAGCCAAAATTAGCATCACCACGCACGCCCTCAATTATGGAACGGCGGCCTTCGGTGGCGTGCGCGGCTATTGGAATCCCGATGAAAAACAGTTGTATCTGTTCCGCCCGCTCGATCATTTCACGCGGCTGTTGAACTCCGGGCGGCTGTTGATGATGAAGCTGCCCTACACGCCTGAACAACTGACTGAACTGCTGATCGAACTGCTGCGCCGTGAAGAATTTCAGGAAAACGTGTACGTTCGTCCACTGGTCTACAAAGCCTCGGAGGGGATCGGCGTTCGGCTGCACGATTTGCGCGATGAACTGAGCATGTTTGCCGTGCCCTATGGCAGCTACCTGGGCAAGGAAGATGGTATTCGTGTTGGCCTGTCATCATGGCGGCGCGTGGACGATAACGCGATCCCCGCGCGTGGCAAGCTAACCGGCGCGTATGTCAACTCGGCGCTGATCAAGACCGAAGCGGTGCTGAACGGTTATGATGAGGCGCTGGTGCTGAGCGACGACGGTCATATCTCCGAAGGCAGCGCGGCCAATTTCTTTATGGTTCGGAATGGCACAGTGATCACGCCGCCCGTGAGCGCCAATGTGCTTGAGGGAATCACGCGCCGCACGGTGATGACGCTGCTCAGCGACGAACTGGGTATCCCGGTGATTGAGCGCGAAATTGACCGTACCGAAGTATATATGGCAGACGAAGCCTTTTTCTCCGGGACGGGCGTTCAGATCGCGGCGATTACCGAAGTGGATCGGCGGGTGATTGGCAATGGGGCGACTGGCCCGATTGTCAACAAAGTGCGCGATCTATTTTTCGAGGTGGTGCAGGGCAAGGTTGAAAAGTACCGGGAGTGGGTGCAGCCCGTCTATGTGGCGGAGCGGGAAACGGCCTAAGTCACGCCGGGGAATCAATTCCCCGGCGTAACGCGAAGGGTTCAGGGGATACGAAGTACCTGACCGACATAGATGTAGTTGTAATTGGAAATGCCGTTCAACGCGGCCAATGCCCACAGCGGCACGCCAAAACGCAGCGCGATCCGGTACAGGTTATCGCCGGGCTGTACAACATACGTCTGGCCTGAACCAGTGCCCGTATAAACCGGGACGGGCGGTTTAACGTAACTGTAACCGGGTGAAGACGGGGCGGCCTGCGTGACCACGATCACGGGCGCACCGACGACATAATTCACGCCGCAGCGATTTGGCTTGAAGATGTAGTCATACGGGTTGCCCTGGCCTTCCCAGTGCGCTTGAAGCTCATAGGACGAAAGTGCATACAGACTGACGCCATAGTTGCCAGTAATGCGAACGTTTTGTCCGCTTGCGGTTGCCAGTGCCAGCGCATTGGCGATCTGACTGCCGTAGGCCACGAAGGCCAGACTACCCCGCCCTTCATAGACCGCGCCACGAACCGTGTTGACTGTCCAGGCCGCGATCCCGCCCGATTGACAATACAGAATGAAGGGTGGCAGCGCCGACTCCCCATTCAGCCGCCCATCCATGTTAGAAACTTGCGTGCCGGGCGTAGCGGGCGAACCGCAAACGCTCGTTCGGGTGATGAACGGTACGCCATCTTCAAGGGCAACGTAATACAAAACGGTGCCGGGAAGCTCCGCCGGAAAGGTTATATCGCCTGAGTATGATCCGCCAGTGACCGGAAACGCTCCGGCAGCGATAGGCGTCCCCGGAACGCCGTTGGAACTGACTTGCAAGGTGATCAGCGCGCCCGCTGAGTTTCCAGCAACAAAAAAGTTGGTGCATCCGTAAGTTGCTTCGGAGATCGTCGCCGCTCGAACCGGGAAGATGCCGACCAGCCCTACTATCAGCGCGAATAGAATGCCAAAAATCCACAGCGAACGTTTCATGATCTTTTCCTTTTAGATGCAACGCGATCAGAGTTCAGTTTAATATAAGATAATGTTCACAAGGTTCATACAATGGTTAGGGTTAGACCTGAATTTGGTTAGAGAAATTGCCAGCCCTTAGCGAACGCAAGGTGTGTTAGAATCCCAAAATGATGTGAGATTGATAGAAAAAGCGGCGATTACATGACAGACGAAATCAATATCAGCCAACTCCTGACACCCGATTTGCTGGTGCAGATGGGTTACGATTTGTACGATGGGTTGGCCGAAGAAGTGGAAGCCGAAGTTCACGAATGTTTGCGGCGGGGTATGTCTGCCTACGATGTGATGACGCAGGGACTCGTCGCCGGGATGGATATCGTCGGTGCTGATTTCCGCGATGGCATTTTGTTTGTGCCCGAAGTGCTGATGGCCGCCAAAGCGATGAAGGCGGGCATGGCGATCCTGCAACCGATTTTGGCAAATACGGGCATACAGAAGATCGGTAAGATGGTGATCGGCACGGTCAAAGGCGATATTCACGACATTGGCAAGAATCTGGTAGCGATGATGATGGAAGGCGCGGGTTTCGAGGTGATCAACCTGGGCGTCAACTGCGCCGCCGATAAATACATTTCGGCGGTCAAGGAGCATCAGCCCGATTTTCTGGGCATGTCCGCGCTTTTGACAACGACCATGCCCTACATGAAAGTCGTGATCAAGGCGCTCCGCGATGAAGGCTTGCGCGATAAAGTGACGGTTCTCGTCGGCGGCGCACCGGTCAATGCTGCCTTTGCCGAAGACGTGGAAGCGGATGCGTACTGCCGTGATGCGGCAGTGACTGTCGAGACGGCCAAGAAATTCATGGTGATCAAAAAGGGACTAAAACTCGACCCTTGACCCCCAAAACATCCCAGGAACTTGCCGATATTTTGCGGGTTTCCATCCGCGTTGGAACGGTCATGCTGCGAAGTGGCGCGGCCAGCTTTCGAGCCGAGCAGACCTTGTGCCGAGTAGCGCGGGCACTGGGCGTCGAACAGATCGAAGCCTATGTCACGCCCACCGGGATCATCGCCAGCGTATACAGCGGTAGCGAACATCGAACGCAAATTGTCCGTGTAATGGGTATCGGCGTTGACCTGAATCGAGTGTCGGCGCTTGAAACCTTATCGCGTCAGGTGACGGCCACCGACCAACCCGTGCAGCTTCTGGTACAAATTGAGGCCATTGAAAAGCTGCCACGCCAATATCCGGCAGTTCTGGTGGTGATTACGGTTGGACTAGCCTGTGGCGCGCTGGCTGTCATTTTGGGTGGCGGGCTGCTGGAATTTGCAGCAGCGGCGGTGGCATCGACACTGACACAAGCCCTGCGAATGCGCTTGATCGCATTACATTTGAATCCCATTCCGCTCACCGTGATCTGTTCCACCCTTGCCAGTACCCTGGGCGTGATATTGGTACGCTTAATGAGCGCCCCAAAACCAGAGATTGCAGTAGTCGCTTCGGTGCTGCTGCTGGTGCCGGGTGTGCCGCTCATCACGTCCCTGCTCGATTTGCTGCGCTTCTATCTGCTGTCCGGGCTGGCACGCGGCGCGTATGCTGGCCTGATCCTGATCAGCATCGGGCTTGGCGTGGTGATCACATTAGCGATAACCGGGTTTGCCATTCTGTAGCAGGTGATAGTGGAACTTCTCAATCTGTTTTTGCAGGGACTGCTCGGTTTCACAGTGACGCTTGGCTTTAGCATCCTGTTCAATGTACCGCGTCAGGCATTGCTCAGCGCGTCACTGATCGGGGCGGGCGCGCATATGCTGCGGTTCGCGCTGCGACAGATGGGTGTCTCCAATGAGTTGGCGACCTACTGCGGCGCATTAAGTGTTGGCCTAGTAGGGTACTGGCAAGCGCGCCGACTGGGATTGCCGCGTCTGGTCTTCACCGTGACGGGGATTATCTCCATGATCCCTGGTATTCCCGCTTATGAGACTGTGGTGCATTTCAGTCGTGGTAACATTCTGGACGGTTTGCAAAGTGGCATACGTGCGACGATCCTTGCCAGCGCGATTGCGGCGGGGCTGAGTACGGCGCGCATCCTGACCGAAGTGGAGTGGACGCGCAGCCCAGTGACCCTTGACGAGCCAGAGCCAGCGGTTGTTGATTAATCAGCCGATCATCGCCCGGTAGACCTGCGCGGTTTGTGCGGCAACCTGGTCAATCGTGTAACAGTTGATGACCTGGGCGCGTCCAGCCTCACCCAACGAATGGCGCAGTGCTTCATCACGCATCAGGGCGCGCAAATGATCGGCCAGTGCCGCCGAATCACCTTCGGGGAAGATCAAACCGCCCTCACCGATCACGCCGGGGATCGCGCCGCTGTCTGAGCCAACGACGGGCACCGCGCACGACATGGCTTCGACAATCACCCGGCCAAACTGTTCTTTCCAGTTGGGGCGCGTCCGCGATGGAATCACCAGCACATCCAGGCCGCGCAAAAAGGCAGGCATTCGAGTCGAGGCCACCTGACCACTAAAAGCGACTCGATCCGCGATATTCAAACTGCGCGCCAATCGTTCAAGGGCGGCGCGTTCCGGCCCCTGCCCGATGATTTCCACGCGCCACGCCCCATTCAACGTGGCCGCTGCCCGGATCAGCGTATCGATCCCTTTCTCCGGCACGAGTCGTCCGACATAACCGATCACGAAGCCGCTGGATCGGGGGCGCGTCTCTGGCGTGAAAAATTCTGGATCGACGCCGAACTGCTGAATCACGGCCAAGCGCCCGCGATAGCCTTTTTGCGTCCAGACATCGGCGGCGCTTTGGGTGCCCATAATCGCATAATCGACGTTTCGCAGCGTCCAGCGTTCGCCCCACGAAAACGGGATCGGGTAATCGCGGCGGATGTTCTGCCAGCTAAAAAATAGAGACTTTGCCCCGACTCGTTTGGCCGCTAACAGTAAATGCCAGGTTGCCAGATTGTAGGGTTCTTCATCAATATGAACCACGTCCGGGCGCAGTTCGCGCAGCCGTCGCCAGGCCGTCGGGTAGTAGTGCAGGTGGAAGTTACCGTTGAAGCGCAGCGGCTCAACCAGCATTCGGTAGCCCTGAGTATGTACGCGCTCCAGGCGCAGTTCGCCGCTGGCGTCGCGCCAACTGGGCGGCACGATCACGGTCAGGTCAATGTCTGGCAGCCGCGCTAATTCTTCCAACTTGCGCTGATAGGTGCCCACCACGCACGCTTTAGAGATCATCAGAACACGCACAACCCACCTTCAATCTGACTTGACGCCCACCTGTTAGCCCGTCTATATTAACGCGCTTAGGGCACACTGAAGGGTCAGGAGTCATTGATCAACCGTTTGAGGGCATCGAAAACAGCACAGGGCGCGCTGATCCTTGTGGCCTTGCTGCTGATATTTTTCAGCACGCCCCTATCACACCTTGCCGATGGCATCTATTCCCCGGCAGACCTCGGCCAAATTTATGCACCGCTCAACCTTGATGTGAGCTACTGGCCTGCCAACACGTTGCCTTTTGACGTGCTGCAAATGATTCATCCCTGGCTGTTGTTGAGCCACGATCAGGTACAGCACGGGCAAGTACCGCTCTGGAATCCTTTCAACGGGAATGGCGTGCCGCTGCTGGCGAATTTTCAGGCGGGCGTCTTCTCAATTTTTACGCTGCCGCACTATATGCTGCCGTTCAACTTGGCCGCCCTGCTGGCTGCCCTGCTCAAGCTGTTCAGCGTCGGGTTTTTGACCTTTTTGTATCTAAAACAGATCGGTCTCGGTCAGCTTGCGGCGCTGTTCGGCGGGAGCGCATTCATGTTCGCGGGTCACAACGTCGTCTGGCTGGCATGGCCGAACACGGGCGTCGGGGTGGCACTGGTTGGTGGCTTGTATTTTCTTGAACGCCTTCTGGTCGCCGACAGTGAAAACGCGCGCCTGTTTATCGGGTCGCTGGTTGGCCTCTGCCTGAGTTTGACCATTGGACTACTTGCCGGGAATCCTGAAACATTCTATTTTTGCGCGCTGCCACTACCTATCTATTTCGTGTTTCGAGTCGTGTTGATTCTGCGACAGTCGGGTAATTCGCCACAAACCAGACGGCGGCTGATAAGAGTTGCAAGTGGCTGCGTGCTGGCGGTTTTGATCGCGGCGGGGCTGGCAGGGGCGCAACTTGTCCCATTTTTTGAGTATCTGACGCATAGCGCGGCATTGCTGCGACGCAAAGAAAGCTGGCAATTGGCGCTACAGTTCCAGTTTTGGCCGCTCTCCATCTTCCCCGATGTGCTTGGCAATCCCGGCCAGCGTGCAAGCCTGAACCTGATCGGGCTGATCGATCCGGCGCGCATTAATTACAACGAAGTCAACAGCCTGTATGTTGGCGGCACAACCTTGTTTTTGGCAGTGATTGGCGTGCTGTGTCGGCTGCGACAGGTCATCTACTATCGGTTTTTTGGGATTGTGGCGATTTTGTGGCTGCTGTTTGCGATGAATATTTTCAATGTACGGGCACTGCTCAATGTGATCCCTGGCATGTCGCTAGCGCCGTATACGCGCAGTGTTCCAATCTGGTTATTTGCCGTAAGCTGCTGCGCCGCATTTTCAGTGGATGCGTTAACGAACAAGCTGAGCGAACGTCGTGAGTCTTGGCAGAGAATCGTCGCGTTGACCATTGGTTTGTTCATGTTAATTGTGGGCGCGATAGGAGCGTATCAGTTGATCGCCGGGCAAAGTGGTTCACTGATCGCGCAATTGCCTGTCACGGCGGCGCAAGTTGAAAGTCATGTGGCGGTGCTGGTTACTCATCTGAATGTGTTGACGCTTCTGTTTGGCGCGGCGCTTGTAGTGATCGCGCTGTTGTGGTTGAGCCAATCGCAACGAACACGACACTGGTCAGGCGCGGCGCTGATCGTGATCGTCTTTTTGGAGACCGGGTATCTGCTCAAAGATCAAAATCCGACGATTCCGCGCAGTCTCTTTTACCCCGAAACGGCGGCAATTCAACAGTTACGGACGCTCAGCCAGGATGCGCCGCTCCTGGTAACGGGCAGCAATCTTTTTACCGCCAATTTGAACATCCCTTATCAGTTATCGCTCGTAAGCAGTTATGACGCACTTGATATTCGTTACTATGATGAGCTATCAACGGCGCTGTTTGGCGCACCCGGCCCGTCACATAGCATCGCCAGATTTGATGAGCGCGGCCTGCAACTGTTCAGCATTGCGACGGTTGTCACCAACGATACGGCTTTCTATACGGACGCGGCCACGACTGCCGCCCTGACCCGACAAGCTGAGCAGCATTTTTACAACGTCTATCATTACGATCATGCCGTGCCGCGCTTTCATGTGGTCTATCAGGCGATCAGCGCGTCAGACGATCAACAGGCACTTGAACAGGTTCAGCGATCCGACTTTAATCCATCGAACACGGTGGTTCTCATTGATCCGGCTGCGTCTGCAGTCCACTTTAGTGGACTTCGTTCCCTGAGCCTGGGACTTGAGTCCCAGGTGGTGCTAAACTCCGAAACCTCCACCACCCTCCAACTGACCGCCGCCGCCGATCAGTCCGGCTATCTGGTGCTTGCCAAAACGTTTTATCCGGGTTGGAAGGCCAGAGTCAATGGCGTGGAACAGCCTGTACTCCGCGCGAACTACGCTTTTAGTGCGATTCCCTTACCAAAAGGTGAAAATCGCGTCGAATTCTATTATGATCCGGACTCGTTCAAAATCGGCGCGGCGATCAGTTTATCCAGTACGATCCTGGGTGTGCTGCTGATCGCGCTGTACCTGAGAAGAAGATAGGATATATGATCACTTTGCTGAGAAAAACACTATCAGCCGTCCTCTTAATCACACTGATCGGTTTGCTGATCAATAGTGCTGGCGCTCGAACCGAAGCCCAAGCACCCAATCTGCTGCAAAACGCAGGCATGGAAAACCCATATGTCGGTCAGGGCGCATCTGACCAGACTGCGCCAAATGGTTGGCGGTTGTGGTTTACGGGCGTGCCCGTGACCGCTTTCCCGCATACCGATATTTACCAGATTCATGGCGGCGCGGCGTCCTGGAACATTCGCAAAGGCGACGCGGTGTTCACGGCGGGCGGCTGGCAGCAAGTGGCGGGCATCCGCGTGGGCAGCACGATCCGCGCCAGCGTGTTCGCGCAATCGTACACCTGCAATGATCGGCAGTATTCGTGCATCAGCGACGGCAAGCACCACTCCGATCCGACGGCGGGCGCGATTGTCAAGGTAGGTGTTGATCCAAGCGGCGGCACAGACCCCAACTCCGGCCAGATCATCTGGTCGCCAAGCGTATCGGCGCTCGATGTCTGGACACAATTGAGCATCGACGTGATCAACTGCAATACGACGGTCACGTTTTTCATGTACACGACACAGTCCGTTGGCATGTTCATCAACAGCGTGTACTTCGATGATGCTTCGCTGAGCATCCTCAAAGAGGGCAACCCAAGCGCGCCTGCGACGTGCGGCGCTGCACCGGGCGGGCCGATCATCGCCGGAACGCCCGTCGCGGGTGTAACCGTCGTACCCACCGCGCCGCCGCTGGCACCCTTCGTCAAGAAGCAGGGCGACTCCGAACAACCGGACGGCAGTGTGATTCATACCGTCGTGGCGGGCGATACGCTGGCCGCGATTGGCGTGGCCTATGGTGTGACACTGGATGAACTGCGCCGCCTGAATAAGATCGAACCGGGCAATAATCTGCTCACTATTGGTCAGAAAATCATCGTGCGCGGCCCCACCCCAACGGCTGTTCCAGCCGCGCCAACACTCCCGCCACCACCCACCAACGGCGCGGTGATCGGTGTGATCACGGCAACTCCGTTCGGTTTGCCCGCGATCACCCCGACGGCGACAGGTAAACCACCGTTCATGTGGTGGCGCTGAACATGAGGTGGCCGCTGACGTTCATACTGACCTTAGTGCTATGTAGCATCGCTGCCAGCCCGATCTACGCCCGACAAAGCGCGTCAACCGCTTCGATTTGCGCGGTCACGTTCAATGACCTGAACGGCAACGCCGTGCGCGATCCGGGTGAAAGCACGCTGGCGAACGTGAACGTCAGTTTGATGATCACGCTGAACGGTACGAACGTGATCATCAATAATCATGTGAGCGATGCCAAAGAAGCGCAGTATTGTTTCAGCAACCTTGTGGCGGGCACGTACACGCTGGCCTTTAGCTCACCGCTGATCAACCCGACGACGCTGGATAGTTTCAACTTTTTGGTGAACGGCGGCGAAACGGTCATTCGAGAGTTTGGCGGCGTGCCGAAAGATCAGGCCGCGCCGCAAGCGGCCAACACCGGACTCGTGATCCCGTTGACGCGCCCGGTACGGATCGGGTTAGCGATTGGCGGCGCGCTGTTGGTGATGCTGTTGACAATTGGCGTCGGGTTGATCTTGCGCGGCGTCTACGGGATCATCGCGCGGCGGTAGACGCCCACCAGATGAACGGGCGGCGTCACACGGCCAAGCAGCACGCTTGCCCGATACAGCGCCGGATTGAAGGCCAGATAAGTCGGATCGGGGATGGCGCGGAACGTCTCCGGCACAAGCTCCGACTGTCTGGCTAATCGATCTAAGGCCGTGTGCGTATTCGCCCGATACAGCACTGGAAAGGTATCAACTTCGGCACGGCCATACAATCGCGGCACCAACACCTGCTGAACAGGTCGCAATAGTCGATTGATCAGTGTGACCAGCGCGTGGGCGTTCGGCGTCAGGAAGATGAACGCACCGCCGGGACGCAAACAGCGCGCGATCTCGGCAAAAACCCTTTCCGGTTGTGCCACATGCTCCAAAACCCAACTGCATACTACACAATCAATGCTTGTAGCACGAAGGGGCAGCGCATCAGCCAGCGCCGCCGCACGGGGCAACGCTTGCAAACGATGTTCAACCAGCGATTGCGCGTCGGGGTCAAAGCCAATTGGATAGCTGACCGTTTCGCCAAGCTGCTCAAGGACGCCGCCGCGCCCACAACCCAGATCGAGGACGCGCATCCCTGGCCGAATAATCTCACGGATCAATGCCTCATAAACTTCGGTAGCGGGCTGCCAACCGGGGTTCGCCCGCGCGAAACGGCTGCGATAGGCGTTCTGTCGATCCAGTGAAAGTGTCATGTTGGCGGCAAATCGGGCGGATTATCAGGTGGCGCGGCGGGATGCGGTTGAGTCGCGTCCAAAGTGCTGCCGTGTGCCGCATGGCCGGGCAAATTCGGCAAGTGTGGCGGGCGAAGGCGGCCTTTGAACAGGGGCGCAGCCGCCGTTGCGGTGGGGCGTGCTTCAACGATCCAGGCGTTACTTTCGACGCTTTTGTTGGGCACAATATGCAGCTTGCCATCGCTGGTACGGACGCGCGTTTTACGCAGATCGACATGTTCCACCATGCCCGTAATGCCGGACGTGGTGATCGTGAAGCCAGTGCCAAAATCGGGATCGGACGCCAGAAATACCCCGGCGATAATATCACCCAGGTTGCCCGACGCGGCGGTAGCAATGCCCAGCGCGATCAGGCTGATACTGCCTGTGATTGCCAAAGAGACGGAGTCGAGGCCGAGTGTTTGCAAGGCCGCCGAAACGATCACCAGGACGCCCAGGCCTTGTATGCCCGCCACTGATAAATCGAGCAGTGCTGGTTTGATGCGCGCGCTCAGCGAACGGGCGCGCAGTGTTCGCGTTGCCAACCGAATGACGTACTGCCCGACGATCACAATCACGATGGCCGCCAGCAGCCGCGTCACCAGAAACCCGATCAGCGCGGAGGCTACTCCCGAAATAAAATTGGCGACAGTGTCCATCAATTAAATTTTCCTCTCCGGTTGTCAAGTTGGCGGGACGTGCTATAACTAGTCTGGAATTATTGATAGATGATACTACTCGACTCAGATGATCGAAACGGCTGCTCTCAACCAACTATTGTTCGATGCTTTCACAGGTAAAATGACGTGGCTGGCTGCTTCACGCCAGTATTCGCTGCCGGATTTTATCGACGCTTTTCACCGTACCCGCGCCACCATGCAAAAAACGCTCGAAGATGTGACGGATGCCCAGGTCGCCTATCAAGCACCGACTGTGCCCACCTGGTCATTGAGCGAAACTGTCACCCATTTGGTATATTCCCAAAGTTTTTATTACAACGCCCTGCTGGAAATCACCTCGTCGCAGTTGCCACACATCGCTGAGGCGGCGCGCGGTTTTGGCGAAGGATCAAAACAGAACATTGCGGCAGCCGTACTGCGTCAGATGTTGCTCGAGGCGACGGTGCTGATCGATGAGGGTCTGGCAAAAACCGCCGCTACCCATGACCCAACGCGCGTGACGCGCAATCCGTTTTTTGGCGACGTTGATTACGCAACCTGGGTACTGCTCATGCTCGGCCACGAAGTTGATCATGTGCGCCAGTCGATTGTTGTGCGGCGACTGGCGCGGGCGGCCTTGCCCGTTTCCTGAGCCGTCTATTTTTTAGCCGGGACGGGTGTAAACGTGACCAAATCAGTTGTGGCAGCCATTGTCGCGGCGGCGGGCATTGTTGGCGTCACGGCGGGCGCGGGCGGTGACTCGCGTGAAATGCCCGGCACCTGCAAAATGACGCGATACGATTTGTTGTTGTCCATCCATTGAAGCGCGCCCAACGTCCGGCGCTGCGTCGTCCACAACAGATTCAGCACCGGCCCGCTGATCCAGATCGGCTGACCACTGGCCGCTACATCTGCTAACTTGATCGGTGCGTTGGTTTGCCAGACGATGCGCGGATCGTTGGTGGCACCGCTGGTTGGCTGAACGCTCAACCATGCACCCAGCGGCAAATAGGTGACGGGCTGAGTGGTCAGGTGGCTGCATTTATCCAGGATCGTCCCAAATTCGCCGTTCGGCCAGGTGCCATAAGTGCGAATCGTTCGCACTTCGTTGCTCAGGCTGACGGTGATGCTTTCGATTGAAACGCTGCTATCCGGTGGCAGTTGCGCGGCGGCATAATCGGGCAGGCTGTAAAATTTTTGACCGCGAATCAGAAAATCATCCAGAAAAGATTTCATGGTTCCGTCGTCGATACGCGCTTCGAGGACTTCTTCGCTGGCAGGCGGCACACTGTTCAGCCAGACAACATGCCCATCGCCGTAGACGGTACACAGCGGCAGCCGATTCAGAGCGGCGGGCTGCGCCTCACCGCTGAGCGTGCGATCCAGCCGGACAATGATCGCTTTCGGATCTTTGTTCCAGACGAGGCCGGGCACTGCGCCACCTCCGACTGGTTGGGTCGCCTGGGTAGTCGATGGTGCATTATTACACGCACTGATCACACTCACGAGGAGCGCGCCTAGCACGATCATCACAGCCGATGGCCGACGTTGTATCACGTTTTGGGTCCTTTCCTGCTGAGTCACCCCTCGTATTGTAGCCGTGCGGCACTTTACCGCCAATAACAAACCTGTATCGCTGGTCAAGCTGCCGCTGTACAGGCGGGCAAGGTGTGTTATAGTCACTTGATATATCAACTTCCCGGAGTTGTCTGTTTGTGAAAACGCCGTTATACGATCAGCTTTATCGTTTCATCCTCAACGAAATCACGAGCGGGCGGCTCAACGCTGGGGATCGCGTCCCGTCTGAGAAGGAATTGGCCGCACAGTTCCAGGTGAGCCGCATCACCTCCAAGCGCGCGCTGGAAAAGCTGTATCACGATCAGATTATTGACCGCGTTCAGGGCAAAGGCTCCTTTGTCAGGCAGTCGGCGGATGTGCCACACGGCCCGGCGGTGGCGAAACGGATCATCGGCCTGATTCTTCCCGATTTTTCGCATGACTATGGCCTGCAATTGATTCAGGCGATTGAGGAATACTGTTCGGCGCTGGATTACTGGCTGATCGTGAAGCGCACTTACGGTCAGCGGGCATTGGAAGAAAAAGCGATTCAGGTGCTGGGACAGTTCAACATCAGTGGTCTGATCATTTTCCCGGTACACGGCGAATTTTATAACACCGAACTGCTGCGACTGCTGTTATCGGGTTTTCCGGTGGTGCTGGTAGATCGCTATCTGAAAGGCATCCCGGCGCACACGGTTTATACCGATAACGCGAAGGCCGCGCAGCAGTTGACGGATTACCTGTTCGAGCGGGGGCATCAGCAGATCGCGTTCCTGTCGCCACCACCCGAAAACACATCGACGATTGAAGATCGCATTCAGGGTTACACAGCGGCTTTTGTGCAGCGTGGCCGGGTCGTCAACCCGCAGCACCTGATGACCAGCCTGCTCAGCACCCTGCCCGGCGCGCTGCTGCCCGATCAATTGGGGGCGGATGAGCAGGCATTGGCGGCCTATATCGATGCCCACCGGGAACTGACCGCGTTCGTGGCCTGTGAGTACAATATTGCGCTCATGGTGCTGCACGCCCTGACCGATCTTCATGGGCAGCTTCCACAAGATTACACTATCGTTTGCTTCGATTCGCCGGATAGTCGATTTGAAAAGCCACGCTTCACGCACATTCGCCAGAATGAAAAGGCAATGGGACGTACAGCCGTCGATCTACTCCTGGCACAGTTTGAAGGTCAGCAGCCGATCACCCACAAAACTATCGACTTTGCACTTGTGGAAGGCCAGATCGCTGCCGTTTCAGCGTCTATCTTAAGTGAGCGTGTTTAATTATGGTAGCTCGTTATGCAACTTTCCAGGCACAACTCAAAACGATAGAAGAACGCCTGCCTGATGACCATCTGCGACAGGTGTTCCGACAGTGCTTCCTGAACACCTTGCAAACGACGGTTGAACTGCTCGATGATGCCACTACCTTCGTCTTTACGGGCGACATCCCGGCGATGTGGCTGCGCGACTCATCGGCGCAGGTGCGCCCCTATGTGCGCTTTGCGGAGCGTGATGCAGATTTACAGCGGCTGGTGGCAGGGCTAATCCAGCGGCAGGCGATGTACATCAACCTTGATCCGTATGCCAACGCCTTCAACAAAAGCGCCAACGGGCACGGCCATCAGGACGATCTGACCGCCAACAGCCCCTGGCTCTGGGAGCGCAAATACGAACTCGACTCGCTATGCTACCCTGTCCAGCTTTTGAAAGACTATTGGGAAGCGACGCATGACCAAAGCGTGTTTGACGAGGCCGTTCAGCACATGCTGCGCCGCGTCGTACAGGTGATTCGGCGCGAACAACGCCACGATCAGGACTCGGATTATCGTTTTGAGCGGGCGAACGTGGTGCAGTCCGATACGCTGCCCTTTGGCGGCAAAGGCACTCGTACCAACTTCACCGGGATGAGTTGGTCTGGCTTCCGGCCAAGCGATGATGCCTGCAAGTTCGGCTATTTGATCCCGGCCAATATGTTCGCCGTCGTGATTTTGGGGCACGTAGCCGAGTTCGCCAGCACGTTCTATGCTGATCGGGAATTGGCCGCCGAAGCCGAGGCGCTCCGGGGCGAGATTGATTTCGGCATTCAGACTTACGGTATCGTTGAACATCCGAAGTATGGCCGGATGTACGCTTATGAGACGGATGGCTTCGGCAACTATAACCTGATGGATGATGCGAATGTGCCGAGTTTGCTCTCGATCCCGTACCTCGGTTATCGCCCGGCGGATGATCCCATCTATCGGAACACGCGCGCCTTCATCCTGAGCCGTGATAATCCGTACTATGCCGAAGGGACACAGGCACGCGGGATCGGCAGCCCGCACACCGCGCCGGGTTACATATGGCCGATCAGCCTGACCATGCAGGCACTGACGGCCACAGACCGCGCCGAAAAAGACGTGCTGCTGACGATGCTGCTGAACACGACAGCGGGTACAAACTTCATGCACGAAAGTTTTGACCCATCGCAGCCAGAACACTTTTCGCGCCCCTGGTTCGCCTGGGCAAACAGCCTGTTTGGTGAGTTCGTGATCAGTCTGAGTTTTGCGCCGGGGACTCAAGCCCCCGGCTGAACAGTGTGGGGGGACAACATCCCCTGTTCGGCTTTTTGCCAGGACGCGATGAGTTGATCTTCAAGCGGGTCGGCGTCGCTGTCTGGGATGCGATTGCGCGCGTCCAGCCATGTGACCATACGCCGCACGCCGTCCAGCCAGGGAATCGTGTATTGAAAGTTCAGATCGGTATGGGCGGCGTGGTTATCGAAAATGTTGTTGAACTGAAAATTATCGGCGCACACCCCGGCGCGTTCGGGCGCAGCCTTCGCCAGTAGATCGGTGGGGATGTGAACGAGTGTCGGTTTGGGGGCGTTCATCGCTTCTGCTACCTGCTCATGGTAGCGATTCCAGGTGAGCCATTCTTCGCCAGTGGTGTGATAGGTTTTGCCGAAAGTGGTTTGCCTGCCCATCGCGTGGATGAAGGCGCGTCCTACGTCATCGCCATGACAGCACACCCACAACGAATTGCCGTCACCATGCACGATGATCGGCTTGCCCCGGCGGATTCGATCCAGGTAGGTGAGCGAACCGCCCAGACTGTGAATCGGGCCGCGCGTTTCCCCATAAGTATAGGCGGGGCGAATGATCGTCACCGGGAAAGCGGCGTCGTGCGCTTGCAACAGTCGCTTTTCAATGATCACTTTATTGCGCGCATAGGTATTGAGGCCGCCGTAGGGTTCGGCTTCGGTGTAGGGCAGGCGGGTCGGCGGTTTGCAATAAACATCGACGGTGCTGCAAAAAATGAAATGACCGACACGCCCCTTGAAGGCGCGAATCACGCTTTCGGCTTCATCGGGCGTGTAACAGACCATATCGATCACGCAGTCGAACATCTCGGCATCGGCCATTTGCGACTCGAACTGCGGGAAATCGGTGCGATCTCCGATGATTGTTGTTGCGCCGGGGGGTACGCGCAGTTCGGTTTTGCCGCGATTGTAGAGGGTCAGGTCGTGGCCGCCCTGTTCAAGCAGCCGGATCGTGATCCAGGTGCTGATCAAGCCGGTGCCGCCGATGATGAGTATCTTCATAAAATTGGTCCTGAATTATAACCCCCGCTCCGTTTACAGAGCGGGGGAGTCCGGGTGATCGATCTGCCGGGCTGGATAATCTATTTATTCGATGCTTTCCAGGCGTTGATTTGTGTTTGCAGTTCGGAGACGACTTTATCAATGCCCGCTGATTTGAGTTGATCCTGGCATTGTTTGAGGCCGCTGTCCACATCGACCAGACCTTTATCGACTGGATCGCAATACTGCTTGGCGGTGGAAGCGATCTGCGCGATCTCATTCTGGATCGGGGTCAGATCGGGCACAAAGCCGAGGATCGGGGAGACAATGGCATTCTTGAGCGCCGCTTCGTCCTTTTGCAGCACACCGATGTCGTCCGGGGTGGTCAGGTAGACCAGACGCTTGTCGCCAAACTGCCAGTAGGTATTTGGATTCCAACCGACGGTGTTACCATCGACGCCATCAGGGTAGCCGACAACTTTGTTGGCCTTGTCTTTCCAGACCCAGTGCTTGCCTTCGATGCCGAAGTTAAACAGGTTCAGCAGATCGACGTTTTTGTTCATTTCTTCGATGAACTTGACGGATTCGGCGGGATGCTTGGAGACGGCGCACACCCCA
>JBBSEU010000072.1:0-21161 GCA_038239365.1 Aggregatilineales bacterium
GTGCCAGCATTTTCTTAAACGTGATCACGCTTGGTTTGCTGCTCTGGCAAGCGATTCCACTGCTGCGACAGGCTGTTTCTATCATTGACCTCAAGCCCACACCGTATCGCGTTATGATCCGCGAATCGTGGCCGCTGATGCTCAATCACCTGTTGGCGACGATGTTCTTCAAAATCGATGTGACGCTGCTGGAGCCGCTCAAAGGTAAAGAAGTGGTTGCACAGTACAGCGTTTCGTACAAGTGGGTTGATGCGATTGGCGTGATTCCGTCCTTTTTCACGATGGCCTTGCTCCCGGTTATGGCACGACAGGCTAGTAATGACAAGCCCGGCCTGATGCGAAACTACCAACTGGCCGTGAAAATGCTGGTCATGGTGGCGCTGCCTGTGGCGGTTGTGACCACTTTTCTTGCACCGATTCTGGTTTCGGCGCTGGGTGGTTCGCGCTATGTGGAAGACGGAACACGCGCGCTGCAACTGATGATCTGGTTCATCCCGGTAGGCTGGATCAACAGCCTGACGCAATATGTGCTGATCGCGCTCAACATGCAGCGCCCGCTGCGCTGGCCGTTTGTGGCGGGTGTGCTGTTCAATCTGGTTGCAAACCTGATCTTTATCCCGTTGTACAGTTATCAGGCAGCATCGGTTGTGACGATCCTTTCTGAGATCGTTTTGCAGGCCGGGTTTTACGTGCTGCTGCGCCGTTCACTGGGGCGCGTGCCCTGGTTCGATTTGTTGGTGCGTCCGGTGATGGCCGCCGCGATCATGTTTGCGGTACTTGCGCTGCTGTGGGGTGTTTCGCCGATTGTGGCGCTGTTGTTTGGCGGCTTGTCCTATCCGATTGCGCTATTGATCTTGCGTCCGCTCAGTCCGATTGAAGTTGAACGGTTGACGCCGCTGCTACCCGGCCCGCTGCGTCGTCTAGCGCGTGTTTAGAGTTCATAAGTGCGGACTTACACCTGCAAAGCAGGTGATGCAGGTGTAGGAGCATGATTAGCAGACCGAACACAAACGAAATGATCCTTATACTGAAATCTCAAAGGCTGCGCTTGACAAGCTATCGGAAGCAGCATACACTTGCACGCGAGATTATATATAATATATAAAGCATGAGTCTTCCACAAAATGGGCATCGACAACTACGCGATGTTGTTACGGAACAACTGCGCGGTATGATCGCACGGGGCGAATTGAGTGCGGGCGAATGGCTGCGTCAGGAGCGGCTTTCGGAAACGTTGGGGGTCAGCTATACGCCAATTCGAGAGGCGCTCAAGCAGCTTGAAGCCGAAGGGCTGGTTGAGCATGTGCCGTATCGGGGCGTGCGCGTAGTCGAGTTCAATATCGAAGATGTGCTGGATATTTACACCATGCGCTGTGAACTGGAAGGGCTGGCCGCCGCCGCCGCCGCTCAGCGCATGACTGCCGCACAATTGATTGAACTTCGCGGTTTGCACGAGCAAATGGTGGCGGCCAACGCCCCTGAACAATTGCAAACGGTGCGTGAGTTGAACCGCCGCTTTCACCAATTGATCGTTGAAGCCTCCGGGCGCAAGTACCTGATTCGTACATTGGGCATGATCTGGAGTTGGTTCCCAACGATGTTGTGGAGTCAGTTCCCGGAGACGGCCACTTCCTCGACACCAAACCGCGAACAGGCCGATAACGCCGAACATCAAGGGATTGTTGCGGCAATGGAAGCACGCGATTCCGAGGCGGCGCAGCGGCTGACACGCTACCACATCGATCAGGCGCGGCAAACACTGGTTGATTTTTTGCAGAGTCAGAAACAGCGGGCATGAAGCCCACACCAATCTTAGAGGATCACCCCCTAATGGATTTTTCCGCATTCGATGCGTATATCGATTCCCATGCTGAGCAGATCATCGCTGATCTGGCGGCATTATGTGCGATGCCCAGTGTCAGCACAAACGCCGATGGCTTGCGCGACGCCTATGAGCGTGTGGTGGCATTGGCACAGCGCGCCGGGCTGAAAACCGAAGTTGTCTTGTTGCGCGATGATCGCCCACCGATTGTGACAGGTGAGAGTGGCAGCGGCAAACCCTTGCTGATGGTTTACAACCATTATGACGTGCAGCCTGCCGATATAGCCGAAGGCTGGGACAACCCGCCGTTTGAGCCGACGATCCGGGATGGGCATCTGTACGCGCGCGGTGTGGCCGATAACAAGGTGAATCTGGTGGCACGTATCGCGGCGACGGCGGCTTATCAGGCGGTCTATGGCGAACTCCCGGTGCATGTGCGCTTCGTGTGGGAAGGCGAAGAAGAAACAGGTGGCGAACAACTGGCTTTGTTCACGCGCGCGTATGCCGATTGGCTGGCTGAGGCGGACGGCTGCCTGTGGGAGTCGGGCTACCGTGATGAGGACAATACGCCAGTGATGACGCTAGGCGTCAAGGGTATCGCGTGCATTGAATTACACGTCAAAACCGCTGATATTGACGCGCATTCAGGGCACGCGGGCATTGTACCGAATGCGGCTTGGCGACTAGTTGAAGCCTTGAACACGATGCGCGCGCCGGATGGCACGGTGTTGATCGATGGCTTCATGGAGCGCGTTATCCCTATCTCAGAGGCGGATCGGGCGTTATTGCATCAACTGCCATTGGATGAGGGGGAGTACATCGGGCGTTACGGAGCGAAAACAACCGTTGGGGATCGCAAGGGGATCGAGGCACTGGAAACATTCTTCTTCATGCCAACCTGCACTATTGAAGGTTTAACAGCGGGTTATCAGGGTGTGGGCAGCAAAACGATTGTGCCGTGCGAAGCTCATGCCAAACTGGACTTGCGCCTTGTGCCTGATCTTGATTCCAAAACGGTGATGCAGTTGATTCGTGATCACCTGGAGCGGCGCGGTTATGGAGATATAGAGGTGATCGAAGTGGACGGCGGCACGATGCCTGCCCGCACGCAACCCGATACAGCGATCACACAGGCGGCAATTGAGGCGCTCACAAGCATCGCAGGCAAGCCGCCGATCATTTATCCGCTCACGCCGGGCAGTGGCCCGATGTATGAGTTGTGTCAGGCGCACGGCGTCCCAGCGGTCAACTTTGGTTGTGGCTGGTCAGGCAGCCATGTTCACGCCCCAAATGAGAACATCCGATTGGCGGATTTCATCGACGGGATCAAGGCGTTTGGGCGGCTGCTCGAAGCCTTTCCGCGCCATTGTGCCGTCTCGGATGGAGTCAGCGCAAAGGGATCATAGCTGGTGCATGAGCGGTTTGAGCAACGGATAGACCTGCAAAAAACGCGCGTACTGCTCATCATAAAAGTGCATTCGTGCCGAATCGGGATCGGTTTGGGCTGAGGTTGTGCGGACAATGCGCGTGGTTTCCGCATAGCCGCTGTAGACGCCGATCCCGATCCCGGCGATCAGTGCCGCGCCGATCCCGCCCCTTGCGCCACCCGCCGAAAGCAGCAGCGGACAACCCAACACGTCCGCCGCGATCTGTCGCCAGACCGGACTCGCCAATCCATTGCCGGACGCGATCAATTGATCGGTGGGTGCGCCCAATGAACGCATAATATCCAGCGTTTGGCGCAGCGTAAAAGCGACGCCTTCCATGATCGCGCGCGCCAGATGGCCGCGTCCGTGATGCAGCGTCAGGCCGACGAACACACCGCGCGCCAATGGATCCATGAGCGGTGAACGTTCACCCACCAGATACGGCAAAAACAAGAGGCCATCCGCGCCCGGCGGCACACTTGCGGCCAACACTGCTAAAGTTTGGTAGGCGTCAGGATCGGTGGTCAGGCCAAGCAGATCGCGGAACCAACGGAGTGATAAACCCGCCGCCAGAGTCGCGCCGAGTGAATACCAGCGATCCGGCGGCGCGTGGCAAAAGGCGTGCAAGCGGCTGTCGGTTCTGGGTTCAGTCAGCGGCGCGAATAACTGACCCCCTGTGCCAATCGTCACTGAACCGATTCCTGGATCGATCAAACCGTTACCAACTGCCTGCGCGACCTGATCGGCACAGCCGGCAACGACTGGAATACCTGCCGTCAAACCCAGTGCTTCGGCGGCGGAATGGGTTAGTGTCCCGGCCATGTCCGATGAACTCAGTACAGGCGGCCATAGATCAGGTAATCCTAGCTGACTAATGATCGCTGACCACCACTGTCGCTGGCGAATATCGAATAGGCGGTGGCTGAGGCATCACTGGCATCCGTAGCGATTTCGCCTGTCAAACGCAGTCGGACATAATCCTTCGTCAAAATACAATAACGGGCGCGTTCTAAGCGTGCCGGATCATGCTGCTGTAACCAACGTAGAGTCGGCCCCATGAATCCAGCGGCGGGAGCAGTTCCGGCAATTTGTGCCATGCGGTCTGCACCCATCAGTTTGATAATTTCGTCTACCTGTGCTGCGCTGCGCTGATCTGCCCAGATGATCGCTGGATTGATCGGTTGCAGATCGGGTGTGATTAACACTGTGCCGTGCATCTGCCCGGAAAGGCCGATTCCGCTAATGTTTGTATTGCCCGCCTGAGCCAGCGCCTGCCGCACGGCCTGTACCGTCGCGTCCCACCAATCTTCCGGTGTTTGTTCCGCCCAACCTGGCTGCGGAGTCGCAATTGGGTACTCACAATTGCCCAGGCCAAGCAAGTTGGCATTTTCATCAATGATGACTACTTTAACGCTGGATGTTCCCAGATCGATGCCGAGCAAGTGTGTCATAAAAATTCCATTTAAGGTATCAGCTATTAGCCAGAGCGCGTAGGTTGATAATCGTAACCCGTGCGGCGCGAAAAACGTATAACGTTTAACACAAGTCAATTCTATAGATTTCTACTAATATTTGTAGTTTCATGTAGGATTCTGTGATAATCTTTTCCAAGAAACATGAATAGGACCAGGATACGTGACGACGCAAGCCCTTCAAAATGCCGCTCCAACTGAGCCAGAACAAACTACCGAAAACACGCTCAATCTATCTATCGGGCGCAATGCCAAGATTGCCTTATTTCACATTGGCTCGTCGATGGCCGATATTCTGACCGCCGGTGTTTGGAATCGAATCGCTATCGCGGAGCTTGGCCTGAATGCCACGCCGATTGCCTTGCTGCTCGGTTTGCGCTACTTCCTTGCGCCGCTCTCGATCTGGGTTGGGCAGCGTTCGGATGTGAGCGCGTGGCTAGGTTATCGGCGGATCCCCTTTATCTGGGGTGGGCGGCTGCTGATGATGCTCAGCTATTTTATCCTGGCGTTGGGAACTGTCACCGTTGCCGAAGATAAGCAGAGTGCCCTCGGTTGGATAGGGATGATCGTTGCATTGATCCTGTTCAGCGTTGGATCGGCTTTTTCGAGTACGACGTATCTGGCACTGATCTACGACGTGACGCCTAAAGCGCAGCAAACCCGCGCGATTAGCTTTGTCTGGTCATTCTTGATCATCGGCTTTGCGTTGGCGGGGATCGTGTATAGCAAGCTGCTGCCGACTTATACTCGTGAAGGCTTTCTGGCACTGTTCCTGATCGCGCCGTTGATCATGGGCGTGCTGTGGTTCTTTTCTGTGCTTGGCGAAGAAAAACCGATCAACCGTGTCGCCAAA
Source organism: Aggregatilineales bacterium (assembly GCA_038239365.1). Taxonomy (GTDB): domain Bacteria; phylum Chloroflexota; class Anaerolineae; order Aggregatilineales; family UBA2796; genus JBBRMW01. The sequence continues at coordinate 5,575 of JBBSEU010000072.1, forward strand.
GCGCAAGCCGCAGCGGTTCAACATCGCCCGTTCTGGCAGGATTTGCGAAGTGCCCTTGCGAACGGTCAGACGCGCGTTTTCTTCATGTTTTTGGCGCTGTCCACGATGTTTTTCTACACGCAAGACAGCATCCTTGAGCCGTTTGCAGGACAAGTATTCAACATGCCGACGGCCACCACCAATCGCTTTTCGTCTTACTGGGGCACGATGGCGCTGATCGGGATCGTGGTGAGTCTGTTTCTGGCGCGGCGCTTTCCGAAACGTGTCAACAATACGGTTCTGGCGCGCTGGGGTGTTGCGATTTTGCTGATCGCGTTCGGGTTGTTTACGATTTGTGCCCTGGCTCAGGTTCGGGCGCTGGTCACGATCAGCTTGATCGTGATGGGTATTGGGCTAGGGGCATGGACAGTCGGCACGCTCGGCTTGATGATGGATATGACGCGCTCGTTTGGGGCGGGCTTGTACCTCTCACTCTGGACAGTTTCGGAGACGCTGGCGCGCGGCGTCGGAACAGTGCTGGGCGGCGTGCTGCGCGATGTATCACTGTCGTTTTCGGGTCAGTTTTCGGTATCTTATGGCACAGTCTTTTTGGTTGAGGCCATCGGCTTCGGCGTGACGCTGCTGGTGCTGAACCGGATCAACGTTCGCGCCTTCCATCAGGAAACGCCCGCGACAACTCTTGTGCTGGAAGCGGCAATGGGTTAAGCACAACCCCGGCAACCCTGAGACGGAATAGCACCCAGTTCGGTTTTGTGCGACACTGTCTGCTTATCTTGTTTGGTTGCTATGTGGTTTCTGAGAAAGTGATTATGCCGGTCAGCGTACTCGATTCGATCTTCTTCAAGGATTTGTTCGGTTCGGCGGCGATGCGTGCCGTTTTCGATGATCTGAATCTGCTGCAAAAATGGCTGGACTATGAGGCCGCGCTTGCCCGTGCGGAAGCCAAAGTTGGGTTAGTGCCGCACGAAGCTGCCGCCGAAATTACCCGTCAGGCAGTGGCCGCGCACTTTGATAGCGAAGCGATCAAACAGGGGATCGATAAAACGGTTCACCCGCTGGTGTCGGTTATCTGGCAGCTTTCGGAACGCTGCGAAGGTGAGGCGGGGCGCTACGTCCACTGGGGCGCAACCACTCAAGACGTGATGGACACAGCCATTGTGCTGCAATTGAAGGAAGCATTCCCCATTTTTGAAGGGACACTCGATGCGTTAGGCGACTCGCTGGCGGCGCTGGCAAAAACGTACCGCGATACGCCGATGGCCGGGCGCACTCATGGGCAGCAAGCATTGCCGATCACATTTGGTTTCAAAGTGGCGGTGTGGCTGTCTGAAATCCGACGGCACAAAACACGCCTGCAAGCAGTTAAAGCGCGCGTGCTGGTTGGTGAGTTTGGCGGCGCGGTGGGCACGCTGGCAAGTGTTTCTGAACACGGCATGGCGATCAATGCAGCATTGATGGCTGAACTTGGCCTGGGTGTCCCGGAGATTGCGTGGCACACCGCACGCGATAATTTTGCCGAATTCGCCAACGTGATCGGCATAATGACGGCTACAATGGGCAAGATCGCACATGAGATCATCGATCTGCAAAAGTCGGAGTTTGGGGAAGTCGAAGAACCGTTCGAGATGGGCAAAGTCGGCAGCAGCACCATGCCGCAAAAGCGTAATCCGATGCTGTGCGAGTCGATCCTGACGCTGGCACGGCTGACCCGTCAACAGTCGGCAACGGCACTGGACGCGATGCTGCACGAACACGAACGTGACTGGTCAAGTTTTCAGATGGAGTGGTCGTATTTGCCGCAGTTATGCATCATGGCACACGGCGCATTAGCCCTGATGCAGCGCGTGATCAGCGGCTTGATCGTCTACCCCGATAACATGCTGCGGAACCTGGAGGCATCGCACGGGCTGCTGCTAGCAGAGCGAGTCATGCTGGCATTGGGTCAGTCGATTGGGCGGCAGCACGCACACGATGCGATCTATGAGGCGGCGATGCAAGCGTTTGAGCGGCGCATCCCTTTCGCGGAAATCCTCAAGCAGAATACCGTTGTAACCAAGTATCTGAGCGCCGAACAGATCGATCAACTGCTTGATCCGGTGGCGTATACGGGCTTAGCGGCGGCATTTGTGGATCGGGTATTAACCTCACCCCCCAACCCCCTCTCCGCAAGCAGAGAGGGGAAGTCTCAAAGGGTGTCTGGCTAAGGGTTACGGTTACTTCGATTTGAGCAGCGCGGTCATTTCGTCGTTGGCCTTGTCGAGCGATTTTTGCGGATCCATGCCTTCGAGCAGGATGCGCTGCAATGCCCGGTCAAAGATGCCGCCCGACTCGCCGCCATTCTGGAAAACGGGCAGGAACGAATTCCCCACCATGTCGTTGATGAACATCGTCGCAAACGAATTGCCCATTACGTCCTTGTCGTCGAGCAGTGCCTTACGCGGCTGCATCAGCAGGGCTTCTTTGTAGTAGCGATCCGGCTTGCTGGTGAGCGCATTGATCAGTTTCCAGGCGGCGGCTTGTACCTTCGGATCGGCTTTGCTGTTCACGAAAATACCGTAGTCGTACATCAAACTGCCGGTATCGTTAACCAACCCATCCTCTTTTGCCCAGCGCGGGAATGGTGCGGTTGTCACGGAGTCCATCAGTTTGGCGTTGTTCTGACGGATGATCTCCGAGTACCACGCGCCGGAGATGACCATCGCCACATTGCCCTCATAGAAGCCAATCGAAGACGGTTCAAGCGCGGGGCCGCCGAATTGCTTGGCATAGTCACGGATAAAGGTATAGGTCTTGACCCAGGCGGCGGTGTTGACAGTAGCCGCCGTCTTGTCTTTGTTGAAGTACGTGCCGCCCAACTGATAGGCCATGCCGCCATAGGCCAACCCGCCACCAACGATCTCGTTGGGGAGTGGATAGGCGAAATCGAAGGCACGCTGCGTGATATTGCCGCTAGCATCTTTGACGGTCAGTTTGGGCGCGATCTTGAGCAAATCTTCCCAGGTTTTGGGCGCATCCTTGACCGGATCAAGCCCGGCCTTCTTGAACAGATCGCCGTTGACGAACAGTGAATAGTTGCCGACTTCGGTAGGCAGCGCATACAGCTTGCCATCCGCGCCAGTGAAATCGGTCAGGCGTCCGGGCAGATACAGATCGGTGAGCGCCTTATCGGAGGCATAGCCCATCGCCTTCGAGTCGAGCGGAGCAACCGCACCGGAACTGATCAGATCGGGCACAAGAAAGGTCAGGATGTTGAACATATCGGGAGCGGCGTCGCCCGCCAGTGCCGTCAGAATCTGGGGTACATACTGCGAATCGTCACCTGGCCCAATCGTGTAATTGACGGTGATGTTTGGATTATCTTTCTCAAATTGAGCGATGATCTCCCGGTCAATTTTTTCGCGCGGTGGATAGTCGTGTGATTTGAAATTGATCGTGATCTTGTCCTGCGCTATGACCGCGCGGGTGGAGAGCGCCGCAAACGACAGTACGGCAACCAGCAAAAACAATCGGAGTAAACGCATCTTTTTCATAATCGATCTCCTTAAAGGTCGATGAACCAACTTAAATATCAGGTCTGGTTGAAAGGCGCATGGTTGTAGAGCGGGATGTGTTCCAAACCGGGCAATGGCAAACTGGTTTTCTGGAAAAAATCTTCCATGCCGCTGAAGCGATCTACCCGATAGACTTCTGCGAATTCGTAACCGTACTGCTTGCCCCAGTGCCGCGTTTTGGTGCGAACCCACTCCGACAGCATCGGGCGCAAATCGCCGCTTTCGATGGCTGCGTCCAGCAGTGGTACGGCTCGTCCCCAGGTTGCCAGTTGCAGGCGACTTTGGTTGAGCGTATTTCGCATCATTTCAACGTGCGCCGAAAGTGCGTCGATCATGCGTTCAAGCTGTGCGGTGCAATCTACGGCATGATTGATCGCTGGAAGCTGACGGGCAAAGTACCAGCGTTCGCAAACGGAGTGCGGCTGCAAGCCTTCAGCCAGGTGTTCGGGATGATGCTTATCGAAAGTGGCCGTCCAATAGGCTTCCTCGATGGCCTGCGAAACAACGACATGATCGAGGTTGGGTTCGTACTGAGCGTAGGGATCGAACGAGAGGACGGCGTAAGGGCGGTGCTGGCGAAACAGGCGGATGAACTTTTCGCGCAGTTCGACACGCGATACATCGCCCAGACAATCCGTCACGTAGCCGAGTTCGACGATCTGACGAATGCCCAGAATTTTGGCGGCTGTGTGCATCTGTTCGGTGTTGATGCGGATCGTGTCTTCACGGCTCAGCCCAACTGAGTCGGTTTCATCGTTGGTGACGCGCACCATGATCACGTTCCAACCTTCATCGGCAAAACGGATCACCTGCCCCGCACAAAACGCCGCCGCATCATCGGCATGAGGGCAAATCACCAACACGGTTGCGTTCGGGGGCAGCATCCACATCACCTGTCTGAGAAAGCCGGGCAGCAACGATGATACATCATCCCGGCATTCCCGCAAGGCGTTTAATCCCGCTGAACTTTGACGCCTTTCCAGAAGGCGATGTAGTTGGTGATTTGTTTGGCGGCGTCTTTGGGGATGGGGTAGTACCAGGCGGCATTCGGGTTCTGCTGGCCGTTCACATCGAGGGTGTAGTAACTGGCGAGACCTTTCCAGCTACAAACGGTGTGATGCTCATTCGGTTGAAGGTATTCTTTCCTGACGGCTTCGGGCGGAAAGTAGTGATTACCTTCAACAATAACTGTCTGATCGCTCTCGGCGATGACGACGCCGTTCCACATTGCTCTGACCACGATAAACCTCTATGGATATATTCATTGTGCGATGAATTAAGATCGCGTTGGGGAGTTCGATCTTACCAGCCGCTCGCATCAAAAATGGTCGCCAGAAAGTTGCGGCGTTCATTGGCGGTCATGGGGCGTGGCCGCGAATAGTCCTCGTTCAGTCCGGTGAACAGCGTCGTACTGATGTGTTTACCGTCGTAAATGATCAGTTTGTCGATAAACATCTGGCGCGTGCCAATGTCATCCATCTGGTCGAAAAATAAATTGCCGGTTCCGTAGACCATAAACGAGTGGCCGTCGAAGCCGAATCCCTGTGGGTGATGCGCCTGACTGCCAAATACCACGTCCGCGCCCATCGCCGCGTACTTGTGGAAAAATGCCGATTGCACGTCGGGAATCTCGTAGAAATAGTATTCCTGATATTGCAGCGTCATCACCACGATATTGGCGACTGATTTAAGCTGCGGGATCGTTTTGGCAAGATAGTCGTCGTCACAAGGCGCAGAGCCGGGTTCGGAGTCGGTTGCCCAGGCATATTTGGGGCCAATCGGGTTACAACCGATAAAAGCAATCGTGTTGCCGTTATGAGTGATGACGGCTGCCGAGCGTGCATCTTCGGCATTGCGTCCACCGCCAAAGTGCAAAATGTGATTGGCGTCGTACATATCGAGCGTGTGGGAAAGCGCATCATGCCCCCAATCATTGACATGATTCCCGGTCAGTTCAACCACGCTCAATCGGATCGTTTTGAGCAGATCGAAATAGCTGTCGCGGGCGCAAAATGTCGTCCCGCCGTTCGGATCGGGGAATGGGCAATCGGGCGAAAAAGCGACTTCGTTACTGGTGTGGATAATATCGGCGTCGGCCAAAAACGATGCAATGTCGCGTGCGGGCAGGTTGATCCCGGTGTTCTCCATCTGATAGGCAGTGGCGCGGGTGAGTGCCGTCGTCCCGGTCATCGCCAACACGGTCAGTTTTGAAGGATCGCGGTTGGTGAGCGGCAGTGTGCCCAACGTTTTGAGCGTCGCCTCAAATTGATCGCGCTGAGGCTTTGACCCTTCCAGGCCGAATGCTGCGATTAAAGGGTAAGCGGTGGGCATAAAATCGGGCGAAAGGACATTCACGCCGTCGAGCGTCAGCACTTTTTCGGACGGTTGCAACTGGTTAAAGGGCACGATTGACCAAGCTGCCAGGCGCATTTGCCACAATGTTTCTGGAAGCTGATCGGCGCTGACCACCTTGATTTTGACAGCGGACGCGGGCGTTCCGAGCAAAGCGGTCAGCCATACTAAGGTTGATCCAGATGTGACAAACGTGGGTGAGGATTTGTCGGCGCTCAAGGTGCTTAGCGCGTTCGGATCGCCTTTCCAGTAAGCAGTGATCGCCTGCCACGACACATCATCGGTGATCGTCGGGAAAGGCACAATCGGCGCATAGACCCAGTTCAGGCTGGCGGGCGTATTGTTGGCCGCCAATGTCAGTTTGAGTTGGGCGGCTTTTTCGTCTGCCCACTCAAAACGATGTGCGGCCAGCAGTGGATCGAGCGACGCGATCCATTCAGTGGGCACAGCGGGTGCTGCCCAGACCCGCAATATCGCCGGCGTGGGTGTTAATGTTGGCGTGGCAGTGAAGGACGGCGTCTCAGTCGGGTCTGGCGTGACCGTGATCGAAGGTGTTGGCGTGGCCGAAGGTGCCGGCGTTGGCGCGGCGGTATGAAGCATAATGATCATTTGCGGCGTTGGGACAATCCGCAACGGTGTTGGGATCGGCCCGCCTTTATTGGCGGCACAGGCCGAGAGAATCAGAATCCATAACAAGCCAAAAAGTCGTAACGTTCGTCGCATTAAGCTACCTGAAAAATGTGTATCACACTCATTCGTCTACTGCCCGGATCGCCACCATCGGCTACATAGAGTAATCGCCCGTCCAACAGTAAATCCATCGGACGTTTGCCCAATACCACGATGCCACTGCTGAGCGGGGCGTCATCAGCAGCAGGATCGAACCACTGTGTCAGGTACAACGTGTACGTATCATAGTCGTAGGGTAAACCCTCGCTGTCACGAGCAGGTGAAACGGCATGAGCGATCCGCACGCGGCGACAGATCAACGATAAGGCTGAATTGAGCACCGCTTCGGCCATGATATAGTTTTCGGCGATACCCAAGATTGAACCGGGGATCGCGGCCAGCCCGATCTTTTCCGGGACGGTGAGTGGTTGAACGGTCTCCGCGATGCGATCTGCTTCACGCAGACCGCGCAAACGCCCCGCCGTGTAATTCAGCTTTGCCGCGTGACCGACAGGTGACGGCGGCCTGAATTCGTGCAGATTGGGGAGTGGTTCGGGATTGGGGTTGTACCCGTTGTCCTCGTCGCGGCTTGTGATCAGCGTACCATCTCGATCAAAAAGATGCTGCGCGTACCAATCAGCGTAGAATTCTTCGACGGCCACGCGCCCGATACTGTCTATGCCGAGCAGCGCGCAATCGCCGGAATGAAACAGCGGAAGCGTGCGTTGTAGGATCAGATGCGGCGTATTCATGCCTTGCGCTGCAACCGTTCGAGTCGATGTTCCAGTTCAGTGATCATTGCATCGCGCCGATCCGAGACACCCCATGCCCGCACTGCGCGCAACGCTTCCTCAACCCAGTGCTGTGCCTGTGCCAGATCACCGGTGTGCCATTCGTGATATTTGGCAAGTTCGAGGCGGGGCAGTTCGGAACGGGGCGCTAAGATTGCCCAGGTTTGCCAGTGTGCGGCGGCTTCTTCACGGCGATTTTGCTTTTTGAGCAGTCCGGTATACCCTTCCAAAACAGCGGTCATTTCGGCGTCGCGGCGGGCGGCGGTCAATGCCGCGTCGTAGGCCGCTTCAGCGCGATCCGCCATCTCCAACCCTTCGTACCATTTGGCAAGACTCAACAGGTCTTCACCGGGTAAGCCCGCCGCGTTTGGCTGCGCGAAGGTTTCACAGACCTGCGCCCCCAACGTGACCATTGACAGCACGTCGATCAGGTTGTGATAGATCACACGCATCATATCGCGGCCATCACCCGTGCGGAGATAATCCTGATACATTTGCGGGATCAACATGCCGGGCACATCGGCAGTAGTGCGCTCCACACCCAGAATATCGACTTCCAGCGCGGCCAATCGGCATGATTCTAATCGTCGCTTCCACAGACGGCGCGCGGGATGCAGCAAATCGAGGTTTGCCCAGCCATCGAGCCGCACACGCTGTCGATTGAGCGTATAACGTGAGGCCAGCAGCGGCACATCGAACGAACGCCCATTGAATGTGACGAGTGCATCGTGTTCTTTGATCAGATTATAAATGGCGTGCAGCATGGCCGGTTCTTCGGCGGGATCGCGCAGGAAGAATTGGCGAACCTCGAAACCCTGATCAGTGAACAGGCCGATCCCAACCAGAAAGACGAGTGTCCCGGCACCGGATGCAAGTCCGGTTGTCTCGGTATCGAGGAACAAACAGCGGCGCGGATCAGCCGTCAGCAGCCGTTCATCGCGGGTGAAGGCTGCCGCGCCGTCCAGATTTTGGGTCAGCCAATCGGCCAAACCGCGCCTGCCGTGAACATGATCGTGGTTATGGTGCGTCGGGATGATGTAGCTTATGCCAAGCTCGTTTTCGTGAAGCGTGCCGTTCGCCAGGGCTTCCAATGGCTGCGGCTTGCCGGGCGCACGAAAAGGCGCAGTACTCGGCGTGTGGGTTGTATGCAGATCGCGCAAACGGTTGAGGCGGGCGCGCAGGTCACTCATGTCGTTCATAGGTTAAAAACTTATTTAGTGGCCGAAATGCCAACCACATCCTGAAGATAACGGGCGTATATTGGAAGCGAGAACAGCGTGAAATCATACAAAAAATGGGCGACAATGGCCGTCGTCGTGTTGTAGCGGCGACGCAGCCAGCCAAAACCAATCGCTACGCCGATGATCAACAGCGTGGCGGGCGTGAGCGTGTATTGAATATGTGTCAGGGCGAAAAAGATGGCTGTCGGCCACAAACCGAAGACGGGTTGCAGCGCCCCGCGAAAGGCAACTTCCTCACCAATAGCCGCGCCCACCGAAGCGATCATGGCAAGGGTCAGGGTGCTGACACTCTCCGAAAGGAGTTGGCTAACCTGGGTTTGCTGCTGCAACACATCGGGCGGGGTCAAGAGTTCCCAGACGACACCCGTCGAGAAGGCAAAGATTATCAATACGAAACTGACCAGCGCCGCGATCATCAATTCGGGAACTGTCGGCCAGCGCAGCCCTAACCGCGCGATCACCTGATCGAGCGTGCGGCGCGCTAAAAGCCCCGCGCCAAAAACCGCCACCAACACGAAGATCAAGAGTTGTGCAACGATTTCGCCTGCGGTGGGCGCGCTAAAATCCTGTGCCAAACCGCTCAGACCGCCCGCGCTGATGTACTGCAAAACGGTGCTGGCAAGCAGATATACGCAGTAGATCATGGCCGTCATTTGCGGGATGGATGCTGGATCGAAACCGCCTTCGGCTGCTTTTGGGAAAAGCCGTGCGATACGACGGCGTACTGGTTCAAAAAGCAGAGCGGTTGCCAGACCTGCAAACAGAACCGAAACGGCGATACTGAGCAGCCCATTGGTGGTCTGGATGGGTGGGGCAGTAGTCGATACTCGAAATGAAGTGTCAAAACCATAGAGAAGTACGATACCAGCGTTGATCAATAAGAGCAGCGCATATAAAACCGTTCGCATTCCCATATTAGTTTGGGCGCGATTGGCGATGATCAGCACCAGGCATAGGAACGCAATCAGCAAAACAAGCGGCATAGCAGCGCGACTCTTGATAACAGTTACAACGTTTGCGAAGTATACCTGATTAGCGGCATTTTCGGCTCATGTTCCCCGAAAATTTGAGCCGGGTGTTACAGTTGACCGCGAAATTAGCGGGAAGGTGAGTTATGGGCGCAAAAAGCTATTCGTTTAAGGTTGGCAACGTCAATTGTATCGTTCTCCTGGATGGCGCTTCGATTATGGGTAAAGCTGGTATTTTGAAGCGTTTCCGGGATGCCAGCGAAGCCGATTACCAGCAGGCCTTTGCAGACATAGGATTGTCGCTTGATGAAGCGGATAACTCCATGAATATCCTCCTGGCGAAAATCGGCAAAGAAACCGTTTTGGTGGATACGGGGGAGGGTAGACCAAAAGGGGGGTATTTGCTGGAGAGTTTGCATCTGGCAGGCATTACGCCCGATGCGATTACGCTGGTGGTGATCACACACGCACACGGTGATCATGTGCTGGGGTTACTTTCGGACGCGAATGAACCCGTGTTCCCGAACGCAACCTACGTCATTTCAAAAGATGAGATGGCTTTCTGGCAGAGTCGAATTGAGAAAGGCATGGCTGATCAGCGCCTGATTGTTACGATGATGCAAGCACAAGGGCTGCGCCTGATCGCTATGGATGAGCCAATCCTAGCGGGTCTGACTGCTGTACCCATTCCGGGACACACACCCGGTCAGATTGCGTTATTACTTGAGTCTGAAAACGAAAATTTGATTCATATGGCAGACCTGTTACACAGCCCAATGCAATTCGCGCATCCAGAATGGTCACCTACTTTTGATGCCGATACACGCCTATCAGTCCCAACCCGGCGTCAGGCGCTGGAACGTGCGGCTGATGAAAACATGCTGACGCTGTTTTATCATTTGACGTTTCCGGGATTGGGATGGGTCAACCACGCGGAAAAGGGGTTCACCTGGAAGCCGCTGCAAACCTGAACAGGAGAGCAGGAACGCTCATGCTATAATGCCTAATCTATCCTCATCTATCAGGAAAGCAGTTTATGGCAACACGCGCACTCATCACCGGCGGCGCTGGATTTATCGGCAGTCACCTTTCGGAGCGGCTGCTCAGCACCGGACACGAAGTCACGATCATCGACAATCTGAGTACCGGGCAGTTCGAGAATATTGCGCCGCTCGAAAAATTCCCCGGTTTTCACTATGCCATTGAAGACATTCGCAACGCGGCGGTTATGGATCGGCTGGTGAGTGAATGCGACGTGATCTATCATCTGGCGGCGGCGGTGGGCGTCTTTTCGATTGTCAGTTCCCCGATTGATACGATTGAAATCAATGTTGGCGGGACGGAAGTCGTCTTGAAAACGGCACGGCGCTATCGCAAAAAGGTATTGATCGCATCCACGTCTGAGGTCTACGGCAAAAATGAAAAGCTGCCGTTCAGCGAAGATGATGATCGGACGCTGGGCGCAACGACGAAAAGTCGTTGGAGTTATGCCGCCTCAAAAGAGTTGGATGAATTTCTGGCGTTAGCCTATTACCGCGCGGCCAGCCTACCCGTCGTGATCATGCGCCTGTTCAATACGGTCGGGCCGCGTCAGATGGGGCGCTACGGGATGGTCTTGCCGCGCTTCGTGCAATGGGCGCTCAAAAATGAGCCGATGCAGGTCTATGGCGATGGCAAGCAGCAACGGTGCTTTGGCAACGTATATGATGTGACCGAAGCGATCATCGGTCTGGCCGAGTCGCCGCGTGCGGTTGGCGAAGTGTTCAACATCGGCAGCAACGAGGAAATCTCGATATACGAACTGGCCGAACGAGTGCGCGCTCTGTCTGGGAGCACATCCGAGATCGTGTTTGTCCCCTACGCGGAAGCCTATGAAGAAGGTTTTGAGGATATGCGCCGCCGCATCCCGGACATCCGCAAGATTCAAGGCGCGATTGAGTGGTCACCAACCACGCCGCTCGATGCCACGATTAAGCAGATCATCGACTATTACAAATCGCGTCTCAAGTGAGCAGTTCAACCAGTACGCGTACATCGCCCGCGACGGCCTGACCAATTATCAGGGCGTCGCGGTTATTGCTTACCTGAATCAGGTAGGTTGCGCTGTCCGGCAGTGTGAAGGTCATCGAACCGCCTTCAACGTAGTTGCCGCTCAGATCGGCCTGTTCATCGGGGCCAACACCCAAATTCAGGGCAACCGGAAAGTTTCCGCTGATGCGCGCCACGCTCAAGCGGACTTTTTGCCCGGCTTTGCCCGCGAAACTCAAGTAGCGCGGTGCATTCGTGGTAAGTGAAGCCGTGATCGGTTTGCCAAATGTGAGCGCGAACGACTTTTCTTTGCTGCTCCCATCGGCGGCATTGAGGGCTTGTGAGGCGACAAATGATGAATCGGGCGTCACGTTTTGCACGACAAAGGACAGCACGCCGTCCAATGATAAATTGCCTTCGGTATGCCCGGCTTCGTCATAGACCGCTGTCAGGTAGTAATCTCGATCTTCGGGCAAGCGAACGGTCAAAGTGGCTTCATCAGCATAAACAGGCGCAAGATAGGCTTCTTTCGATTCGCCGGGAATCGAGGCTTCGGGGTTAGCCGCAAATTCTGCTTCGTTCCGAAAAGGCATCACGCCCAATAGAAAATTGATATTGCCCGATACCCGCCGCGCACTTAACCGTATCAACTGGTTAGCGTGCCCGGCCAATACCAAAAAGCGGAGTTCGCCCTGACTGACCGGAAGCAGAATCGGTTGATCGAACATGACGCGATAGGCTTTGCTCAGATCGTTGAGTCCGGCATCTTTGGGAATTGGTTGAGGAGTCGCGGTAGTCTGTCCGGCAGTGGGATTGCCCATGCCAAGCAGCACCACGATCAGCAAAACCGCCAGTAACGATAATCCGGTACGCTTCATGCTTCACCATGTTTTCGGCTTTTGTCTCATTATACCGATGCTGTACAATCATACACATCAGGAAGGGAACCGATTGTGACCTTAAGCAACCGCGAAATCGCTGATATTTTCGAGACCGTTGCCGATCTGCTGCAACTCAAAGGCGAGGTGATTCACCGCGTACTGGCCTATCGCAACGCCGCACAATCGATCCGCGAACTGCCGCGTGACCTGAAGACCGTCGCCGCTGAGGGCAAGCTGGAGGAAATTCCGTTCATTGGCGGGACGCTGGCCGAAAAGATCAATGAAATGTTGAGTACAGGCAAACTCACCTTTTACGAGAAACTCAAAGCCGAGATTCCGGTAGGCCTGGTCGAAATCTTGCGGATCAACGGCGTGGGGCCGAAACGCGCCATGCAATTTTATAAAGAACTCAATTTGAGCAGTGTCGCGGAAGTCGAAGCGGCGGCGCGGGCGGGCAAATTGAGCGAATTGAGTGGCATGGGGGCAAAGAGCGAGAAGAAAATCATCGAAGGCATTGAAGCCCTGGCACGCCGCACGGATCGGGTGCGAATCGATGTGGCGATGACGGCTGCCGAAAACATCCTGAACGTGCTGCTGGAAATTCCGGGGGTAGTGTTTGGTAACGTGGCGGGCAGTTTGCGGCGGGGGCGCTCAACCATCGGTGATATTGATCTGCTCATCGCGTCTGAAAACGCCGCGCCGATCATGGAACAGTTCGTGGCGCGGCCTGATGTGGCGCGTATTTTGGGGCAGGGACCTACAAAAAGTTCCGTCGAATTGTTCAATGGCCTACAATGCGATTTGCGGGTGCTTCAACCGAACGTCTACGGGACGGCGCTGGCCTACTTTACCGGGAGTCAGGCGCATAATATTCGGATGCGTGAACTGGCGTTGGCGCGCGGCATGAGCCTGAATGAATGGGCATTCACGCCCGTCAATGGCGGCGCACCGATCACCTGTGAGACCGAGGAGCAGGTTTACAAGCAGCTTGGCTTGCCGCTGATTCCGCCTGAACTGCGTGAAGATCGAGGGGAGATCGAAGCAGCGCGCGATGGCGAACTGCCCGTCCTGATTACGCAGGCAGATATCAAGAGCGATCTGCACATGCACAGCACCTGGAGCGACGGCCACCTGAGTATCCGCGAAATGGCCGAGGCTGCCCGCGCGCATGGCCTGACGCACATCGTGATTACCGATCATTCGGTGAGTTTAGGTGTTGCCAACGGCCTGAGCATCGAACGACTGCGTGAACAGCGAGAGGAAATTCGCCAGGTTGATGCCGACATGGGGCCGAACTTCCGCGTGTTCCAGGGTACGGAAATGGAAATCAAGACGGACGGCACGCTGGATTATCCTGATGAAGTGCTGGCCGACCTGGATGTTGTAGTCGCCTCTCTGCACTCCGGGCTGCGACAGGAGCGAGCACAGGTCACACAGCGATTGATCACCGCGATCCGCAACCCGCATGTGGACATTATCGGCCACCCGCGCGGTCAATTGATCCCGGATCGAGAAGGGGCTGATCTGGATATGGATGCGGTGTTTGCCGCTGCCGCCGAAACGGGAACAATCATGGAGATCAACGCCAATCCACATCGGCTCGATCTGGACGATGCTCATGCTCATCGCGCGCTTGAAGTTGGCGTGAAACTTGCAATTGATACCGACTCACATTCGGCGGGTGAATTTGATTTGCTGCGCTATGGCATTCTGACGGCGCGGCGGGCGTGGGTCAAACCGTCGGATGTGATCAACACGCTCTCGACGGATGAGTTCATGGCCTGGATGCAGCAGCGCAAAGCGTGATGCAACCCATCTGTACAGATTGCGTATAATCATTTACAACTTTTTATCGTTGCGTGTGGAGCTTGGAAGATGGCAAACCAGAACTTTGACCCTATGAAAAGCCTGCTAGGGCTGCGTGACTCGCTGAACCGGATCATTGAGGATGGCATATCGGCAGTGGGTGGAAATCAATCGCTGCCAGTGGATATTTATGAAACAGATGATGCGGTGATCATCAAAACCGCGCCGATCATCGGGGTACAGCCGGAAGACATTGATGTGTCGATTACCGCCGATTCGCTGACGATCAAAGGCGAAACGCGCCCCGAAGATGATGTGAACCCGGATAGTTACCTGCGCCGTGAACGGAAATACGGTTCGTTTTCACGCACGGTCACGATTCCGCGTCCGGTTAAAGCGGATCAGGCCGCCGCCGATTTCAAGGACGGTATCCTGATTATCACGTTGCCGAAAGCGGATGATGCGCGGCCACGCACGATCAACGTGGAAAGTGCCAAGAAGCCCGATCCAAGCCTGGGTAATTCGGGCAGCTAGTCGTTTCAGCCGCAGTTAATACTCAAACAGCTTGTGAACAGGCACTTCAAAGCCAGGTAACAAGTCGCCGCCCGAAAGCGTTTGATCGGCGTTGATGATCACAGGCTGTTCAACATCGGTGTAAATGCCCACCGTGCGGCGTTTTGGATCGATCACCCAGACGACGTTTACACCATTGTTCAAGTAGGCGATTACCTTTTCGAGGACGACTTTGGGGCGATCATTGGGTGAAACGATCTCGATTGCCAGATCGGGTGCGATGCGAAATGGCCCGTGGTACCAGTTCGGCGTTTGTTGATAGGGTGTGAGGCGTTCCGCCGCGATGAACATCACATCCGGCACAAGTGAGTCCTTCACCCAATTCGCGCTGTTGGTCAGGGCGAACGGCGTTTCCATGAAAACGCTGCCGAGAGATGTTGTTTTCAGGAACTCCCGAATTAAAAGCGCAATCTGGAACGATATAAGGTTGTGCTGGATTTCGTTGGGACTCAAAAGGTTAACTTCCCCGTTGATCAATTCAAACGGCTGCTCCTGAAAACGCTGCCAATACTCATCGAAAGCCATTCCCGGACGGATTGCTACCGCTTGCGCTTCCATAAATTACGCGCAGGGGACACCGGGTTAAAACCCGGTGGTGAATGCGCTTTCTCCTTTCCTTGACTTGCTTACGTTTGCAGCGTATTCTGATACTTGAGTTGCGGCGGTATCAGCATAGGATAATAGCCTCAGTGCCGTTACGATTCGAGGTTTGTTTCGCACTTTAACA
>JBBSEU010000073.1:0-21147 GCA_038239365.1 Aggregatilineales bacterium
TACAACACGCCGGGCGGTTTTGCGACGCCGTTAGGCTATATGCTGCCAATTCGTGAGGCGCTTCTTGATGAAAAGCCGCAAGCCGTGATCGCTAATCTGGATGGGCAGTACATCGGCTATCACGAGGAAACGACGATCTGGAACTCGTTGTTGTACGATGTGCCATCGGTTCGCTTCATTGAAGACGATATTCAGGTTTATCCGGCGGCAAATGCCATATACTTATCGCATCATTGCACGTCCAACACCCCAAACTTTTTCTTGCGCGGCGAAAATTGCTATACCTTCCATGAGCGCAAACCGTCGGATTTTGATGCCGCATCTTTCACTTCCATTGCTGATGCCGATCAGCAAAAGTTCGTTAACGGCGCACGACTGCTCAGCTATCGTTGGACACTTGAACCGCAAGCCTGTTTAAAATTGGCTTGGGCAGTTGACGGCGCAGTATCCGAAGATTATCAGGTAGCCGTTCACTTCATCGACGCTCAGAAAAAGGAGATCGTGTTCGGTGATGCGATCTTCTGGCGGGGGCGCTACTGGCGTGCCGGGGACACCATCGTGCGAACCTTCTGCCCGGCCAATGGTCAGGAGCGCAAAGCCGAGATCGTTGGCGTGCGCGTCGGCATGTATACCCAGGACGGCGCGAATTTCAACGGTGTGAATCTGCTCGACTCAACTGGAAAAATCTTAGGCCAATCAATCGAAATCACCTTCAAACCATAAAGGACAACGCATGACAACGCCGCTCCTGGCTTGCCAACTTGAGGACTTGGAAAACGATCAACCGCGCTGTTTTCGATTGCAAGACATGGACGTACTGATTGTGCGGCACGCCGATCAAGTTTATGCCGTGCAAAACCGCTGCGGTCACATGAGCGCAGCACTGCATCGCGGCGAGTACACCGATAATTTGATCGTGTGCCCGCTGCACGGCGCTGGCTTCCGCATCGAAACAGGCGAAGTCGAGTGGACGGCCATTATCCCGCCGCCCATTTCGGAGTACATCCACAGCGAAAACGCACGTATCCGCAAATTTGGCGAACTGATCGAAGGTGCGGAGACACGCCCGATCCAGACATTTCCCGTTGAAGTCAAGGGTAACGACGTGTATGTAACGGTGACTGGCTAACCACAAAAATAAGTCCGCGTTCGTTTACCAATTCGTAAGTATTGTATGTTACAGTTCAATCGAGCTAATGAAAGGATTCGCCATATGGATTCGAAAATGACTCGGCGCGGTTTCCTGATCGCCGTTACAGGTTCGGCAATGGCGGCGGCGGCTGGTTGTCGGCCAGCGGATGTTGTCGCCAACGCCCCCACACCCTACACAGCGGGCAGCGGTCCGCGGCCTGCCGCGACGGTCGCACCAACGCGCGTATTTTCGGCGGCGAATGCCAAGCCAGACAAAAATTACGGACTCGTCAACTTCGATAAGATTTTCACAACAGAGACCGACAAACTTTACGATACGCAGTACGACTACAGCAAAACCCCGACGGTTGATAGCAGCACATGGCGTCTGACGATTGACGGCTTGGTTGATCACCCCACCATGATTGACTACGCCGCCGTTCAGCAATTTACACCCTATGAGGAGATGCGAACGATTGAATGTATCGGTAATCCGGTAGGTGGCGGCCTGATCGGAAACATCCTGTGTAAGGGCTTTCACATGGAAGATTTGCTGAGCAAGGTTGGCATTCGCAAGGAAGCGACCCACGCCAAGTTCGAGGCCGCCGATGGCTACTCAACCGCCGTCGAACTCAAATGGATCACCCAACCGAACGTGATGATGGCTTTCGGCATGAATGGCGGCTCGCTCACCGTTCAGCATGGTTTCCCTTTACGGATCATGATGCCCGGCCTTTATGGTCAGAAGATGCCACGCTGGATCACCCACATCGAATTTCTGGATAAAGATTACATCGGCTACTGGGAAGGCAATGGCTACTCGAATCTGGCTACCGTGAATACCAATTCGCTGATCAAAAGCCCGCCTGATGACAACCGCGCCGAACCCGCCGAAGCCGGGAAAACAGTGGTCATTCAGGGTGTGGCTTATGGCGCACCGCGCGAAATCACAAAAATTGAAGTGCGCGTCAACGGCGGCGATTGGATGCCTGCCAAAACGACGCACGGCCCCAACAACCTGACCTGGACGCAGTGGTGGTTTGAATGGGTGCCGTCCGCTTCGGGCACTTATCAGATTGCTGTGCGTGCCACCGATGAAACTGGCTTTGTGCAGTTTCACGAGAACAGCGGCGTGTTTGGCAGCAACGCACGCAACGGTACGGATGCTATTCACGAAATCAGTGTGCGCGTCGCAGAACCGAAAGAATCATAATGCCAGATACCACATCTCCCGCGCCTGTCACATCGTCGGTTCGTCGCCGTCGCTGGCCGCTGATTGTAGGCGGCTTGTTCATTGTCCTGATCCTGTTCAGCGGCGTAGGTTTCGTGGTTGCCTCGACGCTTGAGGATCAAGATACGTTTTGTATTAGCTGCCATACCGCGCCCGAAGTGAACTACTACAACCGCGCCTATATGTCGCTTGATAACCCGACGGATACCGTCACCGATCTGGCAACCGCGCACTATCACCTGTCACAAAAGGACGGCAAAGAGGCGTTCGCGTGCATCAACTGTCATCGTGGCGATGGTAGCCTGGGGCAGCGTGTGGCTGCCATTATCCTCGGTGGCCGCGACTCGCTGATCTATCTCACAGGTGGCGAAAACCCACAGATCGAAAAGACCGAGACGCGCGAAGGCTGGCTGTCTAATGCGGCGTGTGTGTCGTGCCATACGGATGTGCTGCTCAATGTGAAGGGTCTGGATAATCATTTCCATACCAAGCTGCCACAGGTGGCCGAGGCACTGGCAAAAGGCGGCAAAGTGACCTACAGTGATGCCTTCAAGGGCAAAGAAGACACCGCGAAGGAGTGGATTCAGCCCGTCACGAATGCGCCGCTCAACTGCACAAGCTGCCATCTGGCACACTCTACGCTGCCAAACGGTATGACGAATTTCTTTATGGATAACAGCCGCCGCAACGAGGCCTGTGTAAGCTGCCACAAAGTTGTGAAGAAAGGCCCCCAGGACGCCGCCGCGCTTGGGAACTGACCGCAAAGAAAAACCGAACGGGGTGTTTATCGCGTCAGCCAGGCACGCGCGGCGATAAACTCCCCTTCAAGAAGGCCGTGTCCAATCGGCCACCAGCGCACTTCCACCTCTGCCTGAGTCCGTTTCAGGTAGTTGGCAAGCTGTGTGGCCTGCGCCTTACTCACAATCGGGTCGTGTTCACCTTCGCTCAGGAAGACGCGCCGCTTCGACAGATCAGGCAGTGGCGGATCGCTTAGCGGAGGCATCGCCCGGAACAAGATCGCCCCGGCCAAGACTTCGGGGCGCAGCATCATCAACCCCAGTGCGATATTTGCCCCGTTAGAATAACCAACCGCCGTGACGCGCCCGGAATCAAATCCATAATGTTGTGCGGCGGCGATCACAAAATCGGCAAGTTCCTGACTGCGCGCCCTGACATCGACTTCGTCAAGTACACCTTCGGCAAAGCGGCGGAAAAAGCGCGGCGCTCCCTGCTCAAGCACTTTCCCCCTGGGGCTGAGCAGATTTGCCTTTGGATTAAGTTGGCTTCCCAGTTGCAGCAGTGCATTTTCGTCGCCACCTGTACCATGCAAAAGCAGCAACGTTGATGAATGCGCCTCACTTGAAGTATCTTGCGCCGGGACATAGCGGTGAATGAAGTCTAAGTCAGGCGGCATTTCTAGCATCATCAGCCCTGAGCATTTTCTGACAGACTATCCAATAGTGGCGCGCTGAACCTGGTTTCCTCGTGCGTCCCATCGCAAAATGGCCGATTCTGCGATTCACCGCAGCGGCACAGCTTAATGTGAAATTGCGGGGGTTGGTCAGTCATTTTGAACCCTCCTTCAAGTGCCAAGCAGCGCCAACTGTTCGCCAGCTTTTGAGATCGGGACGCCTTCGAGTGCCAGCAAACCCTCTTTGAGCCATATACCACCTTCATAGCCCGTCAGAGTCCCGTTTGCGCCAATGACCCGATGGCATGGAATCACTACCGGGATCGGGTTTGTGGCATTGGCGCGGCCAACCGCTCGTGATGCCGCCGGATTCCCGATCCGTTCGGCCAACTGTCCATAATTGATCGTCGTACCATACGGGATGCGTTGTAATTCTGCCCAAACCGCCTGTTGAAAATCCGTGCCGTAAGGTGCTACCGGCACTGTAAAAGTGGTTCGCCCGTGCCGAAAGTAGCCGTCTAGCTGCTCGATCACGTTCTGACAGCGTTTGTATGACCACTGTACCGTTTCATCGGGAGAGATACCCTTATATTTATAAAGGTGATCTCTGGGCGTCTGTTCGGCACAAAAGGCCAGGCGAATCAGCGCGCCCTCCTCATTGACGGCGGCCAGCATATCCCCCAGCGGTGTCGGAAAATGTTGTACGTAAATAGTCATCAAAAATTGCTCCAGCCGGACTCGGTTATTATAAACCCATTACCCCGATTCGGGCAGAAAGTTCTATAATTAGACTCCGCAATTTGCGAATGACCGGAGCAAGACGATTATGAGTTTTAGTCGGGCAACCATCGAAGCCCATCGAAATAGCTATGAGCGCATCCAATGGGTGACTCGTCACATGCGGCAGGAAGACGACGCCGCCTACAATGAACTGCTGCAAGTCAGCCCGGAGAAGGGGATGATCAGCATCCAAACTGTCTATAAGACCGATCAAAGCCCCTATGAGGTACTCACGCGCCGCCAGGGGCAGCAGGTTTTTGTGGCCGAAGTGCCCGAAGGCATGGAAGGTGCCGGTAAAGTGATCGGCAGCGGTGCTTGTGACCCGCGTAATGTCTGGTTCGAGGGCAAACCGACACAGGCCGTTCACCTGCACAGTTTATTGGTTCACCCACAATATCGCCACAAAGGTATTGCGACTTCATTGGTACAGGCGCGGATCAGTTGGGCACGCGAACAATTCGGTGAGAATGTGCTGATCTTCGCGGAACTGCAACAGGATGATATGGCCTCATTCAAAAGTGCGGCTAAGTGGGCCACCGACTTCACCCAGCCACGCGAGTCGGGCTTTTTGCCCACACGCGGCGCAGAACCGCATAATCACGATGGCTACGTCGCCCGTGAAGCCGAAGAAGCTGATTATCCCGATATCGTTGAGGGGCTGAACAATTTCAACCGCGATGTAGACTTTACGCGCGTTGTGGATGTTGATCGTCTGCATCGCAACCTGAGCGCCATTCGCGGCACGATCTTCCGCCATCGCTATGTGGTGCTGGATAAAGGCGAAATCGTGGGCGGGGCAGTTCTCAGTGAGCACGATCCAACCGTCGTGACGCGTATGATCAAAGCGCCCGTCATGAATCGTGTGATCGCTCAACTGAGTGGCATGATCCATACGGACAGTGAAATCAAGGGCGGCGAAATGGACGGCATCTGGTTCAAACCGGGCTATGCCGATGCCACCCATTACCTCGTACAACACCTGCTGCACAAGGCGCGTTCCTCAAAAGAACCGACTGAGGCGCTGAATTTCACGATCAGTAATCCGAAGGTATGGGAAGCTGTGCAGGTATCGCACTGGCAGCCCCATACCATTCTATGTGTGGCCTATATGCGCCCGCCTACACCCCAACCGACTGAGGCGGTGGTACACTGATTTTCGGTACTGGTGGCGCGGGCGGTCCGTCGTGGTCGTTTTCGTGGTTATCGTAGTGAATCTGATATTCGGGGAAGGGCAGCTTGTTAAACGGCTTCTCATCCCCGGTATGCCAGTGCAGCATACGCTCCCACAGGTTATGTCGATAGGTTTGCATCATGTGCGTCTGCCACATGAGCAGTTCCGCCGTTGTCCCATGAATACGCGATACCCCGGTGATAAAGTATTTCGCCAGTTTATCGAAACGTTCCCCACTGCTCGACAGCAGGATCGTGTGGCCGATGATATACAGTGATGAGAAGGTCACCAGCCGAATCCAGCCGCCTTCCTCGAACTTGCCGACGATCTGACTCATAAAGATAATCACCGACAGCGAAGCGGTCAGAAAGGTTGCTGCTGCGCCCAACCGATACCCGGCAGGCTTAGTGACGAGCAAATGTCGCCGTACCGAGAAGCCCATGAACGCGATAGGGGCGAACACACCGATTCCATAGAACGGGATCGCGGCGCTGGTATTACCGCCCACCAGGATCATGATCGTCACGGCCACCCCGAAGGTGAGCAGTACCGGGCGCGGAAAGTTGCCATTGGGTGCGCGATAGACGAGCGCCAAAGGCAGGATACCGCGTACTCCGTCTCGATAGGCCGTTGATTGAATATCTTCATAAGCCGTCATATTGGCAAACGACAGCGTGAGTGATGACCAGACCTGACGGAAGCCATACAAAACAACGCCACCCAGCGGCACCAATCCGATATAGGCCAGATTGCCAACCAGGGTTTTACCGTCAGTTTTGTCAATGACGTTGAAATAGTTCGAGAAGTATGAGTTCAGAGTAGTCGTCAAACCGCCCCAGAACAGGAAGCCAAACTGAATGGTACGCCCAACACCGACACGCCCTGATAGAAATTTCCACAACCCTGCCCAGCGTGGAAAGCGGCGCTTGCCCCATTTGACGTAGTTGGCGTCATCGTCTTTGATGAACTGCAAGCCGTTGCTGACCGCTTCGAGTCCGGTCAACGCAACCAGACCGTGCAAGACTGAGTTTGCCAGCACCCCGATAATGGACGATACAGGCAGATCGGCAGCGGGTACGGCAAGTGGTTTGATTGCCTCGCCATTGGGGAGCGTAGTAACGCCTTGTGTCGTTTGTACCCACAGCGCAATGAACGTGATCAGCATCAGCGCGACGTACATGAACAAGATGATAAATGTCACCCGTGAAGCATCTTTACGTCCGCGTAATGTGAGCCAGCAGGTGAGCCAGGCAATACCTGCGCCCAACAGAATATGCACGACTGGCCCGGCAGTATCTACTGCGTTAACCGTTGAAAGCAGTTGATCGGCACCGCTCAAACTGCTGACGACCACTGTCAGCACATAATCTTCCATCAGCAGGAACGCAACCATGATCGCAATGCTGGGTCCCAGATAGCGCAAGGATGCGGTTGAAGCGCCGCCGCCGTCTCGGAAGACGCCGAGCGCATAAATGTATAAGCCGCCAAAGGCCAGGTTCAGTAACGCGATGGCTAAATCTGCATAGGCCGCGTAGTGCTGCAAGTTGCTGGCCGCCAGAATGGTATGGAGTTCACCCGCCGCATATTCGGCGCTGGTAGCGAAGTCGATAAAGAAAAGTGGCAGTGCCGCCAGCAGGAATAGTTGTCCTGCATCGTGCCCCGCCACCGAAACGCTCTTGGGTGAAAGCCTGTTCGCAATCGCAAGCAGCACCAGAATGATCCCCACGCCCAATAGGTTATGAGGATTTAGCAGATCGGATGGCATAACTTGGAAGTTCCTATTCGTAGCCGATACGTATGGTTTTTATCGCCGTTGCTACCGAAATGCTAGCGCGCTTTTGTTAAGCACGTATTGAAGAGCGGCAAATCAACCACACAAAACGTTAGATTATATCAGACTTCTGCCGGGCTGCGTATGGGCATCTTTACAATCATCAGGCAAACACATCACAAAATGCCCGTTTGCTCTAAATTTATCGCGCATAATGAATTTGCGTTTTAGCTTAGTTTATTTTTCGTTTGCTAGCGAACCTCATACACCTGCTTCACCTGCTTTGCAGGTGAAGCAAAGTTAGTAATAACATGTCTGGATGCCTTTGCTCTCACCAGGATGCTTTATGATTGCCGTTGGTATATTTATCCTCGGAAAGAGTTACGGAGGCTAATCAATGTACATCGGTGATACGCTAAATCGCCGCGCTATTTACAGCCCGGATGCGCTGGCTGTCGTGGATGCTGGCACCTCGCCGCATCGACAATTCACCTATCGCCAGTTAAATGAGCGCGCCAATCGGCTGGCAAACTGGCTGCGCGATCAGTCAGGTGTCGGCAAAGCAGATCGAGTGGCGATTCTGGCACATGACGGCGTCGAATACCTGGATGCTTTTTTTGCGTGCGGTAAACTCGGCGCAATTCTGGTTTGCCTGAACTGGCGGCTGCACCCGCGCGAACTCCAAACCCTGATCGAAAACACCACGCCCAAAGCGATCCTGTATACAGCAGAATATGCGTCAGCCGTCAGTTCGATGCTTCCTGCGAATCGTCTGCTAAACCTTGAGGATGAGCAAGCATTAATCTCAATTCCAAATACGCCTGTTAGCACAGAGAGCCTAACCGAAGAAGACATCGCTTGCCTGATCTTCACCGGCGGCACCACAGGCTTGGCAAAAGGCGCGCAAATCAGCCATCGCATGATCGGCTGGAACACGCTCAACACGATTCTGCACGATCTTCATCATAACGATGTGACCGTAAATGTGTTCCCGATGTTTCACACGGGCGGCTTGTTAGTCTACACGGTTCCGCTCTTGATTCTGGGTGGAACGGTAATCCTGACACGGCGTTTTGATCCGGCTCAGGTATTGGATTTGCTCCAACAATATCGTGCGACGGTCTTTGCCGCCGTGCCAACCATGTATCAAATGCTGACCAGTGCGCCCAACTGGGAAACTGCCGATCTGAGCAGTCTTCGCTTCTGCACCAGCGGCGGTGCGCCATTGCCAGTGCCACTCATCGAGAAGTTCCGCGCCGAAAAAGGGGTGCATTTCAAACAGGGCTTCGGTATGACTGAGTTCGGTCCCGGCATTTTTGCACTGGCTGCCGAAGATGCGATTCGCAAGGCAGCATCGGGCGTCCCAATTTTTTCGTTGACGCGCGCATCGTTGACGCATCAAACCAGGTACTTCCGCCCGGTCAAATTGGCGAACTGGTATTGAAAGGCACTTCGATGAGTTCCGGCTACTACAACAACACAGCGGCCAGCACCGAAGCGGTAGACGCTGACGGTTGGTTTCACACTGGCGATCTCGCCTATCACGATGCTGACTGGTATTTCTACATCGTGGATCGCAAAAAAGATATGTACATCAGCGGCGGCGAAAACGTCTATCCAGCGGAGATCGAGCAGAGTTTATATCGCCATCCAGACGTGACGCTGTGTGCGGTGATCGGCGTGCCCGATGATCACTGGGGCGAAGTGGGCAAGGCGTTTGTCGTCCTCAAACCGAACAGCACCGCTACACCTGATAGCCTGATCGAACATTTGAAAAGTCAACTAGCACGTTACAAAGTGCCACGCCTCGTTCAGATCGTCGAGTCACTTCCCATCTCAGCGGCAGGTAAAATCCTGAAACGCGATCTCCGTTAATCAAGGTACAATACAGGCTGCATAGGCTGTTTTGCCCATTCAAAAGGAGTTTTTTTCAATGTTCCAAAGAGTACATAAATTGTTTTTGATGACTGTCGTTGCCGCCTTATGCCTGAGCGCATTCGGCACTATGAGCAGCAATACCGTCCGCGCCGATGGTAAACCACTCAAAGTCGGCCTGCTCACCGATCAGTCGGGCGCGCTGACGATCTATGGCTTCGAGTTGGAGCGCGGCTTCAAACTTGGTTTGCTGTATGCCGCCGGAGTCGATCCATCCAAATATGACTCGCTGGATAAGGCATTAGCAGCCGTTAAAGTCGCGGATCGGTCTGTCGAAGTGGTCATGCGTGACAACGGCAGTAAGCCCGACGTGGCGGCCAGTCAGGCGCGTGAACTGGTCGAGCAGCAGGGCGCGGAAGTGCTGGTCGGTGCGCCAAGTTCGGGCGTAATGACGGGCGTTCAGCAAGTCGCCAAAGATAATGATGTGATCCTGTTTGCTGATCCGGCGGCTTCTCCGGCGATCACTGGTGCCAACTTCAATCTGAACACGTTCCGCGTGTGCCGCAACACCTTCCAGGACTTTTTGGCCTTTGCGCCCTATGCCAATGAAAAACTTGGCAATAAATTCATCATCCTGGCAATTGACAATGACTTCGGCAAATCGAGTGCGGCAGCAGCGGTCAGCACGCTTGCCAGCGCCGGAATAACCTTCGTTAAAGACCCGATCTACGCGCCACTCAACACCACCGACTTCACACCGTACATTCAGCAGGTGTTGGCATCCGGTGCGAACGCTGTGCTGCCGATCTGGGCAGGCGATAGTTCCGTGACTCTGTTCCAACAGCTTGCCGAACTGGGCGTCAACAAGAAGATGGCCGTCGTAGCCGCCTTTAACTCGAACCCGATTGTCGCCAAGAGCGATCCCAGTACAGTGGGCAACATCTCGTGGATCGTTTATCACTACACATTCCCCAAGAACAAGATCAACGATTGGCTGGTCACGCAGCATAAGGCCGCTTTCAAGACGCCGCCCGATCTGTTCACCGAATGCAGCTTTGCGACGGCTCAGGCCATGTACGCCGCTCTAACTGCGACAAAAGGTGACGCGCTGCCCAAGAACATGATCCCGGTGCTGGAAGGGATGATCTTCCAGGGGCCAAAGGGCACTTATGGCATTCGTCCGTCTGATCATCAGGCGTTGGTGCCGATGTACATCGCCAAACTGACCAACTTGAAAGACCCGGATTTCAAGTTCTATGATCTGCTGGCCGAAATCCCAGCCACCAAGATCATCCCGCCCTGTCTGCTGCCCAAAGAGATGCAGGATCGCTGCGGAAAAGACGCCGATTTCCTGGCAAGACTGAATAGCATGATGCCTGCCGCTTCCGCGACTATGGCGGCCACGATGAGCGCAACAATGGCCGCTACCGCCACGAAATAGCTCCACAAGAGTTCGGGACGATCCGCTTTAATCGGATTGACCCGAACTCTCCACCTTCTGCTAAACAAACAGTAACACCCTCTTAATCTGAGTTCGGTCTAGTTAAACGTCACGTTGACTGAATCTGACTCGATCTAAAAGGGTGAATCCGATGCCCCAAAAGCTCATTGTTCTGATGCTGGATGGTGTCAGCGCCGATTACTTTGCCACCTGTCGCGGGCGTTTGCCAAACCTATCGGCGCTGGCTGAACGCGGTTTCGTGGTCGAAAAACTGCACGCCGAAGTATGCGGTACATCATTGCCTGGACGCACGTCGATGATGACCGGCGTCACGGCTGACGTGAGCGGCGTCTACGGCAACCAGATTTGGGATGGCAAACAGTGGCGCTATGCTAATCCATATGATATACGTGTGCCGACGCTGCCCGCACGCGCGAAGACGGCAGGTCTGGATGTGGCCGTGTTGGGTTTCGGCATGATTCGGCCAGAAGATACTACGATTTTTCGCTATCCCTGGTGGGTAGGTGCATTTATACAGCGCGCGCGTGATACACAGCCTGTCCCGGCGGGCGATGGTTGGCTGCGCTGTGTAACCTACCGCAACCCCGATGCACGATTCGAGCAGACCATGAGCGCCGCAGGCGTCCCGGCAACTTGGCCGGAACTGCAAAATAAATCTCAAACCGAGGGCATGTTCTCCGGCATTCTGAGTGATCAATATGCTTTCAACTGGGTTGGGGCGCTGGCGGCGGCAGATGACAGTCCCGATCTGATTGTCTCGGAAGTGCTGATTACGGATACACTTCAGCACTACACAGGCTATAAAAGCGATATGTCTCATTGGGCGTGCGCCTACGTGGATATGCTGGTCGGAATCGTGGTCGAACGGTTGCGAAGTGCAGGCAAACTCGACTCGTACAATATCGCTGTGATGAGCGATCATGGTCACAGCCCGATCACATTGGCGCTGCATCCCGAAGTGATCATCCCTGGCGTAAACTTTTTGTGCGAAGGCAGTATGCTGCATGTCATTCCGCGCAACGAAGGCGAAGCGGGCTATATCACCGAGCGATTAGCGACCTATAATGTGCTGCCATATAACTCCAATCACATTCCGATTGAGTATCGTCACCTGATTAAAACATTTGTCGCGCCAGAAGCCGCCGCATTTGAATATGACGCTGAAAAACCAGCTACCGATCCAACAGGTACACCGAATGCCATTTCCAGTCATGGCATACGGCCAGGACTGCCCGGTGATGATCGATTCTGTGTCTTTGCGGGGCCGGATGTGCCGCGCGATGTGACCGCCGAGGCTAAGGCTGTGCAAATTGCGCCGACGTTAGCCGCACTGCTAGGTCTGCCATTGGACAATTTCCCTGCGGCTCCGATCTTCGCAAGCGATGCCGTGAAGATGCAGGTTGAATAGCCAGGATCGAAATAGAATTGAGAAACACGCCGCCATTGTGTACGTAATAATGAGTAATCGTACACGAGATAAGGTGAGGGCAGATCAACTTTATGAATCTCAGAATAAATCCAGTGCTGCTCCGATCCTCAACTCGTCAAGCCCCAGGCCGGATTCGACGCATGGCGGGCGCTGCTCGATACCGGATGCCCAAACCTCGGCTGCGAAATGTTCGGCGCAGGGCACGTTCGGCATTTGAACTGGAACGCAATCCGCACCTGTGGATTGTATTCAACGCGGCACAATTGATTCGGGATGAAGGCGCGAATGGCAGACGACTGTATGATCTGGTGAAGCCGAATCAAGGCAAAATCAGCGACGCCTTTCACGATAGTCTATGCCAGGCATTACACGACGCCGACAGAAAATCACCGTATAACAACTCAGTCTTGCCATTTGGCCTTTTACCAACATGGCGCAGTCACTTTTATGACCCGGACACGGAGGCCAATTACCTCGGTCAGAGTTCCCCTACTGCTGTCACCTGTGGTAGCAAGTATTATCATCTGTCACGCGATGCGTACCTGACGGGCGATCTGAAGATGGCGGGTTATTGGCTGGGGCTTTCGCTGCATTACATGACTGATCTCACGCAGCCGATGCACGCCGCCAACTTTACCTGGCTGGATTCCAGGCATTTCGGCTATCACACGGCATTTGAGCAGTACGTCAAAAAGGTGCTGCACCGGATCGCGCCGCCCGAAACGTATAGCCCGCGTGCGATGGGCGCAATCCCGGATGGCTATTTGCAATCCGTTGCGCGCATCACCAAAGATGCGTTTTACGATGCGATCTGCAAACCCGAATGGACACAATCATTCGGGCGGCAAACCAACCATGAGGCGATCTGGCAGGAACGACTTGGGCATCATTTAACGCCGATTCTGCACGAGGCAGTGCTGCTAACGGCGCAATACCTGCTCACCTGGATCGATTCGCTTTTGGAAGACTCAACAGCGAAAGATGCTGCACCGATCCCGCAAATTGCCGCCTGACGGGTTTCTATTTCTGCGGCCACAAAGCACGCCAGCCATCGCAATTTTGTTTGAGCAGCGCGCAATCATAAAACGGCAGCACCCAACGGACATATTCGTCACGGCCTACCGTTGTAACGTACCAGCCGTGACCTGCGCCCGGCACAACCCATAACTCGGCGACTGTGTTGGGATCAGCCGCCCGCGCCGCGGCCAATTGCAGCCGTGCGCCGGGTAACGATGGCTCATCCGAACCGTACACAAAAAAGATTGGGCGCGGCGGAAGTTTTGGGATCGCGCCAATCGGATCGAGATTCGCCGGGTCTTCACCCGTACCGACGCGGTAGGCGATGTTGGCACCGATATTCATCAGGGCTTCGATCCAACTGCTGGACGTACCCAGACCGGTAAGCGCACTTGACGTATGATAGCCGCCTTCGGTGAGCAGCGCCTCAACTTCCGGGTAACGAGCGGCGGCCATTGTCGAGGTGGCACCCGCCGATGAAAATCCATGCAGTGCAATGTGCGATAGATTGACAGGCAAATGATCCGGGTTAGTTTTGAGATAGACCAGCACATCGCCCACGTCATCTATTTCACGGTATCCCAGACTCAGTACATTAATCCGTGTACAGGCGCGCGACTCATAGGTAAGCACATTGTAGCCATGTGCAGCAAGGATCGCTGCTTCGGAGAGCAACCCATCTTTTCCGCCAGCATAAGCGGGCGGAACAACAATCGTTGCTGAAAGTACCCCAGCTATGTAAAATCCTTGATAAGTGCCGCCCCAGCGCGCCGGAATAGCAACATCCCGGTATTGTAATCCATAGGCCGCGGGGGTATCATTGCCCGCCCCACAGCCGGGGTGAATGGTGCGCCACATGCGTAGCGCGCCTAATGTCACTGGCAGGCCAATAATGAGCAGCAGCATGGTCACCAATACCGCCACCACTCCTAACCGCAGTGTCCGCACGCGAGTCATCCTTTTACCGGGTGTATCAGGTGAATTCAATGCCATCAGCCTATTTTTCGATCAATGATTTTGAGTCACATAAATTGACTTCACCCTATATAATGACACATTAACGCACTGTTGAGGTAGCCATGAATGCCTTTACTGGCATTACGTTCGTTTTATTTTTGTTGGGGCTGGGACTCGGTTATATTTTTAGTGAGCTTCGGCAGCGCCGATCACAACCCCAAACCGAGCGCAACTTCAGGTCAGAAATGCCAGCCAATCAGAATTTGGAGCGACAAGCCGCTCTGTTGGCGGGGGTGCGGGATGCGGTCATTGTGGTTGGCACCAACCGTTTGGTGGTTGATTGGAATGAAGCCGCAGAAAGGCTGTATGGTTTCACACACGATGAAGCTATCGGCCAGGAATTTACAGAGTTGATCCATAGTGAGATGACTCCTGATGAATTGCAAGCCGCAACTCAGGAGGTTATCCAAAATGGTTTTTGGCGCGGTGCGGCGGTTCATCACACCAAAGTGGGCAAGCGCATCGTTGTTGATGTGACCTCGTCTTTTGTTCGTGATGCACAGGGCAAGCCAATTGCCTTGATTGGGATCAACCGGGACATCACCAATCAGGTTCGCACCGAAGCCCTGTTCAAAGATTTATTCGCTAATAATCCACTGCCCATGAGCGTTTATGATCGCACTACACTTATATATTTGGATGTGAACACGGCCATGATCGCCAAATATGGCTACAGCCGTGAAGAATTCCTGGCGATGCCGATCACGCAAATCTGTCCTGAAGCGGAAGTTCCACGCTTACTGGAAAGTGTGAATACAACAGCAAGTGGCTTGATGAATCTTGGGGAATGGAAACATCGACTCAAAGATGGCCGCTTGATCGATGTTGAACTGACACGGAATACCTTGAGCTATAACGGCCATGATGCCGCTCTGATCGTTATTCAGGACATTACCGAACGTAAACAGACCGAACGGGCACTTCGAGAAAGTGAAGAACGTTTCCGCGCGCTGATCGAAAACGGTCAGGATATGATCGGCGTGGCAACCACCAATGGGATAATCAGCTACGCTTCGCCGTCGGTAGAACGCATTCTGGGTTATCAGCCCAACGAATTGATTGGATTGTACAGTTATGCTCTGATATACCCGGATGATAAACGCCGAACCCGCGATGTGTTTCTGCAAACGACACGGGATGGGCTTGGGCGCTATGTTGAAGTGCGAATGAAACACAAAGAGGGTTCGTGGCGCACCATTGAGATGATCGGTACGCCCGCCTTCGATAGTCCGGCAGTTAATGGCATGGTAATTAACGCCCGTGACATTACCTCCCATAAGGTAGCCGAAGAAGCGTTGCGCGACACGGGTGAAAAACTGGGTGCATTGATTCAAGCTGCACCACTGGCGGTAGTGGCGCTCGACCTGGATGGGAATATCACACTTTGGAATCCGGCAGCGGAACGCATCTTCGGTTGGACAGAGACAGAGGTCATCGGGCGTCCCAATCCAATTGTGCCGGAGGATGATTACGAAGATTTTATCGAGACGAACGAGCGTGCCTTGCACGGTGAATTGTTTGAGCAGCTTGAAGTGACTCGACGGCGGCGCGATGGCACGCTGGTTGATGTGAGTCTTTCGACCGCACTGTTGCGGGATGCTAAAGGGCACATCTCCGGCACAATTGCCATGATGGCTGATATTACGCCACAGCGACGCGCGCAACGCAAACTATTGCAACAAAATGAATATCTGGCCGCATTACACGAAACGTCGGTTGCATTGACCAATCGCCTCAGTGTCGATGAGCTTCTTGAAACCATTGTACTACGCGCCGGCGCTTTGTTGGATACGCCGGATGGCTTTTTGTATCTTGTCGATCCAATCGAAGGGAACTTAATGCTCAGTGTTGGAGTAGGTTTCTACCGCAGCCACATCGGTCTTCGTGTTGGTTATGGTGCCGGGCTGGTTGGGCAAGTCTGGCAAAGTGGCCAACCCCTCGCAGTTGACCGTTATAACGAGTGGGCAGGCCGATTAGCGAATCCGGCGTTTGACCAAATCCATTCGATAGCGGGGATACCCCTCAAGTCCGAAGATCAGGTCGTCGGGGTTGTTGGCCTGACGCGCTTCAAGCCGGGCTGGGCATTTTCGTCCAACGAAATGGCGCTGCTGGAGCGGTTTGCCGAGTTAGCGTCGGTTGCTCTGGAAGGCACACGCCTGTATATCGCTGCTCAACAGGAGTTAACCGAACGTAAACGTGCCGAACAACAACTGCTTCATCAAAATGAGTACCTGACTGCCCTGCACGAAACCACCCTGGCACTGGTCAATCGACTTGAATCAGGCGACCTGCTGGAAGCGATTATCATGCGCGCAGGTACTTTGCTGGGCACACCCGATGGCTTTGTCTATCTGGTTTCGTCCGATCAAAGCCAGATGATAGGGCGGGTCGGTGTGGGAAGGCTGCGACGATTCCTGGGTAGAAGCATTCAGCGTGGCGAAGGTCTGAACGGGCGCGTCTGGGAAACAGGTGTGCCAATGGCCGTCAATAATTATGTGGATTGGTCAAACCGCCAACCCGAACCAGAATTTGATGAATTTCATGCGCTGGTCAGTGTGCCGCTCCATTCGGGCGGACAGGTCTTAGGAGCGTTGTCGCTGGCCTATTTTGATGAAGGGCGTAGCTTTGGTCCAGATGAGATCGCTATTCTGAGCCAGTTTGCGGAATTGGCATCTATCGTGTTGGATAATGCCAATCTGTTTTCGTCAGCACAACAGGAACTGGCCGAACGCAAACGCGCCGAAGAAAAGCTGCGTCAGCTTAACGCAGAGTTAGAAATGCGTGTGCAACGCCGTACCGCCGAACTCCAACAGCGTCAGGCGCAGCTGCGGGCGGTGCTGGATGCAGCGGGAGAAGGCGTCATCTATAGCGAACAATCTCACATTCGGTATACCAATCAGGCAATGGCCGAACTGACGGGCTATCAGGTGGAAGAATTAATCGGACAACCGAATGCTATCTTCAAGAGCGATCACGCCACACAGGAACAGTCCCGGCGCTTTGTCGAACAGTTTACCGAACCGGGTATCACCTGGCGCGGCGAACAACCCTGGCGACGCAAAGACGGTACAGATTTTGAAGCGGCACTCACTGTTCGGTTGCTGGAAAACACCGGTTCGCAGTCGGATGGTGCGGTAACCGTTGTCAGAGATATCACCGCCGAAAAGCAGTTACAGGCACAAAAAGCTGAGTTCATTGCCAACGCTTCGCATGAACTGCGTACCCCGCTCACAAACTTCAAAACACGCCTGTACCTGATGCGCCGTCAACCAGATCGCATCGAAGAACATATGACGGTTCTGGAACGTGTTACGGAGCGGATGGTAAATTTAGTTGAGGATTTGCTGGATGTCTCGCGTTTTGAGCGCGGTGTCATTCCCATTAACCATCAGGATGTAGTGCTGCAAGAGCTAGTCGGAGATGTGACACACACCTTGCAACCTGAAGCACAAAACAAATGCTTGAGCCTGACAACTGATTTGCCGACCAGTGCTTTACATATTCAGGGCGATCCAAACCGCCTGACTCAGGTTTTTGTGAACCTGATCGTTAACGCCATCAACTATACGTCCGAAAATGGCTATGTGCGTGTTCATCTGTTCGAGGAGAATGGTGAAGCCATACTGCATGTTCAGGATACTGGTATTGGTATTCGCCCGGAAAATTTGAAGCGTGTTTTCGAGCCGTTTTTCCGGGCGAACGAAGGCACCGCACGTGGAACAGGGCTTGGCCTCTCTATTTCACGCCAGATCATCCAGTTGCACGCTGGTACATTGACCGTTGAGAGTCTATCCGGTAAAGGCAGTACCTTCATTGTGCGGCTTCCGCTAAATAATTCAGTGGATAAACATCTATCTGAGTGATTTATCTGACCGATAACCCAAAAAATATCGCTCTTTCGTTTTGGCAATCTCGTAAGTGGCGCGGGCGGCCTGAACACTTGCCATTTCGCTGACCTCGGCAACGGGCACGTCCCACCACGATTCGTAACCACCCACGCGCTGCTCCCGATCTGTCTCGATCACGACGACGGTGGTTCGATCTGACTTTTGCGCTTCAAGCAGAGCGTTTGCTAAGGTGTCGCGGTTCGTTGCCCGAATCGCGTGTGCGCCTAGGCTGGCCGCATTCGCCGCAAAATCAATGGGCAGTACGTCCCCTTTGAGCAGTCCGGTTTTCGGATCGCGGAACCGGTATTCTGTAGCAAAGCCACCGCTGCCCAGCGACTCGGAAAGCCCCCCAATGCTGGCGTAGCCATGATTATCAAGCAGCACAATGATCAGTTTATAACCTTCCTGAACGGATGTGACAATCTCCTGTGCCATCATCAGGTACGACGCGTCACCCACCATCACGTACACATCGCGCGACGGATCGGCCATCTTGATTCCAAGTCCACCCGCAATCTCATACCCCATACATGAGTACCCATATTCAAGGTGATAGCCCTTCGGATTGCGGGTACGCCATAGTTTGTGCAGATCACCGGGCAGGCTGCCCGCCGCACAAACCATCACGTCGTCCGGGCGTGAAAGCGTATTCACAACACCGATCACTTCACCCTGGCTGAGCAGCGGCCCATGTTCCAGGTTATAAATGCGCGTCACTTCGGCATCCCATTCAGCGCGGAAGCGATCAATCCGCGCCGTGTATTCAGCATCCACATGATAGTCGCCGATATGTGCGGCCAATTCTTCAAGCGTGGCACGGGCATCTCCGGTGAGTGGAATACTGGCGTGTTTGAACGCATCGAATTCACAAACGTTGATGTTAATGAAGGTTATATCCGGGTTTTGGAAAGCGGTTTTGGAGGCAGTTGTAAAATCACTCAGACGCGAACCAATGACAATTACCAGATCGGCTTCGCGGGCGGTGATGTTAGCACCGTGCGTGCCGGTTGCACCCACTGCGCCGAGTGCCTGGATATGTTTGTAATGCAGCGTGCCTTTGCCCGCCATAGTCTCTACAACCGGGATGCCGGTTCGCTCGGCAAAGGCGGCCACTATTTCTGTTGCCTGACTGTAAATTACGCCACCCCCCGCGATGATCAAAGGGCGTTTGCTGGCACGGATGCGGCTGGCGGCTAGCTCGATAAGTTCGGCATCCGGGCGATTGCGCGGGATCGTCCAAACACGCTTCTGGAACAGTTCGGCAGGATAATTATAGGCTTCTGCCTGCACATCCTGGGGAAGTGCCAATGTCACTGCGCCTGTATCGGCAGGTGAGGTTAGCACACGCATCGCCTCTGGTAGTGCGGTAATGAGTTGTTCTGGCCGATTGATCCGATCCCAATAACGTGAAACAGGCTTGAACGCATCGTTGACCGAAATATCCTGTGATATTGACCATTCCAACTGCTGCAAGACAGGCGCGACCAAGCGCGTGGCAAAAATATCACCGGGCAGCAGCAGCACAGGCAAGCGGTTGATCGTTGCGCCTGCCGCTGCCGTTAGCATATTTGTTGCTCCAGGGCCAATCGACGATGTACACGCCAGTGTTTGTAGACGATTGCTCATTTTAGCAAAGGCCGCCGCTGCATGAACCATTGCTTGTTCATTTCGTGCCTGATAATAACGGAAGTTTTCAGCGCGCTGCTGTATGGCCTGTCCCACTCCGGCGATGTTGCCATGCCCCAGAATGCCGAACATCCCGGCAAAAAAAGGTGCTTCACGCCCATCCCGTGAGACATATTGCTGTTGCAAAAATGAGATAAGCGCCTGAGCCATCGTAAGTTTTTGAGTGGCGGGCATGATTATTTTTCCTGTTCAGGTGACTATTTTTGAATGTATGAGACGGCCATTATAACGTGAAACTGCGCCGCTCTGGTGGGATAAAAGTGGCTGGTGGCTCTAGAAAAATTATCAGGCGGGGAGATAATCACCTAACGCAAGACCACGTTTGCGAATGTGCTGCTTGATGTAGTTCGCGTCGAAATCTTTACCAACAAAATGCGCGACCTTCGAATCGAACTGGAAAAGCTGCAATCGAAGACGACTGTGAACCTGATGCAAAAAGCCGGAGCGAGTATTCCGTATGTGTACCTGCTGCCGCAATTTATCTAAGATGTAGATACTGTATAGCGTCCACTCACCGAACTTGTTTTGATCGGCCTTCTCATTAGTAAGTCCCTTTAGCAGTGTATAAAGCGCCTCTGTGCCATATAGCTTCACCAAATCAGCGTTCAAGCTCACCAAGGTTTCACGATTAAAGCAAAACAGATCGTTGATGAAGTCCACGTAACGACGTGCCTTGACAGGTTCAATTTTCCAGATGCGGCCAACATTTTCAACACGTGTCTGTTCATATCGAAAGTGTGAGTTTGGCAGTTTATGGGAGGTGTAGTACGCAATTGGCAAGCCACCTTGCACTAAATCATTCACTTCGATGGGCTGTAACAAAACGGTATCCGCACCCAGATTACAGAAATTTGGCGTGCTACAAAACTCATGCGCCCGGAGTTTGATCACCTGTTGTTTATACCAACCGGGTAAGATTGCCTCTTGTTTAGAGAGCCATTGTTCATCGGAGAAAAGAATGGCATCGATTTCCAGCCGCTGAACAAAGTCTTGCAAATAAGGGCGATCATTGGTGACCAAAAATAACTTGGCTTTGGGGCGAAAGTTCACCAAGTAGGAACGCAGCACTAATTCCAAGAGATAGTCTACATCACGGCGATGTACGCAGACAAAAACATCCATTCCTGGCTGAGATGTGTTCATGGCGGTATAATCCCAAAAGAGGCTTGATTTTCGGCTAAAAGCGGGTACACTAGCAGAAAGTATGCCCCTATCGTCTAGAGGCCTAGGACGCGGCCCTCTCAAGGCTGAAACTCGGGTTCGAATCCCGATAGGGGCA
>JBBSEU010000074.1:0-21097 GCA_038239365.1 Aggregatilineales bacterium
CATGGCTCACTCCTTCTAGGTGGTCAGCCAAATTTGAACACGTATAATTATCTGACGTGCTGATCAGATATTCGATATACTCGCGTCGGTTTATCATTTCCTGAGATTAACCGCTTTTTACCCTAAGCGAAAGTCCTGTCAGTTTATCTTTTTCGGCACTCATGCTTTTGTTGGCGTCTTTTGCCCCTGCCACCTTACCCGGATCATCTTCGAGTGCATTGGCTTCCATCAGGCCGTCAATCGCGGCCAGAAGTCCCGTTCGTCGCTCTGTCGGAGACTTGGCGTTTTCGGTAGACAGATTCCGCACATCCGTGTCATTTTTTTGGCGTTCGGTGGCACCCCGGAACTTGACCCTCACCCAACTGTAGCCTGTGTAGGGTGCCCCGGCTTCGGCTACCAATTGAAGAAATGATCCCTGCTTTGCCAACTGTGCTTCACTGGTCTCAATAATATCATTACGCGCAAAGATTTTTTGCTCGGCGATCTGAATAATGCCGCCCCCGGCAGATGCACGTTGATATTTTTTAGCCCAGTCGATAGTCGCTTCGCTGCGCCCTTCGCGGGTTGCCGCCTCGCCCTGATCGGTGTAACGCTGAACGGCGCTGTTTGAACCCTGCGTTGTATTATGGGTGGCGCGCTGAACCAGTGTTTGGGCGAATCGGTTGCCATAAAAACGCTGCACATCCATTATCGTTTTTGGCGTCAGCGTATCCGGCGTTGGGTTTTCAATCACGTGCTGAAGTGAATTGGCGTTATGGGTAATATGATCTTGAGATAAATTCGACTCGGAAGGCCGACGAGTTCTGGTGGGTGAAGCACTTCTGGAGAGTTCTAAGTGGGCAAATTGTGTGTTTCTGGGCATGATGGATCACTTTCGCTAGAGGTCAATAAAATATTATAGCATTGTTCAGTCTGGCAAATATGAATTTCACAAAGGGGCAACTATGCGTCAACGGATCGGACTCATCGAAGGCTTGCGCGGCGGCTTGATCGTCTCATGTCAGGCCAGTGAAGAGGATGGATTGTACGGCCCGGCGGCGATGGCGGGTATGGCGCGGGCGGTCATGTTGGGCGGCGCGCTGGGCATTCGGGCTAACGGCGCGGAAAATATCAACGCGATTCGTCAGGCGGTCACACTACCTATCATCGGCATTTTCAAGCAGGATTTGCCCGGCTATGGCATTCGGATCACACCTACACTCGATGCGGCGCGCGTGATCGTGCAGGCCGGGGCAGACCTCGTGGCGCTTGATGCAACACGACGCGGCGCGGAAGAAGGCCGTTTGCCACCCGCTGATCTGATTCGACAGGTACACGATATGTTGAAAGTCCCGGTCATGGCCGACATTGCCACGCTGGATGAGGGGATCGCAGCGGCAGCCGCCGGAGCAGACCTTGTGGCGACAACACTTTCCGGCTATACCGCTTACAGCCCGCCCGCCAAAACGCCCGATTTCGCCCTGATCGAGGCGCTTGCCCGTGCGGTTGATGTGCCAATCATCGCTGAGGGACGGATGGGCACGCCCGCTGATGCACGCCGGGCAATCGACTGTGGTGCGTATGCAGTTGTGGTTGGATCGATGATCACACGCCCGCGAATGATCGTCGAAGGTTTTGCGGCGGCACTCCGATCAGGTAACGGGTAGAACCGAGCGCATCGCTTCCCAGGCCAGTTCCACATCGGCAGCTTCGGTACGCCAATTCGAGAACGCCGCCCGAATCGCCGGGACACCCTGGTAAACTGTCGGCGTCATAAACACTTTGCCCGTATCGCGCACGGCGTTCAGGAATTGCTTGATGTCCTCCATTGAGGGCCGTCCGGCCAGCGTGAAGCAGACCACATTCAGGCGCACCGCTGCCAGCAATCGAAACTGATCCGAGGCCGCGATGTGTTCACCAAGCAATTTTGCCAGATCGCAATCGCGCTCCACTATCTCTCGATAGCCATCTGAGCCATAGGCCATCAGCGTAAACCAGGCGGGCAGCGCACGCCAACGCCGCGAATTTTCCGGCGTCAGATGCACGAATTCCGGGTTGGCGCTGATCGTGCCCAGGTAGGCGGCGCTGTTCTGAAATACCTCGGCCTGCAAATCGCGGTGACGCGTAAACTGCATGGCCGAGTCGTAAGGCACATTGAGCCATTTGTGCGCGTCAATGGTGATCGAGTCGGCGGCGTCCAGACCATCCAACAAATGCTGATAACGTGGCGAACAGGCTGCGAATCCACCAAACGCCGCATCGACATGCAGCCAGAAGTTGAACTCGTGCTTCAATTCGGCAATCGCCGCCAGATCATCAAAATCAACGGTATTGACCGTGCCCGCGTTGCCGATCACAATGCACGGCTGCCCATCTAACGCTTCCAGCGCGCGGCGCAGTTCGGACACATCGACAGCCTCCCGATCCGTCAAAGCCGGGACAAGCATCAGCGTCCGGCGTCCCATACCCAGCATCGAGAGGGCTTTATAGGCGCTGGAATGCGGCGATCCGCTCAGGACAGCCAGCGGCGGCAAACCATATAATCCATCCTGCGATACATCGATCTCGAACTGTTTGGCCGCCCACTGTCGCGCCATTGCCAGTCCAACAAAATTCGCCATCGTTGCGCCCGTAACAAACGTGCCGCTGTACGCTTCTGATAGATGGAATAGCTGGCGGAGCATGTTGATCGTATCGTGTTCGACTTGAACCGCCGTCGGCTCGGTATTCCCTGTCGGGTTCTGATCGAAGGCACTCACCAGCCAATCGCCCGCGATAGAGGCGGGTGTTGAGCCGCCTGTCACAAAGCCCCAGTAGCGGGGTCCGGCACTGCCTGTCAGCGCATCAGCATATTGAAGCTGGAAAGCGGCCAGCGTGTTTTCCGCGCCATAGCCACCCGCAGGC
Organism: Aggregatilineales bacterium; assembly: GCA_038239365.1. Taxonomy (GTDB): domain Bacteria; phylum Chloroflexota; class Anaerolineae; order Aggregatilineales; family UBA2796; genus JBBRMW01. Next base: position 2,884 of record JBBSEU010000074.1, read on the forward strand.
AGCGTTGAGGGATTAAACGTCGGCATCGCCACACCCACCGGGCGCGTTGGCAGACTGGTCAAAAAGCGTGTGGCAACGTCTAAGGTCTGGCGCAGGATCGCATCCAGTGACTCGGCATCCTTTTGAAGTGTTTCGTGCATGATGAGTTTCCTTTTGCTGGTTGCAGAAGTATCCATTATACGCGCCGCGCTGTTGGACAGCGAAAACGAGTCGCGGTAAACTACCATACCGATAAACTAAAAAGTTAACGCGCATTAAATTGCGGATGATCGCATACATGAGGACGCAAACTTGGCCGGACAAAGCGCACTGACGCTGCCACAGCAAGAGCAGCAAAAAACAAGTCGCCCGTTAATCGCGCGCGAAAAACTGGAAGCGAGTCTGGTTGTTATTACCGCCGCCGCGATTGGCTTCAGCATTTTGGCCGAACGGTTGAACGCACCACCCTCTCTGATCCTACTGCTCAATATTACGTCTTATGTGGCGGGCGGCTTGTTTGGCTTTGAGGAAGGCGTAAAAAGCCTGCTTAAGCGCGAAATCAACGTCGATCTGCTCATGGTGTTGGCGGCACTTGGCGCTGCATCTGTCAACCAGTGGCACGAAGGCGCGATCCTGCTATTTCTGTTTTCGCTCAGCAATGTTTTGCAATCTTACGCGATGGATCGCAGCCGCAATGCGATTCGTGCTTTGCTCAAATTGCGCCCCGATCAGGCCACGATTCGGCGCGCTGGCGAACTGGTCAGCGTGCCCGTCGAGTCGCTGGCCGTCGGAGATGTGATCGTGATTCGCCCCGGCGAACGTCTACCCATCGACGGGCTGGTAACCGCCGGATCGAGCGCGATTGATCAGGCACCCATCACCGGAGAGTCGATGCCTGTCAACAAAGCAGCGGGCGACACGGTGTTCGCGGGTACAGTGAACCAGAACGGCACGCTGGATGTTCGCATGACGCGCCCGGCACATGATACGACCCTGGCGCGCATCATCAACATGGTAGAACAGGCGCAGGGACGGCGGGCAGGCACACAGCGATTTTTGGACGAGTTCGAGCAGAAATATGCGCTGTTCGTGATCGTGGCCGTACTGTTGTTCATCATCATTCCGCCGCTGCTGCCCAACGGCCCCACCTTCAGTGCCAACTTTTACCGGGCAATGGTGCTGATGACTGTTGCTTCACCGTGCGCGCTGGTCATTTCTACGCCTGCCTCGATCCTTTCCGCGATTGCTAATGCCGCCCGCCGAGGCGTTCTGTTCAAGGGCGGCGCGCATCTGGAAGGGATGGGCGCGATCAAGGCTATTGCCTTCGATAAAACCGGCACTATCACGACGGGCAAACCTGCCGTCACTGATGTTGTTCCCTATGGCGCGGCGACGCCGGAACAACTGCTTCAACTGACGGCGATTGCCGAAAATAAATCGGAACACCCTATCGCACATGCCATTGTTGCGGCGGCGCACGAACAAAAACTAACGATTGAGGAGCCGGAATCATTCGATGCTGTGCCGGGTCAGGGTGTGCGCGCCGTGTGGCAGGATGTAGAAATCCTGGTTGGCACGGATCGATTGATGGAAAACGCCGGACTGACGATCCCCGACGATCTGAAAGCGACTCGCACCCGCCTGGAAACCGAGGGCAAGACAGTCCTATTGGCACATGCAAATACATGGTTAGGCGCAATTGCCGTCGCTGATCAACTCCGCCCGAACGCGCCCGCTATCCTGAAAATGATTCGAGAGGCGGGCGTGGAGCATATCGCCATCCTGACGGGCGATAACAAGCGTGTCGCGGATGCGGTGGGCACACGAGTGGGCGCAGATGAGGTGTTCGCTGAACTCTTGCCCGAAAATAAAGTGGATGTGATCAAGGCGCTTGAAGCCAAATATGGCCCAACGGCGATGGTGGGCGATGGCGTAAACGATGCGCCCGCATTGGCCGCTTCCAGCATTGGAATTGCGATGGGCGCGGCGGGCACTGACGTTGCGCTTGAAACGGCAGATGTAGTATTGATGGCTGACGATCTGACCAGCATTGCCTACGCGATCAAATTGAGCCGCCGCGCCCGCCGTGTTGTCCGGCAAAATATCGCCTTCTCGTTAGGCGTGATCGTCGTGCTGGTGATCAGCGCGCTTGGCTTCAACCCGATCTTACGAATGACCGGGCATGAACTACCGCTGCCCTTCGGCGTGATCGGCCACGAGGGAAGTACCCTGCTCGTCGTGATGAACGGCATTCGGCTGCTGATCGTCAATGAGAAAACGCTCGGCATTAAATAACATTCAAGTTGCCGGAAAAACTTCTGCAGCGTACTGCTCAAGACTGCCGCCCTCGATCAGCCGCATGACCAGATAGGTTGTTTCATCCTGGCGGCCAAAATCATAGACCGGGACAATATGCGGGTGCTGCAAACCCGCGATGATCTGCGCCTCACGCTCGAAGCGCGCCATAAACAGCGGATCGCGCGATAGACTCGGCGCGATGACCTTGATAGCGACATACCGATTGAATGAGCGTTGATAGGCGCGGTACACGGACGCCATCCAGCCCTTACCGATTTCATCGCCCAGTTCATAATTGCCAAATTGCCGATTGGGTGTGTTGGTCATGGTATTTATGGCCGGGGGTTGAGCGTCGCTGCGATCTGTCGCCAGTCAATATCGGGATACTGAGCTTCTAATTCGGCGGCGACGGCGGCTGCAACGTCGTGCGCCGTGCCTTCACGCTCCAGTCGAGTCCCCCAGGCGAAGCCCGCTGTGTACTCATCGGAGCCAGTCAGTTTAGCGGCCATCGCAGCCCGGTCTATGGCGTCCTGAAAGCGCGCCGGAAGCTGAACGCTTATGCCTGTTCTTGAGCCAGCATCTTTCGCGCGTACCTGTGTCGGGATACCGTGCCAGGTCAGCACTTGGTAGGTTGCCACGATGTTGATCACCTTTGCCGCCGAAGTTGGTTCGTAATGGCTGTGTCTGATTATAACGCGATTCGCGGCGCAAGTAGGTTTGTTTTAGGCAAATGTCTAAATCCGCCCCAATCCGCTTGCACAGACACTTAGATCGTTCTAATATTAAATATGGTTTAACATGTTTTATGACCAGTGGAATGTTCGATGACGCTTGTGAAAAAATCGGCTCAACTTCCCAAAAACTATCCAGCCGTACCAGCGCGTTACCCGCTGGCGATGTTCCGTTTGCAGCTTGAGACGGCCAGCCGTTATCTGTACGAAGGCGAAGTAAAAGAGGCGCTCACGACGGCCATGATCCCGCTGGACGCACTGACGGGTGCGGGCGATCCGGCCTTGAACGTGGCGCAGGTAGCCTGTTTTATGCAAGAACTGCGAAGCACCATCGGCGCGGAAAAAGCCTTACTGTTTGGCCGGGATGCCTTCGCCAAAACTGCGCCACTGATCCCCAAATCGACGCTTCCACCGCTGCCCCGTGCCGTCTCCACCTCGGACAAATTATTTCTGCGTGTTCGTGAAGCGATGGCACTCCTGAACAAGCAAATAGGCAGCAACTTCATCGTTAAATGGCATGGCGGCGTGGAGTCGGACATTTTCGAGGACAGCGGGCAGCACTGTTACGGTTACATCGGTAAGGAATTGGCCTGCACAACATTGACTGGTTATCTACAGGAAGCGATCACGCAGCTATCCGGTGTCAAAATGACCATCATTGAGAGCGAATGTATGGCGACGGGGGCGCTGGCCTGCCGCTGGCATTGCCAACTGGCCTGAACCGACAATATTCATCAACTTTTCACAAAATCTACCGTTTCACACGTCCAACTTTGCTAAAATTGACGTATGATTCATGTACTCATAGCTCATCATTAGAATAAGCAGGTCTATTTTGCCACTCTCAATAGGCGTACAGGCACCCGTCTTCAGCCTCGATACCGTGCAAGGCGTTAAGGTGAACCTCGCCGATTATCGAGGTAAATCAAACGTACTGGTTTGGTTCTCGCGTGGCTTCACCTGTCCGTTTTGCCGCGCCTATATGACGCAATTGCAAAAGGCTTACCCGGAATTCCGTGCCCAGACCACTGAAATTTTGCAGATCAGCCCGAACCTGGTCGGCAAGGCGCGGGAATATTTTAAGACCTCTCAACTGGTGTTCCCGTTTTTGTGCGATCCTGATAAGCGTCTTTATAAAGTCTACCAATTGATCGATCAGGGGCCGCTCGTCGCCAGTCGCAATGTGGTCACTTCCTTCGGACACTCGGCATTGACCGGGCAGTTCATGGAAACGTCGCGTGCCTCGGCAACCGACATGCTGAACAGTGCTTTTTTTCAACGGCTGCAACATCATGCCCTGACCGCTGTTGAACAGGGCTTGTTTCTAATTGATAAACAGGGCGTCGTGCGCTGGATCAAAACGCTTGGCCCGCTCGAAAACCTGCCCGACAACCGCACGCTGCTGGATACCATCATTCGTATCGGTAGCCCGGCAAACCTGGAGAATAAACCGAATGCTGCGCTTCTCAATCCCGCCTGACGATGGCACTGTTGATCCACGAGTTCAGGAAATCTTCGAGTCGATTCGCGCCAACCTGGGATTGGCCTACACCCCGCTCATTTTTCGCGCACTGAGTCTAAATCCGGCGGTCTTGAGCAGTACCTGGGATCATTATCGCGCATCGGTGTTGCAGGGGCGTATCCCAACCTCGCTCAAATCGCTGATCGGTCAGGCTATCGCCTATATGATGGGCTGCCCGGCGGCGACACTGAATGACAGCAGCAAGCATATCGAGAGCTATACCATTCGTGGCAGTTTGAATGCGCGTGAACGGCAAATGCTCGATTTTGCGTTGCAAGCCGCCACCGAACCGGAGACGCTGGAAGATGCTGATTTTGATGCACTGCGCGGCATCGGGCTTTGGGATGACGAAATCTTTGAACTGACCGCTACTGCCGGAATTTATATGAATCTGGTGAACTTCGGCCTGTCAGTGGGATTAGGTATTGCCGCCAAAACACCGGGTGCCACGCGCAAGGTCGATTCAGAGTTACAACGCCTGAGCCGTGACGAACTGCTGGCGATGGCTGAACAGTTTACCTCCAACGAGCCATCGGTTTCGGCACGCCTTTCAACAGTGGTTGAGACGGGGCTGGCACTCATGGCCGCGCCCAGCTTCAGCGAAATTTTCCAGACGCTTGGTGATCAGGCCAAGTGGGTCGTCGATTTTGATCAGATCAGTTTGAGCCTGCTTGAGGGTGAAAATGCCACCTACCGGCTTCATACCCTGATCGCCGATTGCAGCGATCTGACCTGTGAGCCGACGATTTCGCCTTTCATCCGTTTCAACGCCACAGAAGGCTTACCCGGCAGCGCCATGACCACAGGCCGCCCTATTCTGACTTCCGATCTGGCACGTCATTCGCAGGCCAGCCCACAGATCGAACTGCCGCTGACCGGGATCGGGATGCGGAGCGCAATGATCCTGCCTTTGCGAATTGGCGAACGCACTTTTGGCACACTCAATTTCATTTCTCGGCGCTCTGATGCCTATCAATCGGATGATTTGTGGATCGGTCAGGCGTTGGCGCTGCAACTTTCGGCGGCGCTTGATGCAGCACGACTGCTGGCGCAAATTGATGATGAGCGCAGCACTTTGAGCGCCATCATTCAAAGTACCGTTGATGGCCTTCTGATGGTCAACAGCAGCGGAACCGTGATCCTGGCAAACCCGGCCATTCAGGCCATTCTCAATTTATCTCCGGCGCAGATCATCGGCTCATCACTTGATCAGGCGATCACGCAGCCCGCTCTGCTGCACTTGTTTGAACAAACCGTTGGTGACCTGAACATGCAGCGTCACACAGCGGAAATCACCCTGTCGGATCGGCGCATTTTCGAGGTGAGCATCGATCCGGTACTGACCCACTTCGGCGAAACGATTGGCTACATGGCGCTGCTGCATGATGTGACAACGCTCAAATCACTGAGCCAGTTGAAAAGTGATTTCGTCTCCAACGTTTCGCACGATCTGAAAACCCCGATCACGACGCTGATGCTCTCAGCAGGGATGTTTGATCGGGTCGGCCCGCTGAACGACATGCAAAAGTCGCTTTTGACACGTGTCAACAACGCTGCGGATCGGATGTTGTCACTGGTCACGGATTTGCTCGATCTGACCAAGATCGAAGCCGGGATCAACCTGAACCTTGCGCCGTGCGATCTGAGTCAGGCAGTCAGCGAAGTCATCGAGAGCCAGCGTCCGTTGGCCGAAGCCAAGCAGCAAACGATTGTTATGAAGGTTGAACCGGACTTGTCATCAGTGTTGGGCGATACAGAACGACTCAAGCAGGTGATCGCCAATTTCGTCAGCAATGCGATCAAGTACACACCGGATAATGGACAGATCACGGTTGCGGCCAGTCGCGCGCTCGATCAGGTTCAGGTCACAGTCAGTGATACCGGTTACGGCATTCCGGCGAAGGACTTGCCGAACATTTTTGATAAGTTCTACCGCGTGGAGGCTGAACATACCCGCAAAACCGAAGGCACAGGGCTTGGATTGGCGATCACGCGCTCGATCATCGATCAGCATGGCGGTCACGTTTGGGTTGAAAGCCAGCCAGGACAGGGCAGTACCTTCGGTTTCCGTCTCAAAGCACAGCCTGAGTTGGTGTTGATGCCGCTCGCCAGTTGAAACGACGCCCTGTCTGGCGTATTGGTTTATTGGTGCTGCTGGCGCTGGTCAATGTGGTGGGGGCGCTGCTCACACTGAGCGATGCGCCTGCACAATATGCACTCGGCTTGCCTTACTCACCTGTTTTTCGGGCAGCGACTCAGGTGGTTTGGGCGTTGGTGTCAGCCTGGCTGGCTTGGCGACTCTTCCGGCGTTCTGACTCGATCCGAAAGTTCATCGCGCCTGTGTTAACCGCTTATAGTGTATGGGGTATTCTATGGCTGGCCGTGTTTGGGCGCTCCGACTATGATCGCGGGCGGCTTCCTTTCCAGATCGTGGTTACGATTGTTTTGCTCGTACCGTTCTGGTGGGCGCATTGGCGGCAATCCGAATAATTTAATAAGCTTTAGCCAGCTTAACTTTTTGACGCTGTGCCGAAATCAGAGTACGGGCTTCTTCCAGTGATGAAGCAAAAGCTGCATGTTCAGCCGCCTTCGGAAATAGCCTGAAAACGGTGGACATGATGGTAGACTTAAAAAAGCTGTTCTGTCGCACGCCAACAGTAACTGTAAAGCCCAGATTTGCAGGTGACAGGCGCATAGCGCGTCGAATATGCCACAAAGAATTGCCTTTGGGCGCAATAGAGCCATCCAGCGTGTTAATGATAAGGTCTACTCGGAGTGGCGTACCCGCAGCCATTTTATTCGCTTGATCCATCGCCTGATCATAATCCGACCACTCCCAAGTGTCGTGATAATCTACCCGGATAATTGTATTAACGGTATCGTCCCAGGAAACGTTGATCGTCATGTGTTGACCTTTGTAGAAATGTACGCCGCATGAGTACCTTACGATAACAACTGTACGCCGTCAATCAATTTTTTATAACAGATTCGAGGTGAGGTTGAGGACAGATCAGGTTGAGGCCTGCCTGCTAGGGCTGTTCGTGCTGCTTCTGAGCGCGTGCAGCCCGCCACCGAACCCGGACGGATGGCGTCCCACTCAGAAAGTGGCCGAGGTTAGCCCACACATGCGTCCGGTATTCCTGCTGAATCAAAATGATCCGGTATTCTTGTGGCACGATGGTACAGTCTTACACATGCAGCGCCTCGGCAAGTCCGCCAAAATGTTGCCGCTTGGCCGCACACCCCGCCAATGGTCAATGTACCCCGCCCAAAACGATCAAATGCTGCTCCTGTGGATCGATCAGTTTTCACCGGATGAATCGCGGTTGTACACGGCACTGATCGCGCCCGATCTCACTTTAGTGCGCGGCCCCACCCAGGTGAGCAACGCCAACACGACAGATTATGCGGCGGCAGTGCTGCCCCAGGGCGATTTACAGGCGTTGTGGGTCAGTCGCGCCGATGGAGTCGTTCCAATGCTGTATGCCCAAACGGTTGATTTGCAAGGCCGCCCACAACCTGCTCTCCTGCTTGCGCGGAATGCCATTCACCCGGCCATAACGATTAATCCCGTGCGAGACTATATCTATACGGCGTGGCTGGAACCCCAAATCGGGAATGTCTGGTCAATTCGATCAGGTTTCAACTTGTCCACCGAAGATATTTCGGCGATCTCCGGTTCGGAAGTTGGGTTGATCAAACTTAAGGCGGGGCACGTCCTGGAAAGTTTCGTACTGGGCGTCGACAGGCAATATCTCTATTATCTGTGGGGTGATACCGATACGTCCACTGGCACTATAGGAAGTGTACAGGTGCTGCCTGTTGCTCCGTCCCGTTCGCTGAATGACGAACCCCTCCACCAGTTCACGCTGGATGGCAACTTGCACTGGCCGTCGTTTCCATTTGCGACAGCCATAGGTCAGGTGCTTAGTCTGACGGCCATCAAAGATGGGCGGGCTGTCCCGGCGGTAGCGCATTTCGAGAAGGGCAAACTTGCCAGCCTGACCACCTTTCCAACTGTATCGGGCACACTCGGCGCGACGACTTTAACGAGCAGCCTTGATCAACCGCTCTATTTGGCCTGGACAGTTTTCGACGGCAGCGGTTCGACGGGCATTTACCTGACACGCACTCAATGATCCAGGAGTCGCCTTGCCAGACTTGAACCCATTTGCCCGCGATCTGCTCAACTGGTACGACGCCGATACGACGCAGCTGCCCTGGCGTGATGATCCCGATCCGTATCATGTGTGGCTTTCCGAGATCATGTTGCAGCAAACACAAATCGCCACCGTGATTCCCTATTACGAGCGATTTCTGGCGCGCTTTCCAACCGTGACGGCGCTTGCCAGTGCGCCATTGGATGACGTTCTCAAGCGATGGGAAGGCCTGGGCTACTACAGTCGAGCGCGTAATCTACACCGTGCGGCACAAAAAATCGCTGCGGAGTTTGGCAGTCAGTTCCCCAAAACGTCCGCCGAATTACAAACCCTGCCGGGGATCGGGCGCTATACAGCGGGCGCGATTGCCAGTATCGCCTTTGGTGAACAGGTGGCTGTGTTGGATGGCAATGTGATTCGGGTATTGAGCCGCGTCTACAACATCGCTGAGGATGTGAAATTGCCCGCCACACAGCGCCGCCTCTGGAAAATTGCCGCGTCGTTAGTTCCGGCGGGGCGTCCCGGCGATTACAATCAGGCGCTCATGGATTTGGGGCGGATGATCTGCAAGCCGCGTCAACCGCTGTGTGATCGTTGTCCGGTGCGCGCCCACTGTGAGGCCTATCGACTTGGCTTACAGGATCAACGTCCGGTCAAGGCCGCGAAAGCCACCACACCGCATTATGATGTGACCGCCGGGGTGATCAGAAACGGCAGCAGACAACTGCTCATTGCACAACGTCCGTCAGAAGGCTTGCTCGGCGGCCTATGGGAATTTCCGGGCGGCAAGCTCGAAGCGGGCGAAACCTTACCGGACTGTTTGCGGCGCGAATTGCGCGAAGAACTGGCGATTGAAGTGGAAGTCGGCGAACTGATCACGAAAGTGCGCCATGCCTTCACTCATTTTCGGATCACGCTATATGCTTATGAGTGCCGTTACTTGAGTGGCGAACCGCAGGCGATTGGTTGTCAGGCGTGGCGTTGGGTGCTGCCCGCCGAACTTGAGCAATTTGCGTTTGGACATGCAGATCGGCAGGTGATCGAGGCATTGCATGAGCGCGAAAACCGCCTGCTGTAACTGTATAGTCAAATCTCAGCCTCACCGGGTAAAATGCCACGCCGTAGCGCAAATCGGATCAATTCCGTTTGGGAGTGCAAACCCAGCTTGTGCATCAAATTGGAGCGGTGAACTTCGACAGTGCGCGGACTGATCGAGTAGTAGCGGCTGATCTCGGTATTGGAGCGGCCTTCGGCGGTCAAATGCAGAATTTCGCGTTCCCGATTGGTGAGTGTCTCATAGGCATCGCTGACCGTTTCTTGCAGCTTACTGACGTAGGCTTCGATGATCCGGTCCGAGAGCGGCGTACTCAAATAACGATGCCCGCGCAGCACCTCGTAAACGGCCTTGACCACATCGCCAACACTTGACTCTTTGAGGATGTACCCCATCGCGCCGTAATTCAATGCCTGTACCACGTAGGCTTCATTGGCGTGCATCGATAAAACAATGATGCGTGTCTCGGCTGATCGTTGGCCTACCTGCCGAATCACTTCCAAACCACTCAGGCCGGGGATCATCAAGTCGGTAATCAGAATATCTGGTTTGAGTGTTTCGCATAGCTCGACGGCTTCAGCGCCATTGCCTGTTTCGCCCACGATCTCAAAGTCGTCTTCACGCTCTAATACCGCGCGAAGTCCATGCCGCACGATCTCATGATCTTCTACCAACATAATTGATGTCATAGTGATGTTTTACCGCGATGAAGCAGCAGTCTAATATTCTCCAACTCATGAAGCCGTTTCGCTATTAATGCACTCGACTGGTAGCTCTATAAGCAAAGTTGTGCCCAGCCCAACCATTGATTGCAAATTGAGGTGACCACCGCTCAACAAAACCCGTTCCCGAATACCCGTTAAACCGTTTGAAGTCCCCCGGTTGATGCCGTTCAAATCGAAGCCGACACCCTGATCTTCAATATGCAGCCGAAGGTACCGCTCATCAGCATTGATGCTAACGCTTACTTCCTGCACCTGAGCATAGCGCGCCACATTGGTCAGAGCTTCCTGAACAATCCGATAGACTGCCGTCTCAAGCTGCGGGCCGAACCGCTTACCAAGCCCCTGATGTGTGAATCTAACTTTGATCCGCGTTTGCTCTGTAAAGCGATCAAAATGCCAGATCAGGGTAGGCAGCAGCCCCATATCATCTAGCATGGTAGGCCGCAAATTGAGCGACAGATTGCGGACATTTTCGATCAACCCTTTCACCATTTCCAGGCTGGCTCCTGCGCGATCTGCTGCCCCTTCTGTGCCACTTTCCTCTAACATATACTTGAGGCCCGTCAGCGACTGCCCCAACTCGTCGTGTAGTTCACAGGCGATGCTTCTGCGTTCGGCTTCCTGCACCTCAACCAGCCGCTGCGACAGTTGTTTCAATTGGGCGCGCTCGGCGCGCAGTTCGTTTTCCAGGCGTTTCTGCTCAGTCACATCGCGTAGCAGCCAGCGTAAACCGCTTACCGCGCCCTGTTTATTGCGAACAATCCCGATCCGTACCGAGGCGAAAATGGGGGCTGTATAGTTACGCGGTTGCAGCCTCAGTTCCAGCGTTTTCGCGGTTAACCCCTGTTGAATTAACCGAATCAGATGCTGCCGAAATAGATAGCGATCTTCGTGAAAAACGAACAAGATGAGCAGGCTGCCCTTCACCGAACGGGAAACATTGAACAATGAATGGGCGGCCTGATTTGCTTCCTCGATTTTTCCGTAAATATCTGTTACGACGTACCCATCCGGCGCAAACTCGAACAGGTCATGGTATCGCTGCCGTTCCTGTTCAACGACTTCATGTGTTACTGTCAGTTCTTCGGCCTGCTGGTGAAGTTCTTCCTGGGTCGCTTGTAGTTCCGCCGTGTAATTAAGGAGTTCTTCAAAAGCCTGATCAAGCAGTTTTTCAGGCGGAACGAGGCGATTGGTTTCCTCTTGAAGTTTCAGCACACGGGCCTGTGCTTCGCTGGCCTGCTCGAAAAATTGATCGAAGTTCATGGAACCCCCGACAATTAAGATTAAAGGGTGTTCGCCAAATATATTAATCCATAAACGGCGCGTTTGCACCCACTGATTAATTTAACGTGCCGTGATCATCCGTCGCAACAACCATGCCAGGAGCGCCCGCACGACGCCTTCCTGTACGAGCAGCAGCAGGGCTAGCAGCAGCATTCCAGCAACGGGGTAGCGCGCGGCGGCGGCCACAATCGGGACACCAATAACAGCAACCTGATTCACATCCAGCCATTGAATGTTATTCACGGCGGCTGCCAATGCCAGTGCCACTGCCGAACGCAGCATCCATAAAATGCCACCCAACGCGACTGACCCGGCCACCGCCAGCGGCCATGTATCCGCCAATAATGAGGCGGCCAACCCTAATAGTCCGGCCAGCACGAACTGTTGCAGCCTGTCGATCACAAACAGGGCAGTGACAATCAGCGTTAATACCAATGGCGAAAACCCACTCAATTCCGCCGCTGGGCGATTGATCTGTCCCAGCAAGCCGATCAGTGGGATGATTTGCAGCAGCGCCGCCAGGGTGATGAAACTTTGCAGGCGCGTCAAGCCGACAGCCAGTTTGGAAAGCAAAATGCTGGTATGCGGAATCGGCGTCGTGAGCAGAATATCCCAGGTACTTTCGGCGCGTTCATGGACGATCACGGCACTGCCTGCCAACGCGATAGGCACCTGCCAGGCGGCCATACCTAACAGCATCACCGCTAACAGCACCACTCCAAAGGCGGGCAGCATCAGCGTAAACAGGATTAACAGCAGCGATACCTGTGAGCGCGAAATGAGTTCAATTAATGTGCCGATGACCAGCATACCCGCCCCAAGTCGCAGCGTATAGCGGTACAACCGCCGCAGCGGGCGCATATATTCATTCCAGGCGGGTTGGCGGCGTACCTCAAAGCGGACAAGCGGATAGCGCGGGGTATTGGCATAACGCCATAATAAGGAAAGGATCGTAAAGGTACTCACAGGCAATTCGTGCGATCAGCCATTACCTGCCGCCGTACCCAGCCGCGTGAATACCCAGCGATAACCCGCCCGAAGCAGAATTTCACGCACAACAGGCGTCACGATCAACAGGGTTAACGTCAGGACAGGCATGGTTGGGAAGGCCATCGCCATTGCCGTCGTGGGGCCAGTCGAAAGCATGAGCAGCAGGGCTTGTGGAGAAGTCAATTGAATGTACGGGAGCAGTGCAGCAGTGAACAAAGTTCGCAGCATGACCATGCTCAGCCCCCCCAACACCGCCGTGATCGAGGCACTCTGGCGTGTTTCGGACTGCATCGACGACGCCAAACCGATGATACTGGCCGTCGCGTAATCCTGCATCCGCGCGATGGCAAACTGCACACCTGCCACAACGGTAATCACCAACGCCAGCACCGGCGACGCCGTTTGCGCGACTTTCTCAACCTGACCGATCACCAGCACAAACACGACAGCCAGCAAAATGCCCTGTATCCAGATCAGCATTTCTACCGGGCGGTTAAGCCAGCGCAATGATGAGGCCAGCTTGGCAGTGAGCAGATCGTTCCAATCAAGTGGCGTGGTGAGCAGTGCCGCCCAGGTACGATGTTCCCGTTCGCGCACAATCGTTCCGCTGGCTGCGACGGCAACGCCAATCGGCCAAAAGAAGGTCAGCACCGCCAAAACGATCAAGGCCACCGTCCCGCCCGATAGACACGCCGCCGGGAGCAAAATCATATACAGTGAAGCAACCGTTGCTTCGTTGGTGAGGGCACGCAGCGCCGTGACCGCCAATATCACGATCATTGAAACGATTGCCAGCCGTATCAGCCGCGCCGTCCACTGCTCAAGGTGAAACGCGCTCCAGGGCGGGCCATAGCGCATATCCGCCTGATAGACCGGGTTAACCGGGTGCTGCCAGTGCTTGATGAGCGCGCTCAGAATTTGATAAGTACCCATAAAATTATTATCATCCGCAACAAAGGAAGGCTACGGATTGATTACCCACCATGCCCCGATTCGGTTCACGCACCAGGCGTTGCAGCCTGCTTCGGCGCAAGTTCAACAGCTAATGGATCATGCAAAATCGCGTACAGTTTGATCGCTTCACTTAGAGATCGTTCTGCTGCTGCCGGATCACCTTGCGTCCGTGCGACTGCTGCCCTCACGACCAGCGCATCCGCCTGACCTTTGCGATAGCCCCATTTCCGCGCAATCGTTTCCGCTTCACGTGCTGCCGCTTCTGCTTCGGGCAATTGTTCACGCCCCAGATAAATTTCACCCAGGCGTGCCAGCGTGCGTGAGACGTTTTCCTGATCGCCCAGTTGTCGGCTCACCGGAAGCGCCTGATCGAACAGCGTCAGTGCTTCATCGGTTTTGCCTTGCGCGGTCAGTGTTCGTCCCAGATTCGATTGAAAGATTGCCTTCCAACGCGCCTGACCTAACCGTTCCGCCGCGCTTAATGACTGCTCAAACAAACCCTGTGCCGCTGGATAATCTTTTTGAGCGTGATAGGCTTGTGCCAGATTGCTGGTTTGCACGGCCACCAACAGCGGATCATTCATCGAACGGCTCAGCGCAAGAGCTTCTTCGAGCAGTTTGATCGCCTGATCGGGTTTTCCGGTTGCCACATAAAACCAGCCGAAATTTCCCAATCGAAGCGACTCCGAGCGACGATCTGCCAACTGCCGCGCCAACTGAATCGATTCCTGATAAAACGAGGCCGCCGTTTCGATTTCGCCCAAATCGGTGTACAAATTGGCGACATTCGATAACACCAGTCCACGTGTTGCCACGTCCCGCACGCTTCCGAGCAGACTCGTCGCCCGTTCGTAGTCAGGCAGCGCCGAATTGATCCCGGCCATCGTCCGGCGTATCATGCCAATATCGCACAACAAGCGCGCCGCTGTAGCCGTTTGCCCGGTGCGCTCCAACAAATCAAGGGCTTGTGTCCAGTAATCGAGCGCGCGTTGCAGATTACCCTGTTCCTGATACACATTGCCAATGCGTCGCAAGGCGCGTGCCCGTGTTGCGCCGCTGCCTTCGCCGTCGGTCAGTTTGAGCGCCTCGTTGAAGGTCTGCATGGCCGCTTCCGACTCGCCGTTCGACTGTTGCAGGCTACCCAGTGCCAGCATCGTACTCACTCGTTCGTTATCATTTTTGACCGTGCTGCTGTACAGATCATTGGCTGCCTGCAATGAGGCACTGGCTTCTGGCAGGCGATTCAGCGCCTTATAAATATCCCCTAACAGTGCGAGGGCTTGCGCTTCCAGTGGCCGATTCACTTCGGCGCGGGCTTGATCGAGCGCCCGCCGTGCATATTCAAGCGCCTGCTCTGGTTGACTGAGTCGTGTGTAAATCGCTGCCCGGTTGAGCAAATGTGTCTGACTGTATTCCGGCGGTGGATTGGGCAGCTGGGGTGCCAGTTCATCGCACCGTTCGTACCACTTGAGCGCCTCTGGCAGCACATTGTTCTTGAACATGGCCGCCGCCAGCGCGTTTGCCCAGGTTAATTCAAGCAGCTTATTACCGTTTTGCTGCGCGATGCGTGATGCCTGCGTGAGCAGGCGGTAGGCACGTTCCGATTCACCCGCCGCGATATGCGCCTGTCCAAGCAGGCCGTAGGTATACGCTGCATTATCGGAAGTCGGTTGATTTTGCAGGGTAGTAACTGCTTCTTTAAGCAGTCGCAGCGCATAAGTGGTATTGTCCTGCTTCAGATAGACGTTGCCCAGGTTCGCCAGCGTCAGGCCAATCACGTTGATGTCGGTGGAGAGACGCGCCAATTCAAGCGCCTGTTCCAAAACGTTTTGCGCCCGAACCAGCAGGCCGCGTGCCAGATAGTGCGCGCCCAGGTTGCCAAGTGCCCGCGCCCGCCGTGCCATTTCGCCAACTCGTTCGGCAATGGCAATCGCCTCATTGAGCGCGGTTTCTGCTTCTTCATAGCGGCCACGTTCGGTTTGCAGCGATCCGATCAACCCCAAAAACACTTCTTCACCGGGCAATGATGCCTGACGCCGTGCCAATTCCAGCCCTTGTTGGTAGAAGCCCAGCGCGATTTCAGGTTGGTGTTCGCGGCGAGCCATATCACCCGCATCCGAGAGGCGGCGCAGTTCGGCATCCTGGGGTGACAGCGCGGGTTGTTTACCAGTCAGCCGCGCGACAAAACTCCGCAGAGTCATTCAATAAATTCCTTGTGTCTTCGCAGCGCAGAGTTTAGATCGTTCAGGGGGCGATTACAATGCTTGCAGTTAACCGAGGAAACTTACCCTTTTTGAGTTGAGGGGTAAATAGTTGCCATAAAGTTTTATGGCAGCACTCCGAGCGAAACCACCGTTTCCTTTCGTAACTATACGTTTATGTCTCGTTTGGCGTTTCCAGGTCTTTTAGGATCGCCTCAACCACTGCCTTAAGTAATGGCATGTAGACTGTTAGATTTTCCCAGACGATTTCAAGATCGATCTTGTCATATTGGTGGATCAATACGTCTCGAAAACCCGCTACTTTTGACCAGTTCACTTCAGGGTAAGGCACAGTCAAATGTGTAGGAAGCTGTTTAGCCGCTTCGCCGATCACCTCAAAGTTACGAATTACAGCGTCCTGAATGAGTTCTGAGCCGAGAAACTCAGTTTTGCCACCCACTGTCGCGGTCTCGATTCGTGCAATACGATCCAATATATCGCGCAGATAAATTTTTGGTTCACGCACAAAAGGCTTCTCTCGTTTAGGTAAAATAATCGGCACAGTTTCAAGTGAGGTCAAGTCTTCAACGACATATGGGCGTATTTCTTCACGCAAACTCTCGGAAGAGACGATATCAACTTTGCGATCAAGCAGGGCTTCTAAGTCATACTTGAGACCAATCAAATCGAATAACCTGTAATCGGGCTTGAAATCGACCAGGAAATCAACATCGCTGTCAGGTCTGGCTTCACCGCGCGCCACCGACCCAAATACGCGCACGTTCGATGCCCCATAACGCGCCGCGATCTGCAAAATAGCATCGCGCTTATCGCTAATCAGATCGTTGATCCCTAAAAGTTTAGTGCTAACCATAGTTGCTCAATTCCCGGCTGTGAAAGGCTGCCTTCATGTCCGTCCGTAAGGATTGAAAACGGTTGCTAACGGCAGCTTCAATTCTGGCAAAACATCGAAGCCTTCCAACACGCCATCACCACTTACTGCGATCCGCTGGCCGTCCGTGCGGTACATATCCGCCGTTTTCTTTTCGGGATTAATAATCCAAACTAATCGCGCGCCTGCATCAAGGTATTCGCCCGCACGCTCTTGCATCTCACGCAACGTATTTGAGGGCGAAACCACCTCAATTGCCAAAGCCGGTGCGCCACTGATAAACTGATTTTCGTCCTGCGATTTGTCGGCTTGCTCAGTCAGATAAGCCACATCGGGGATGCGCGTATTATATTTGGAGAGGACACACGTCCCATCCGCCCCGACGATGGTGCCACCAAGTTTATGTTCCAGAATAAACGCGGTTAATAAATAACCGATCCACGCTGCGATCATGCTTTTTCCGTAGGTCGCGCCAAGTATTTCAATCAACACTCCGTTGTGTAGTTCATAAATCTTGCCGTCATCTGGCAAGTGGAGTAAATCATCGGCGGTGTAGAGGCGTTCCTGTACGGACATATCACATTCCTAATCTCTGCTATTACCTCTATCCGACATTACAAATATATCAAAGTTCACGCGTTTATACTGAACTTACTCACCGTCAAGGGTTTGATCGAATACGCCTAAATATCGCAACTGCGCTCAAAAGTAAACTAAGCAGAGCAATAACGACCATCACTAGACCAATATAATGCAGTATAAGGCCTATATAGGTAGCTTCACCGCCTTTATATTTAGCCTGTAAATTTTCGTTAGCAAGCCATACGGGTGGAACATAAACACAAAAAATGCCTAGCAGCAGTAAAAGCAATCGGGCAGCGATAGTGCAACCTAATGGCGTTCTGATGCTCCGGGCTACTTTAAGTGGTATGTAGAGCGTCCAACGCCAAAACAAAATTTGAATTTTCACGTACATCGCAAAAGCGCCTATCTGTAACCAGCAAGGCACTCACCCCTTTGATCGAAAAGGGGTGAGCGTCCAGTAAAGCGGAGCGATCAGGCGTGGTCTTTTTCGAGTCGGGTGACGCTGAGCGTGATCGTCTCACCGTCGAACTCGAAGGTCTGGCCGTTTTCCGGTGTAGCAACGTTGATCTGGTCAGCCAGCGTCTCGGCGCGCAGGTATTCGGCATAGCCCATGAGCGCCTTTGCCAGTTTGTCGCTGGCTGTATACGTCAGGTTGATATGATCATCCAGTGCGAAATCGGCGTCGCGGCGCATCAACTGCACCCGGCGCACTGCTTCCCGCGTCAGCCCCTCGGCGATCAGTTCATCGTTCAGGTCGGTATGCAGCGCCACCAGATAGCCCGCATCCTCAGAGACGGCGTATCCCTGGCTGGCACTGCGTCGAACCTCAACTTCTTCCG
>JBBSEU010000075.1:0-21073 GCA_038239365.1 Aggregatilineales bacterium
AATACGTAAGCGGCTGCACCGCCATTGTTGTTGATCGCCTGATTCGCCAGCAGCAAGGCGCGTGTCAGGTTGCGCTGTTCGTAGGCTTCCTGTGCCTTGAGCAGGATGGTGGCCGCCGGATTGGTCGCCTCAACTTGCGGCAAATCAATCTTGACCGTGCCCGTCCCGGTGTGGCTGTTCATTGTCGCCAGCGTGACGCCTGTGAATTTAGCCTGTTTGCTGTGCGCGGCAGCAGCGCGGACATCGGGCGTTTGACCCTTAACGTAACCCAACACGCCGTCCAGTTCGTCCATGATTTCATCGACGTTTTGCGGACGATCTTCACGTAAGCGCGCGGTCAACCATTCCACAAAGTAGCGGAACGAGTCGTCGTACTGAGTCCAGGGGAATTGATCGGGCGGCGTGAGCGTGTACCGGTATTCTTCGGTGTGAACTTCACCCATACCGACCAGTTCGGCAATCGTGCGGCCAATCGTGAAATAATCGTCGCGCCAATCGGGGTGCGCCGCGTTCGGTGAGTGATAACCCGGCGTACCGCGTGCGGGTTTGGGCGGCACATTCGGATCGTACTGATAAGCCGTGCCGAAGTCGAGCAGGACTTCGATGTTCTCGCCGTTCGGCAGTATCATGCTCTTGACGTTGGCGGGTTTGAAGTCGCAGTAAATGATCGGCGGTTTGAGTGCGTGCAAATACTTGAAAGCGGGCAGCAATCCCTTGACGCGGGTGAGCGCCTGTTCTGCCGACATGGGCAGCACCAGTTTGCGGGTCACAGCATCTTCGATCTCATCTGCCCAGCTTGGCCCGGAAACGAATTCCATTACATAGCACAGTTCGTTATCGACGGTGAAGAAGTCGATAACGGCCACGATGTTCGGGTGACGGATGTTGATCAGGACTTCGGCTTCTTTTTGCAGCGCCTTACGCAGCCCATCGTCCGGCGTGATCACCGTCTTGATCACGACGTACTTGTTCAGGTGGCGGTCAAAGGCTTTCCAGACGCGCCCCATGCCGCCTTCACCCAGAATGCCTTCCAGCCCGTAGCGATCCGCGATGACAAGGCCAACTTGCAAAGTGCTGGGCGGGCCGCTCGTCTTCGTCGCCGTCGGGCCAGTGGTTGCCCCTGCGGGTGGGTTCAGCTTCTTGCCGCACTTGGGGCAGTGCTTCGCGCCGGGACGCAGTGGATTACCACAGTTCGGGCAGGTCAGGCCAGTGTTCGTGCCGCCCGTGAGCGTACTCAGTGTGCCCGACTTCATGGCCTGTGCCGCCGTCACGGGTTTGATCGCCTGTGAAGTCAGTTCCAGGCCGCATTCATCGCAAAAGCCCGTCTCTGTCGAGGTCATTTGATGACAGTGCGGGCATTCAATCTTCTGTCCTACATTTATCGCCATGATGATCGAATCCTTTACGATTCGTGAAATGTTAGTTCGATCTTTCCGAAGCGGACTTTGTCGCCTTCGTGCAGTGGCTCGGATTGTCCTGCCGAGAGCTTTGCGCCGTTTACGCGCGTGTGATTGGAACTACCCAAATCTTCGATGTAGTACGCGCCGTTGTTCTTGACGATTTGTGCGTGGCGATGGCTGACATATTTGCCATCCTCATAGCCATCGAAGTCGATCTGTACCATTGGGTCTTCACGCCCGATGATCGTAGCATCGCCCAACTTGAATACGGTACCAGTGGCATCGACGACTAATCGCCCGCCGGAATAGACAGTAGACGCGGGAACATCTGCCGGGACAAGGATTTGTGGCGGCGGTTCGGGCACACTGTCAGGTGGCGATAGATCAGGCACAGCAGATGGCGCAGGTTGGCTCACGCTTCCTGTGATAGAGACTTTCAAGGGAGCGGCGGCCACACTGGACAGCTCGAAGCCGCATTCTTCACAAAAGCGCGCACCGGGTTCATTCCAATGGCGACAGTTCGGACACTCCATAATTAATAGCCTTTTGTTTTGCACTCATCACGACACACTATATTATACGTTATTCGTGGGTAAAGGGTGTGCCAAAAAGTGGGGTGTCTGCACAGAAGTACATCATGGCAATTGACATTTCGCTGATCTTTTCGTACCATACTCGTAAGGTGAGTTGGGGAGCAGCGCCAATGCAGCTTGTTGTCACGAACAGATAAGCAGACCGGAAGTTCCGGCCTGACCTGTTGCTGACGCGCTGCAACTCATTTTGTGCTGCCTTGAGTCCGATCCATTTCAGACGTGGAGTTGCGCGCCGTCCAGGTTAGGCTGACGGCGTTTTTTATTGCCGTAAAATCGCGTCATATCACTTCGCGTATGGATGAATCAGATGAGAAAGGCAAACCGCAATGTCGGTGCTTACGATTAACAACCTGAGCCAGAAATTTGGCGATTTCAATGTTTTCAGCGGCTTGAATGCCAGCATTCCCCAACAGGCTCGGATCGGTTTGGTGGGGCCAAACGGGATCGGCAAAACATCACTGCTGCTGATCCTGAACGGACTGGTGCTGCCTTTCAGCGGCACAGTTAACCGTGCCAGCAACGTTCAAATCGGCTACTTACGGCAAGAGGCGATTGATGCGTTCGCTCAGAAGGAAAACACCGTCTACGATGAAATGCTTACCGTTTTCGCCTGGTTGAAAGACATCGAAGCGCAGTTGCGCGATCTGGAAACTCAGATGAGCAACGGCGGATCGGATGACATTCTGGATACCTACGGTGAACTTCAGGAGACGTTTGAGCGGCGCGGTGGCTATGATTACGAAGTGCGAATCAAGCAAACGCTGGACGGACTCGGCTTTACGCCGCAGCATCACGCGACGCCACTATCACATCTGAGCGGCGGTCAAAAGACGCGGGCTTTACTTGCGCGACTGCTGCTCGAACAACCCGATCTGCTTGTGCTGGACGAACCGACGAACCATCTGGACGTGCGGGCGGTGGAGTGGCTCGAAAACGCCCTGAATCAGTGGGACGGCGCGCTGCTCATCGCCAGTCATGATCGCTACTTTCTGGATAAAGTGGTCAACACGATCTGGGAAATGAACCGTACCGGGATAGAGAGTTTTCGGGGCAACTACAGCGCCTACGTGCGGCAGCGCACTGAACGACTCGATCATCATGTCAAACTCTATGAACAGGAAAAGGAGCGGCTCGAAAAGGAACTGGATTACGTCAAGCGCAATATCGTGCGGGCATCCACCAATCCAATGGCCGTCGGGCGCTTGAAACGCCTGAGTCGTGATTTGATCGGCATTCAGCAGTTGGGGTTGGTTGCTTATAAGAGCAGCAAAAGCTGGTCAGAGACGGGCATTGAAGGCGCGCGTCCGATGGGCGTGGCCGAAGCTGAGAAGGCGATCAAAGCACTTGAGCCGCCGGTTACACGACCACCCAAGCTGCGTGTGCGATTAGAGCCGACCCTTCGCAGCGGCGATCTGGTGTTGCGCTCGCAGGGGTTGAAGATCGGCTATCCGACGCGAACGCTTTTCACGGCGGATGACGTTCGCTTGGAAAGGGGTGAGTGCGCCGCCCTGATCGGCGATAACGGCACGGGCAAGACGACGCTGATCAAGACCCTGATGGGTGAACTGCCAGCACTGGCTGGCACCCTGAAACTTGGCGCAAGTGTCAAGGTGGCCTATTTCGCCCAGGTACATGATGATCTGACCGCCGAAAACACCGTCCTGGATGAGATCATCCGCCACAAGGAAATGCTGATCAGTGAGGCACGCAGTTACCTTGCGCCCTACCTGTTCCGCAAAGACGATGTGTACAAAAAGGTCGAAATGCTCAGCGGTGGTGAACGTGGGCGGCTGGCGCTGGCGATTCTGGGGTTAGGGGGCGCGAACTTCCTGCTGCTGGACGAACCGACCAATCACCTGGATATTCCGGCGCAGGAAGCCTTGCAGGAAGTATTGGAAGGCTTTAACGGCACGGTCTTACTGGTCTCCCATGATCGTTACCTGATTGATCGGCTGGGAACGCAGATTTGGAATCTGGAAAACGGTCACTTGAGGGTATTTGGCGGGACGTATGCCGAATATCTGGTTGCGCGTGATGCGGAACGACTTGCCAGCAAAGCGCAGCGCGCCGCCGCCAAACAACAAATTCAAGCGGAGCAAAAGCAGGTTCAGCAAAGCCGCCCCTCTACCAAAGCGACTCGACAGCAGGCTGCTTCGGTACGGGCGCTGGAAACGGAGATCAACACGCTTGAAAGCAAACTGGCTGAACTGGGCAAGACGCTGGAAAGGCCGCAATCCCCGGCAGAAGTTCAGCGACTCGGTCAGGACTACGCCGAAACACAGGCACGTCTTGAGTCGTTGTTGGAGCAATGGTCACAATTAGCCGAAACGAACAGGGCATCAACCGTTTAAATGATGCTTAGCTGCTGTTTGAGTGTTTCTGTCGAAGCCACACCCCGGTTGACCCGTTGGGGTTTGTGGCTTCGATCTAAAATGAAGGTAGTCGGAGCAGAAAATACGCCCCACCGATCCGCCACGTCTGGACTCTGAGTCGCATCGACTTGAATGACCTGAATCGCTTTGCCGAGTTCGCTTTGCAGTTTGTCGAGTGCCGGACGTTGCAAAGTGCGGCACGGTTCGCAAAAGGGCGTTGTGAAATAAATGATGGCCGGTGTGTTCGGACGCAGATCGGACAGCAGTGGATCGGCAGTAGACTGCGCTGCCACACGCCGAATCGACAGACGGTTAAAGATGACCCATGCCGCGATACCAAACAGCATCAGCGCCGCAGCGATCAATAGTCGTTCCAACATAACCTTATCCTCGAATTGGTGCTTGGGTGAAACCTGGCACGCCCAGGCGATTGAACTGGTAGTACATGATGCATCCGACGCAAATCCCGCCAAACAAGTTGAGGGCGGCCAGTGTCACCACCAACCAGCTTAATCCCCAACCGAGTGTCGATACACCAGCAATCAGTGCGAGTGTAGATAAGAGCGTGAATACACCGCCTAGCCCTTGCGCGAATAAGTGCGGTTCCGGGTTATCGAGTTTCACATCCGGTTTGGCAATTCCAGCAGGTTTAAGCAGCGCAAAATAGACTGCCTTGAACAATCCCAACGATGGAAAAGCCGTCCCGATTAACATCACGACAGAGACGAACGCCACCAGCGGCCAGAAATTCAGCACGAAGGCCAGAATCAGCAGCGAAATAATAAATGCCTGATTGGTACGCAGCGCACTATGATCGACGCGCCGATCCGATGATCGAGCATTGCTTGTGGAGTTAAGGGTGGTCATGGGCATCTCCTGCTATGGTTTACAACAAAAAAGCCGACGTTTTGTATCGGCTTCGCAAATTCGTTTAGGTGAACCAGTAGCTATTAACTACCGCACTCGAATCGACGCCGACAAATAGCAGCACGAACAACACATGCACTGCATGGTTGCACAAGTTGTACACGTTCGGCAGCGGATCGTTTCGTTAATCATAAAAAGGGAGTGTAGCATAGGCGTACAGGCAGCGGCAAGGGATCGCAGCAAAATATAACAAAAATGTCACAGCGATTGGCAGCCGCTCAGTCAAAATCTACCGATCCACCATCGGGTGAAGCAAGGGGGCGGTGGTTTTGGGCGGCGGGCGAAGCGGTGATGCGTCCGGCGCGGCCAGCGTCACCCGGCTCGATATTCTGAAAGATAATCAGCACATCCTCACGACGCGCACCACCCTTATTCACAAGCGTCTCGGTGATCTCCTGAACGACGTTGGCTTTTTGTTCCTCAGTGCGGCCTCGTGACCAATAAATAATGACAGTTGGCATGATTACCTCAACGGTATAATTTAGACAAAAATAGTGCGTTTCATATAAATTATAATTTATTTGCTGATCTTGTCAACGCACGCAAAAAGCTCATTGCGTAGAAGGTGAAAACAGGCATACAATGGATGCTTATTTGTGATGTACTAAAAAGGATTTTCAATTGGCAACGCCAGCACTGATCGTTCACGGGGGCACTGGACTTATTCCAGAAGAAGAACACTCCGCCAATATGGTCGGCACACGTGCCGCTGCTGAAGCCGCCTGGAAGCTGCTCTCGAACGGCGGATCGGCCATTGATGCGGTTGAAGCAGCAGTTTGTGTATTGGAAAACAATCCGATCTTCAACGCGGGAACGGGGAGCGTCCTGAACAATCGTGGCGAAATTGAGGTGGACGCGATGATCATGGATGGCGCGGCGCTCGATCTGGGTGCCGTGATCGCCGTGCAAAATGTCGCCAATCCGGTCAGTCTGGCACGGCTAATTATGACCAAATCGCCGCATAAAATTTTGGCGGCCAATGGCGCGCGCGAATTCGCCACGAAAATGGGCATTCCATTCCGCTCCATTCTGGATATGACAACGCCCCAAACACTCAAACGGTATCAAGAATTACGAGCGCGTGGCACTGACCCGATGGCACATAAGGGCACTGTTGGTGCAGTGGCGCTTGACCAGAATGGCAATTTGGCGGCGGCGACTTCGACAGGCGGTATGCCGTTCAAACTGGCCGGGCGGGTGGGCGACTCGCCACTGGTAGGCGCAGGTGCATATGCCGATAATCGCACGGGCGCAGCATCGGCCACTGGCGACGGTGAGCAAATTATGCGTGTCTTGCTCTGTAAAACGGCCTGTGATGCGATTGGGCAAGGAATGGATGCTCAGGCGGCAGCCGATCACGCTGTCGGTATTATGGTGGAGCGGGTGAAGGGCAAGGGCGGAATCATTCTGGTGGATCGAAACGGCGGGATCGGGATCGCGCACGTTGATCCGTACATTTCGGTAGCATGGGTGGGGCGCGATGGCGCGATTCAGGCCGCGATGCGGAGAGAATAAACACGAGCAGCCGGAAACCCACTGTCCGGCTCAGCAAAATTGATTCAGATTATTGCTGCCTGGGAAAGTCACTCAAAGTCTGCTTAACCTTGCTGGCTAAGGCTTTGGGAGAGATCATTTTCGGCAGATAATCATTTGCGCCCGCTTCGGTGGCCCGGTTAATCGTGTTTTCGTTATATAGACCAGAAATGACTAGTATGGGTGTTCGCGCTGTATCCGGGCGCTTTCGTAAATTGCGGCATAGTTCAATGCCGTCAATTTTTGGCATCATCACGTCCAGAATAAATAGATCGGGCGTGGAAGTCGAAAGCAGTTGACTGACCTCAACAGGATCATCCACAGCCACAACGCTGTAACCTTGCCGCTGTAAAATGATTTCAAATAATTTGAGAACGTTTGGGTCGTCATCGACGATCATGATTAGCTTGTGCATGGCCGGGGTGTCCGCTTCGTTTTGCTCCAAGATGGTCGAAACTTTCCTTCACTGTCAGTGATGGTCTTGAACAGGGAGGGCGGGCGTGATGATGAAGCGATGATGTGCCAGCCCTCTTGTCCCAGTATTGTACATTAATGCTGCTTCAGGATGCTTTTTCCAGCGGCGTTGTCGTGACTTCTGGTACGGCCAGAATCGCCTCAGCCAGTTCAGTCAGTGACGCCGCCTGAATTGAGCGCAGCCAGTTGGCCGTTTCTTTTGAGAGTGCGAATGCCTCGAACAAAGCATCGTCCTGCCCGGTGAGCAGTCGTTTGCACAAATCGGCATCCAACAGCGCCAGGCCTAACAGGTTATCCAGCTTTTTCTGCTCATCCTGGTTCAGAACGTAGTCCCACCAGGCGTGCGCGCCCGTGAAACCGCGCCCTTGTGGAAAGGGCAGCACGTCCATCACCACTTTTTCGTGTTTGCGTGACATCTTTGTGTCCTTCAAAAAATGTAAGGGGGCGATGCTTACCAGTGGCTGCCACCCGTTGCATCTTCGGCCAAAGCCAACGCTGCCGGGGAGAGCGCCGCAACAATCATAATCGCCAAAACAACAGCGAAGATCGCCAGCTTGAGACGGGTTGGGTTGCTGATAACGAAATTAACGGCGGAGGAGACGTGCTTCTGAATGGTGTTCATTTTGATTAATCCTTTTCATGTACGCGGTTGATGCCATTAGATTACAGGGGGGGGTGCAACGAACTGCTTACCAAAAAGGCGAATCAGGTGACGAGTTTTTCAATTTGTGCATTTTGCATAAATCGGGGCGAAATTATGAGGAAAACAACAGGGGCGAGTCGTGATGACTCGCCCCTGAAAGTGCGCTGAACGTCGGGGAATTCGGAATTAATATTCCGGCATCTGCGGCGCGGGCGACTTATCTTCTTCTTTGATGTCAGTGATCAAAGCTTCGGTGGTCAGGATCATCGAGGCGATGCTGGCCGCGTTTTCGAGCGCGCCGCGCGTTACCTTCGCCGGGTCAATGATGCCCGCATCGATCATGTTCACGAAGTTACCAGAGATCACATCGTAGCCGATCTTGTTGTCTTTGGCTTCTTCCTGGGCACGACGAACCGCCTGAATGATAACCGCGCCGTCTTGTCCGGCATTGGCGGCGATCTTCTTCATTGGGGCTTCGAGCGCACGGCGCAGAATTTGAACGCCGGTGTTCTCGTCGTCGTATTGCAGCTTGAGGCCGTCCAGCGACTTGATGGCATTGATCAGCGCCACACCACCGCCTGGAACAATACCTTCTTCAACCGCTGCACGCGTGGCGCTCAGGGCGTCTTCGACACGGTGCTTCTTTTCCTTGAGTTCGGTCTCGGTGGCCGCACCGACGCGGATCACGGCAACACCGCCGGAGAGCTTCGCCAGACGTTCCTGGAGCTTCTCACGATCATAGTCGCTGGTGCTGTTGTCGATTTCGACCTTGATTTCGGCAACGCGACCCTTGATCGCCTTTTCGTCACCAGCGCCATCGATCACAGTGGTGTCGTCTTTCGTGCTGACAACCTTGCCAGCGCGACCCAGGTCATTGATCGTGACGGTTTCCAGCTTGCGGCCAATATCTTCGCTGATGACCGTACCACCTGTCAGGATGGCAATGTCTTGCAGCATCGCCTTACGACGATCACCGAAGCCGGGGGCCTTGACGGCCAAAACGTTCAGCATACCACGCAGTTTGTTGAGGACGAGTGTCGCCAGGGCTTCACCGTCAACGTCTTCGGCGATGATGACCAGTTCGCGGCGGCCAACCTGTACCAGCTTTTCGAGGATCGGCACAATGTCCTGAGCGGCGCTGATCTTCTTTTCGTAGATCAGGATGTACGGCTCAGTGATGACCGATTCCATCGAGTCGGTTGCAGTGACAAAATACGCGCTGATGTAGCCGCGATCAAACTGCATACCTTCGACGTATTCGGTCTCGAATTCCAGACCCTTGCTCTCTTCAACAGTGATGACGCCGTCCTTACCGACTTTGTCCATCACTTCGGCGATCAGTTCACCGATTTCCGAGTCCTGCGCCGAAATCGAAGCGACGGCGGCGATTTCTTCCTTCGTGTTGATGGCGACGGCCACCGAACGAATTTCCTGGGCAACACGGTCTGTGGCAGCTTCGATACCGCGCTTGAGCAGCATCGGATTCGCGCCAGCGGCGACGTTCTTGAGGCCTTCGTTGACGATGTTCTGTGCCAGAACG
Organism: Aggregatilineales bacterium; assembly: GCA_038239365.1. Taxonomy (GTDB): domain Bacteria; phylum Chloroflexota; class Anaerolineae; order Aggregatilineales; family UBA2796; genus JBBRMW01. The sequence goes on from JBBSEU010000075.1 coordinate 9,483, forward strand.
GTGGCGGTTGTTGTACCATCACCGGCGATGTCGTTGGTCTTGGTGGCAGCTTCTTTAAGAAGCTGCGCGCCCATGTTTTCATAGGGGTCTTCCAACTCGATTTCTTTGGCAACGGTCACGCCGTCGTGTGTGACGGTGGGTGCGCCGAACTTCTTATCGAGTGCGACGTTGCGGCCTTTGGGGCCAAGCGTCGTGGAAACGGCATCAGCCAGTTTATCGACGCCGCGCTTCAGGCTGCGGCGGGCTTCTTCGGAGAATGCTAGTTGTTTAGGCATTTCGGGAACTCCTCATCAGAGACTATCGGATATTCAGAATTAGAGAATTCAAACGAACGTTAAATCGAAGCACTGGCAAAATTAGTCTTCGACGACGGCCAGGATGTCGCTTTCCTTGAGGATCAGCAGCTTCTTGCCGCCAACCTTGACTTCGGTGCCTGCATACTTGGCATACAGCACCTTGTCATGTGCCTTCACATCCATCGCCACCAGTTTGCCGCTGTCGTCGTGGCGGCCTGGCCCTACTGCCAGAATCAAACCCTGCTGTGGCTTCTCTTTGGCGGTTTCTGGCAGCAAAATGCCGCCCATGCTCACATCTTCCCCTTCCGAGGGTTCTACGATCACGCGGTCACCCAATGGGCGCATGTTCAGCTTGGTTTCGACTGCATTATTCGTCATCGGTCAAACTCCTATCGATCTACCAGAAAATAGATACCTTGTTTAGCACTCTCAACATGAGAGTGCTAACTTTAGCTATAGTTTAGTAGAGGTTTGAATAGAAGTCAAGGGGAATTTAGCAATCTGGGGGCAAGAGTGCTAATTTGCTCTTTGAGAGGTGCAGATCACTTTTGCGCTGTTTCTTCGGCAGTCAGATCGGCTTTGAACGCGATCACTGATTTCATAATGGCGGTGGGCACGTTAACACTGAAATCGCTCAGATCGAGTGTGGTTGCGCCGGATGCTTTGAGTTGATAGCCTGTAAGGGTCAAGGTGATCGGCATACTGATCGGGCGCGTCTGACCGTGTAGTTCGACTGTGCCCACCGCTGTCGTTTGAAGGGTTGTGCTGCCTGTCTTAAGTAAGTCCTGCGAAACGGCCAGAAAGTGACCATAGGGGAACTTATCACTTTCAAGGTTACGCTTAAGGGCATCTACTACCAGGCTGTTTGCGCCAGTAACGGAATTGCCATCAATCTGAATATCAATATCCAATTGAAAACCATCTTTTTGGGGAACCAATTTGATCGTCTTGCCCTTAATTGCAAAAGTGCCGCCGATTTTCAGGCCGCCGAGGGTCAATGTGGCGTCATAATTGATGATCGATTGGGCGTCGATCACGGTGAACAGGCGCACATCTGGCACGGGCGTTCCTGTGGCGGGAATAGGCGTTAATGTGGGCGCGGGCGTGCTGGTTGCCGATGCACCACCACACGCACTGAGCAGCAGCAAAACGACAAAAATTAGCTTGCGGTAAAGCATATTGAGTTTTCCTAATATCAAACGGGAACAAGCCAAGTGTCTCACACAAAGACTGGATAAGCGAACTCTATATCCGTCAGGCGGGCGATCAATTGACCCGAACCGTGACTACCGCACTTTTTACGCTGTTCCCGGCAGCATCGTAGACAATCGCATAAAAGGTTTGCGTGCCACCGACATCAGGCTTCCAGTCTAACCGGAACGGGAACTGCTTCACCATACCAAGCAATTTGTCGCCCCGGTAGAACTCGACGTAGTAACCGTCCAGATTATCAGCAGCGGTGGCTTCGAGCGTGATCGGCTGTGCGGCGGCAAGCGTTGCGTTGGGCAACGGCGCGGTTAGTTTGATCGTCGGTGGTTTGTTATCTACGGTCAGTTGTCGCGTATCTTGCAGCACCGATTTGTCTTTGAGGATCACCTGTAGGCGCAGCGTGTACAGACCATCCAATGCGGCAGTATTCCACTTGCCGATGACTGCCTCTTTGGAGATCGTTTTGGCGTCACCCGTTGCGATATTTGTCCAATCGCGCGGGTTCAGGCCGACTCCGAAGGCCAGCGTAAACGAGACGGCATCTTTGTTATCGACAATGCCGCTGATCTCCACCACGCCGCGTACCCGACTGAGCGCAACCGGTGCCGTAATCGCTGTTCCACCCGCTGCGACTCGCGCACCGCCTGTGTCAAACTCGGTGGGCGGCAGTGGCAGGCCGACGCTGCGCGCCCAATCGCGTGCTTCAGGCGGATAATCGAAAAAGACTTTATCAACGCGCAAATCGGCGGGCGTGGAAGCAGTGGCGATCAAGCCATTTTTAGAGTTGATGGTGAGGCGTTTGTAGAAGGTATCGCTTTGCTGTGGTAGAGTGCTGTTTGTGCCATTCACGTAGAAGATTTCGCGCACGCGCGGGCAATCGGCAGTTGGCAGGAACCCCGTTTCCTTGCAAACAACCTGATCAACAATCGTTGAAGGGCGCGGCCAGTTACGAACCGGGAGTTTATCGCGGTTGTGTGCGTACTCCATGATCGCGTGCCAGATCGGAGCAGCACCCGTCGCACCAAGTACGTCCGCGCCCATCGACTTGTTGTTGTTATTTCCAACCCAAACGCCCGTAACTAACTGGGGTGTGTAGCCTAGTGCCCAGGCATCACGATTTTCATTGGTTGTGCCCGTTTTGGCGGCGGCTGGCCGGGAGAGTTCCATCGCATTGCCGCGCCCAAAGGCCGGAACACGCGCTTCGTTATCGCTCAGCACGTTGTTGATCAGGTACGCCAGGTAATCGCCCACGACGTTGTTGGTGCCAAAAGTCGGCGTGTTTTCCTTGAACTGCCAGAGGATATGCCCGTCGCTGTCCTCGATTCGCAAGACGGCCACCGGATCGAGTGCGCGGTAGCCGGGGCGTGGGTTGAGGGTGGGCATTCCGGCCATGACCCCCATGTTGGCGAATACACCGTAGGCATAACTCAGATCAAGCAGCGTAACCTCACCACTGCCCAATGTCAGCGACAGGCCGTAGCTATCCAGACCACCATTCAGTGTATTGATACCAAGCAGATGCGCTTTGCGGATCACATCGCCAATCCCAACCTGACTCAGCACCGAGACAGCAGGCACATTATACGAATTGGCGAACGCTTCCCGAATGGTCATCGGGCCGTGAAATTTACCGTCCTCATTCGTCGGTTTATAGGGTTCGCCGCCGCCTGTATCAAAGGCTGTCGGCAAGTCCCAGACCATTGTCGCGGGCGATTTACCTGCCGCAAATGCCGCTGTATAGGTGAACAGCTTGAAGGCCGAGCCGGGCTGACGTTCGCCTAATGCCACATTGTAGTTACCATCGTTGCCCGGATTCCAGTAGTCCAGGCTGCCGATCATCGACAGAATTTCGCCGGTAGTTGGATTCATCGTGACGGCGGCAGCGTTCGTCACATTGCGCGGCTTGCCGAGCGCAAAACCTGCTCCGATCTGTGGAAAATATTGAGCAGCGATACATGGTGTCCCGGCACTGGTGTTGAGCGCCGTGTTCGGATCGCCACCCGCTAGTCGTTGAATGTAGCTGCGCGTCACACACTCGGATTGATATTGCAAATCGAGATCGAGTGTCGTGAAGATTCGCAAGCCACCGCGTGAGACGAGTCGTGCGCCATCCAGCCCTTGCGTGTTGAGCAATTGTTCGGCTTGCTGACGCGCATATATTGAAAAGTGCGGCGCGATCAGGTTATAGCGATCTGCCAGCGGCGCGACGACAACAGGTTCGGAAGCGGCGACGCGGCCTTGCTCCGCGGTGATATAGCCCTGTTCCACCATTCTATCCAGCACGATGCTCTGACGGGTGCGGGCGGCCTGTGGAGCGTCGAGCGGATTCAACTGCGGGTTTTGCGGAATCGCGGCCAGCAGTGAGGCTTCGCCAAGCGATAAATTCTGAACGGGCTTGCCAAAGTAGACTTTACTGGCCGCATCAATTCCATAGGCCAGATTGCCGTAGAAGTTCGTGTTCAGATATTGTTCGAGGATTTGGTCTTTGCTGTAACGCCGCGAAATTTCGCCCGCCAGGATGATCTCTTTGATCTTGCGTTGCGGACTGGCGGCGGTGCGCTCCTTCGGATCGATCAGCGTGTTTTTCACCAACTGCTGCGTGATCGAACTACCGCCCTGTACCGTGTTGCCTGTCGCCGTCAGGAAGATCGCCCGCGCAATACCACGCACATCAAAGCCGGGGTTATCGTAAAAACTTTTATCTTCAATTGCCACTGTTGCATGAATCAGATCGGCGGAAATATCGCTGATCGGTGTCCATTGCCGATCCCCGTTGAGCGGATCAATCACCTGATATAGCACTGTTTGGCCGGAACGATCATATATCAATGTTGTCTCAAATTGTTGGCGCTGTTTGATGATTTCATCCGGCGCGGGCAGATCGCGCGCAATATACCAGTAGACGCCCACCGCTCCCACTGATCCGACACCGAGGGTTGTGAGAGACGCCACAACGACACCAACAAACACCAAAAGGCCAAGCTGTAGCAAACGATGGCGGCTGGCTTCTATGCGTTTGGCACGACGATCCCGACGGCGGCTAATAATTCGTGTATTTTTCACGCGGTGATCCGATCAATCATGCTATAATCCTGAAACAGCACACCAACAGCGCCGTGTATTCTATAGAGTTCCAGGATTGCAGGCAATCGCCGCTCTTTTCATTTTTTGCTATTCTACGCAACCTTTCATCTTATCCTTTATCCTGAACAGCAGTTCGCACACGGAATCATCGCCCCACCGTGCCAGAGAAATGGCTAAACGTTTTTATTGGGGACTAGTTGAAAGGGGTAAGGCGTGTCGCTATTAACGTCACTGCCGCAGGATCGTCGCTATCAGGCGCTGGAATCCAAACGTATATTAGTGGTCGAAGATGATCCGATTGCCTGTTCGCTGCTCAAACGCACTTTGACGGATGCCGGATACGAGGTGGTAACCGTGCCAGATGCGCCGGATGCGCTTCGTCATATTCAGCGGAATGGCCTGCCACATCTGGTAATGCTCGATCTGGGTTTGCCAACGATGCACGGCTTCGAGTTGAGCGAACGCATCAAGCAAATGGGCGATGTGCCGATTGTGATCTTCACGGCAGATGATCGTGAGGAGAGCGTGGTACGCGGTATCTCGATGTACGCCGAAGATTACATTGTCAAGCCGCTCAAGCCGCGCGAACTGGCTGCCCGCATCCGGCGCGTGCTGAGCCGCATCAGCGATTTTAGTTATGCGGCTGAACCGGTTATTACTGTTGACGAGCATGTAGCAATCGATTTCCCGAACAACTGCCTGACCGTCGATGGCAAGATCGTACCCCTCACGCCGATTGAGAATCGCCTGCTCTGGACATTGGTACATAACGCCGGGCGGGTTGTGCGCTCCGATCAATTGTTTTCGCGTGTGTGGCCGAACGAAATGGTTTATGAAGAAACCTTGCGCGTGCATATGTCGCGGCTGCGCCCGAAATTTGCACACAGCGCACAAACGGGGGAATATATTCATACTGAACGCGGACTGGGTTATATGTTTGTCTTCCCAGTGAAATAATACGGCCATCAACGCAAAAGGCTTAAAAATCTGGCACGGCATGGAAAATCTTCTGACAGGCGATGTACTTTCTCAACTCTTTTCTGCCAATCGTGCTGTCGCTGATGCGTCAACGCACGCCATGCTGCTGGAGGCTATCCTCGATAATGCTATCGATGACAGTCATGCCAGTACTATCCGACCAGATCGTTGTGTGCTGCTCAAGACGACGCAGGAACGCTCCCCCACTGATTTCGTGATCGTTGCCGCCTGGGACTGCCTGTCCGAAAAGGTACCCGCCGTCGGGACGGTGTACAACGTGCAAACGCTGCCGATCCTGCGTTTTCTGGCGGGCGGCGAAACGGTTGTCCTGCGCGGCGCGGCGGATACGCGCCTGAGTGACCTGGATCGGGTGATGCTGGCCGAGGCAACAAACGGGCTGCTCCTGCCACTACGTGCCGGGCGGCGTTGGGCGGGCGCGCTCATCATTGGGATGCGAAGCGAAACGCCATTCGATGCGACGCGGGTTCAATACTACGAAGCCCTGGCTGATGTGTCGGCGCTCTCCCTCTACAATATCAGCAGCGCCACACAGGTTGCGCGGGTCAGCAGCCTGCTCAACAGCCTGATCGAACATGGGCACTACGCACAGATCGTAACCGATCCGAACGGTCTGATCACCGATTGGAGTCCGGCGGCAGAAGCCCTGTATGGCTATCCGATTGAGCATACCATTAATAAGCCGCTGTCCTTACTGGCACCCGAAGCGGATGCAGAAACAGTATTGGAGCAATACCGTACCGTCGCTCGTGAACAGCGCACCGTTCAGCAGCAGGCGAAGCGCATTGCCCAGTCCGGCCAGATGCTTGACGTGCTAATGACCCTTTATCCTGTCTATGGCCGGAGTGATACGGTGATCGGTGTAGGTGAGATCAGCATCGATCATTCGGATCGTGCCCCTTTGCAGGATGCTATTCAGAAAGAACGCGATCACCTGGAAGCGATTCTGGAAGCAACCAACGACGCGATCATTATGCTGGATATTGATCGACGTGTTGTGACTGCCAATATCCAGTTTGAAAATTTCTTTGGCCTGCCGCGTTACTCACTAGTTGGACGCACGGTGGATGATCTGCTGCGCCAGGTGCAAAGCAAACCCGAACTGCCCAACGCTCTCTACAATATTTTTGTCACGTTGTCAGGCGATGACTACGGAAGCGCAGCGGGCGATCTGGAGATTGAAGTTAACAGTCGCCGTATACTGGTCTGGTACAGCGCGCCCGTTCATGCCCATGAAGGGACAACCCTGGGACGACTGTTCGTGTTCCGCGATGCCACCCAGGAACGAGAAGCGGATCGGATGAAGACCGATTTCGTCTCACTTGTTTCACATGAACTCCGCACGCCGCTCACCTCACTCAAAGGCTTCACCGATCTGATTATGGATGGTGACGCCGGGCCGTTGGAAGGCCCCGTCCGCGAATATATGAAGATCATTCAGTTCAACACGGATCGGTTAATCAGTCTGGTCAACGATATTTTAGACGTGACACGCCTGGAGTCTGGACATATCGATCTGCGCCGCACGAGTGTAGACCTGACTGATGCGGCAGCCAGTGCCGTTGCTCCGATGCGTCTAATCTTTGAGGGCAAACAGCAGTCTTTGGTGATGCACATCCCGAAGGGGTTGCCATTGGTTTGGGTTGATTTAAGCCGCCTGATTCAGATTTTGACGAATCTAATAAGTAATGCCTCAAAATATACGCCGACGGATGGCACGATTCGAGTCGAGGCCAGACACATTGTCGAAGCGGCTGATCTGCCAGCCAGTGCCCCACCTTCACTTAAACTCCCGATGATCCTGGTGAGTGTGCATGATACTGGTATGGGAATCGCTCCTGAACACCAGGCGCAGTTGTTCACACGCTTCTATCGAACGCCGACTTCGGTAAAACGCCAGCTTGCCGGGACGGGACTCGGTTTGTCTATCGTCAAATCGTTTGTGGAACTGCACGGTGGCAACATCTGGTTCGAGTCGGAAGTAGATCATGGATCGTCTTTCTATTTCACATTACCTATCGCCGGGTAAGCGTAGTGAACGCATCGGTAAATCAGCATCAAAATAAAATAGTTGTTGCTGCATAATCGCTTCATTGAAACACCAAGCCAGCAGGAGTCGTACATGAGTTTTATTCTCGTCGCCGAAGATGACCCGTATATTCAGCTTTTGATCACACGCAAGCTGCAAAATGCGGGTTTTGAAGTGCGCTCGGCTACGAACGGCAATGAGGCACTCACTGTCGCGGTACGAGATGTGCCCAAACTCCTGCTGCTTGATGTGATGCTGCCTGACCGTAACGGGCTGGATGTGTGCCGTGAGGTTAAACGCCAGCTTGAGGGCAAAGCACCACCTGTGATCATCATCTCCGCGCGCGGCCAGTTAGCGGATGTGGATGCTGCCAAACAAGCGGGTGCGGACGATTACCTGATCAAGCCCTTCGCGCCCAGTGATCTGCTGGCACACGTGCAAAAACTTATGGCGCGTTAACGCCCAATATGTCTGCAAAACTATGGGGTCAGGACTCATTATCCTGGCTCTTTTATTTCCCCGTTTAACCGCCGAGCTAGACAAATCATTGGCAAAGATTGAACACACGCCTAGAATTGGATCATAGATACGAATGGCAGTGTATGAGTCAAGCAAAAGTTGTTGTGATTGGTGCCGGAGTTGGGGGTCTGACGGCAGCGGCTTTACTGGCTAAAGCCGGGTTCGATGTGACCGTTCTGGAAGCACACGTTTATCCGGGCGGGTGCGCCGGGACGTTTTACCATAAGGGTTATCGCTTCGATGCGGGCGCGACATTGGCCGGAGGCTTTCAACCGGGCGGCCCCCATGAGATCGTCGGGCGAATGCTGAACATCACCTGGCCTGTCAAGCGGGTTGAACCAGCCTGGGTAGTTCATTTGCCAGATCGAACAATTTCACGATGGGGGCAGGACGATCAATGGCACGCCGAACGCGCTGAAAAATTGCCCGAACTGCGCCGTTTCTGGGATTTGCAGGAACATGCCGCCGACGTGGTCTGGTCATTTGCCGGGCGTTTACCTGAATGGCCGCCTGCAACAGTGCCCGATGTGCTGCGCTTTGCGACGAAAATTCGCCCGGAGATGATCCCATTAGCACCGCTGGCCTTGACCTCTATGGCGCGTTGGTTGGATGTGATCGGGGTTCGCAGTCCGAGCGCACGCACCTTCATCGACGCACAGTTGTTGATTAGCGCGCAAGTTACCTCAGCACACGCCAACGCCTTGTACAGTTCGATTGCGATTGACCTGCCCCGCGCGGGCGCTCATCATGTGCGTGGTGGCATCGGCAATCTGGCGAAAACATTGGCAACTGCATTGCAGGCACAGGGCGGGCGATTGCTGTATCGCCGGGAAGTGACGCGCATCGACGTGACGAACGGCAAGGCCAGCCGCGTTCATACCAACAAGGGTGAAACATTCGAGGCCGATCTGATCCTGGCAAACCTGACTCCCTGGGCATTGGTCAAGCTGTTAGGCGAGAATGCTCCGGCAGCCATGCAGCGTGAAGTGCAAACCCGTCCCAGCACGTGGGGAGCGTTCACGCTGTACCTGGGTGTCCCGGCGGATAAACTGCCTATGCACGCCGATCATTTCCAGATCGTCAAACGCTACGATCTGCCATTGGGCGAAGGCAATTCGGTCTTTGTCTCGATCTCCGATGCAGACGACCACGAACGTGCCCCGGCTGGCTATCGCGCGATCACACTCAGCACACATACGCACATCGAACCCTGGTGGGCGCTGCGTGAAAGTGATCTAGCCGCCTACGAAGCGCGTGTTGCCGATTACCGGGATCGATTGCTTGATGGGGCAGAACAGGCAGTTCCCGGCGTGCGCGATAATGCCGTGTTGATCATGCCCGGCACGCCCGCTGCCTTTCAACGTTTCACGCGCCGCCCTGGTGGAATGGTAGGTGGTTTCGCACAGTCGAATCTGTTTAACGCACGCGGACCGCATACCGGGATCAACAATTTGTGGCTGGTTGGCGATAGCATTTTCCCCGGCCAGAGTACGGCAGGTGTCACGGCAGGAGCGTTGCGCGTGGCCGCTGAAGTTCAGCGCAGTGTGTCTCAGGTCAGCACAATAGTTGACAAACGAACAGCGGTAAACCCAGCGGAGACGAACTGACGATGGCGGTTATTTGGTGGATACGCCGCGATCTGCGCTTAGCGGATAACACAGCACTGCACGCCGCCTTCACCAAGTCTGAAACGGTGATTCCGTTATATATCCTTGACCCGTCGCTGCTCAATGCGGAACGGAATAAAGGGCCACGTATCGCCTGGATGCTCGACGGCTTGCGGATACTCGATCACGATTTGAGGGAGATCGGTTCGCGGCTGATCGTTCGGATGGGTATACCGGAGATCGAACTATCGAAATTTGCGTCCGAAGTCGATGCGACGGCGATCTTTTACAATCGGGACTACAGCCCCTATGCGACCCGCCGCGATCAGAAAGTCCGTGAGGCGTTGACCGGGCAGCGGATCGCTGTTCATGACTTCAAAGACCTGATCATCCATGAAGCCGATGAGACGCTCACTGGGGCAGGTAAGCCATTCAGCGTGTACAGCCCATATCACAGGGTCTGGAACACACTGCCCAAACCCGCCCTGTTAGATCGCCCCGCGCGGTTGCAAACGCCCACCACCATTGAGTCGATGCCGATCCCGGAAGCATCAGAATTTGGTGCAGTGGCCGCCGATCAACCCATCGCGCCACCCGGCGAGTCCGCCGCACTCAATCGGCTATCTGATTTTATAACCTCGGCGGTTGAGCGGTACAAGGAGCAGCGTAATTCGCCCGCACTGGACGGCACATCGATCCTCAGTCCGTATCTGCGCTGGGGGATGATCAGCCCGCGTACTTGCTATTGGGCAGCACAAGACGCCTTGAAAGAAACGTCGGACAAGCAAGCGCGCGAAAGCATTGATGCCTGGGTGGGCGAACTGGTTTGGCGCGAATTTTATTATCAGGTGTTGGCGCGCAATCCGCATGTCACCCACAACGCCTACCGCCTGGCCTATAACAACATTACCTGGGAAAACAATGCCGCACACTTCGAGACATGGAAAGCCGGACAAACGGGCTACCCGATTGTGGACGCGGCCATGCGCCAGATGAACAGCACCGGATGGATGCACAACCGCTGCCGGATGATCGTCGCTTCGTTCTTGTGTAAAGACCTGCTGATCGATTGGCGCATGGGCGAACGCTACTTCATGCAGCGATTGTTGGATGGCGATTTGGCGAATAACAACGGTGGATGGCAGTGGACGGCGGGCACAGGCACGGACGCCGCGCCTTATTTCCGCGTATTCAACCCGGCGTCACAGGCGCAAAAATTTGATCCTGATGGTATATATATTCGGCGCTGGCTGCCCGAACTGAGCAATGTCCCGGCGAAGTACATTCACGAGCCACACCTTATGCCGTCCGATGTGCAGCAAGCGATCAATGTAGTGATAGGGCGAGATTATCCCGCACCGATGGTCGAGCATGGCATACAGCGTGACCGCGTACTAGAATTGTATAGTAAAGCGCGTCAAGGTCAGAGTGATGAGCTATAAAGTTGAGGAGACAATATGCCGCTTCGTTCCACAAAAAACGAATATGCTGGCGTAAATGCCCACCTTCACTCCAACTTGCAAAATCGTGCAGGGGGTTGGATAGGGTTTCATAACATCTATATTGATGCCGTTGGTCAGGCATTGCAGACGCGGCTGGATAAAGTGTTTCCAGGCCGCTATCTGGTTGATCCAACTAAGTCGGTGCAAGTCACGGAAATTGATGATACTGAATTGCTCACTGCTTTAGCCGTCGCAAGCATTACGGATGACAGCGAATTGGGTGAAACGGTGACCTGGCTTGAAGTGCTTTCGCCTACCAATAAGATCGGTCTTGAACTCCTTCGCTATCGACAAAAACGCGCAGAGACGATCACACAGCAAATATCTCTTATCGAGTTCGATTACCTGC
>JBBSEU010000076.1:0-20949 GCA_038239365.1 Aggregatilineales bacterium
GCCCTGGAAGGGTTGCTATCGTATTTGCCAGATAATGCCCCTGATAAAACCAATGGTAATAGGGCATGTAAAACCCATCTGTTGCGGCAACTTCTGTACGAAGGCGCGTTTCAGTTCTGGTGATAAATCGGCCTGGAATGAGTGTGGAAATTTCGATCCACTCCCCCCCATTGCCGCCCGGCTGAACGCGGGTTGCAACGAACTGACCATCTACGAAAAGAGTTAGATTTGCCTCATCGCGTGGATGAACACGAGTCACCCATAACAAATCTTCGTTAGGGCGGGTGCTGATAATCATTTCTTCGCCGCCTGTGATAAGACGCCCGCTATCCGGCAGGTCTCTAATCAAATGCTCTGCGGTTGTCATTTGATAGAACTCCGTTGCAAACCCCGGACGCTCCACAGACTGCCACCAACGATAGGCGTGACGGTCTTCTTCATCTAAATAGGCAACATTGATTGAATCGACTGGCGACAACTGTTTAGACGCCTTGATTGCTAAGGGATCAAAAAGATCGTTATCGTATTGAAGCCTGCTCCAATCGGCAAAAGCAACTACCTGGGTGTGTCCAGCCGATGCAACATTATGCGGCGGCTCTGTTGAGTCAATCATTGTATTTACAAAAGAAAACACATCCGTATACAAAAAATAACTCAGGCCATGTGGCTCATCATAAATCGCAAAATATTTTGGACGATACGGGCTGGCGCGCATTGCTTCATAGACTGCACCGGGGCCGTTGCGCCAAGCCCGCGCCGCGCCCGGAGTCGTCAGGCCAACCACATCATAGGTTGGCCGATTCCCGATGTAGCGCATCACGCCAATATCGTGAACGCCGATTCGCGTGCCGGGTGCGGTGATGCTTGCCACATAACGCGCCATCGGGATTTGCATCGAGGCTACTTCGCTGATGTTATCGCCGTAATAGGTCACGAACGGGACAAAAGTCGTGAGGGAAAAGATCAGTAATGCGGCGGCGGCAAGTAAGGGAATGATCGTCAGGCGGCGAAAGCGTTGTAAGAGGGTGGTCAGTCCCCATCCAGTGAGAACAAATAAAAGTGCGTAGATCGGTTGTTGATAGCGTTTGAACTGCCAGAAGGCCGTTTCGAGGATCGAGACGGCAGCGGTCAGGCCGAGAAGCCAGAGGATGATTACACCAGCCGAGGACCGAAGCGGGCGCAGCAAGCCAGCGCCCCTACGAGTCGAATGGCGAAGTTCGATAAAGATGTAGGCAAGCGCGATTAAAAATAGAAGGCCTGTGCTGTAGATCACGCCGTCAATGTCGATGCCTGTCAGTTGTTCGTGCCAGACACGCACAATCACACCGAGGATATTGTTGACCAGCACGCCCCAATCGAATGGTACATTGTACAGGTACGATTTGGCTTGCATTCCGCTGGCAGTGGCGGAGCCGGTCAAAATTAAGTTGAGCAGCGGTTGAATCAGTCCGGCAAGGAGCGGCAAGAGCAAGATCGGCCAACGACGGCGCGGCAAGCGGAAGGCGAAAAACAACATCGCGCCGATGGCAATCACGAGTCCTTCAGGGCGAATCACGGCGGCCAAGATCGCGGCCAAGATCGTTCCACGTAGGTCGCCGCGTGACATGTACCACAGCGTCAGCAGGGTAGCGAAGATCATCAGCCCGGTTTCCATGCCAGACACGAACGCCCAACTGATGCCGCCGGAGAAGGCGAAGGCCAATGCGATTACTAATGCAATCCAAAACGCTATTGATCGACTCCCCCTCTCCACTCGTGGAGAGGGGGAAGGGAGGTGAGGCAAACTGACCAGTCGAAACACTAACCACGTTGACCCGATCCAACTCAGCACGCCTATCCCGACTGCCCACAATGCGAGTCGATCCCCCTCAAAACCGATCACATAACCGACGGCTAAGAGGATCGGGTAAAGCAGGCTGGTTGCGCCGGAAGTGGGCGGATCGCCGGGGTTGTAGCGGAACGGCTGCCCAGCGGCAAATACCCGCGCATACTGGAAATGGATGTACACATCATCAAGCGGCATCACCAGCGTATCGCCGTGACTGGCATTGTGTCCGACAGAAAGATACAGGATCGCCGCCGCGCCGATGATAATGCAGAGAGTGAGCCAGGCCAGCAGCATTGTGCGACGCGCCTGGGACTCATCACTCACGGATAGACGCGCCAGCCGTCGCTCTCTACCGCCATTTTTTCGAGTTCTTCGGCTGGAATCGCCATGAGCGTCGCGGTAGCCTCGGCGGCCACTTTGCCATCGGGCAGAACGATTTCGCCCATGCCAACCGCCATCCTGCCTCGATCTTTTTCAATCCAGGCGCGTACCGTGATTGGAACGTTCAATGGCACAATCTGACGGTAGCGGACTTCGATCTTGGCCGTGAACATGAAACGGTTAAAATTGCCGGACATGGGCGCGCGGCCAATCGTTTCGTCCAAAATAGTCGCCAGAATGCCACCATGCGTGACGCCTGGATAACCCTGGAAACGCTCGTCAATGGTTAATTCGGCACGGGCGCGGTTGGGGCCATCGTTGAAAAATCGAATCTGCAAACCAGCGACGTTCTCGACGCCGCATACAAAACACATTCGGGCACTGGGTTGCTGCGCGGTAAGTTGATCTTCCGCAGTAGGGGCAAGTTGCATCGTTATCCTTTGGTTGAACAGGTTAATTCGGCTCGGAATAGCCGTTGGCGAAGGTGTCGATCATCAGGCGTACATCGTCACCAAGCGGGTATAACACCGGACAGGTACAGCCCGATGCGATGTACTCACGAACTTTGGCGCGCACTTCGGCAGGTGTGCCGGAGGCGGTAATGAGTTGTACTACGTCGTCGGGGACAAGCGCCATTGCCCGTTCGATCTGTTCTTCGGTGGCAGGCCAGGTGAGTACCTGCGAAATCTCATCGAGCAATTCCTGGCTGACGCCGCTGGCCTTCATAATGTGCGGCTGCTGGCCGAGATACTGCGTCACGAGTTTGCGTGCGCCATCGAGTGCCTTCTTGCGATCTTTATCGACAGACGCCACCACCAACTGCGGACGATCAATATCATCGACCTTGCGCCCGCTCACTTTTGCACCCTGTTCGAGCGCGGCCATCGCCTCGATGTTGTACGAAGGCGATACCAGATAGTTGAGCAGCACACCGTCCGCGATTTCGCCAGTGAGCGTCATCATCTTCATGCCTGTCGCGCCAATATAGATCGGCACGTTGCGCGGTTCGCGCCGTCCATGAACAATATCCAGTTCGATACCCGTCACATTGACGAACTCACCGTGAAAGGTAACATTTTTCATTGCCAGCAGATCGCGTACAACCGTGACTGTTTCACGCATGGCGAGCAGCGGCTTGGTACGCTGAATGCCCACATTGGCGGCCAGCGGATCCCACCACGCGCCGATCCCGCAAATGATCCGGTTTGGTGCCAGATCGTCCAGCGTCAGGTACGAGGCGGCAATCAGAGCGGCGTTGCGCGTCCAGTTGTTGATCACGCCTGAACCGACTTTGATCTTGCGAGTCGTAGCGGCAAAGGCGGCCATCGGCACAATCGCGTCGCGGACGAGGCGGCTTTCGGCCTGCCAGACGGCCTCGAAACCGCGTTCTTCGGCATATTGCACATATTCGATTGCCTGGGGGAGTTCGTGCGCGTCTTGCAGGTACATTGCCACGCGGTCTGCCATAGATTACGCGCAGGGGACACCGGGTTTTAACCCGGTGGTGAATGCGCTTTCTCCTTTCCTTGACTTGCTTACGTTTTCAGCGTATCCTAATATTTGAGTTGCGACGGTATCAGCATAGGATAATAGCCTCAGTACCGTTACGATTCGATGTTTGCTTCGCACCTTAACAACTTCAAGTTCGGCGGCTGTGCAGGGTAGTTCTGCACGTAAGATTTGAAACGCCTTAAGGACACTCAAGTCGGCTTGGATCGAGCCGTCAGGCGCTAACGTAGACGAGCGAGTCATGCGTAGCCTGAGAAGCTCCCCAGATTTATCGGGGAGAGTGGTCACGTTTTTGTCTCCGTACCGATCAGCCAGAAATTAAAGATGAGTTGATTATAGCGTTAAAATCAAACTCATTCTCCATCCCAATCGGCGGCCAACATAGCATACAGCACATGATCAACATAGCGCGTGGTGATCCAGTCGGACTCGCGTTTGATACCTTCCTGTGTGAAGCCGAGCCGTTCTGGTATCGCCCGACTTGCGAAGTTGCCAACACCACACTGAATTTCGATACGGTGCAATTTTTCGACAGCAAATAAATGGTTGATCACGGCACGCGCTGCACGACTCGCCAAGCCTTTACCGACGAACTCCGCGCCGAGCCAATAACCAATTTCCGTTTTGCTGCTCTCACGAATGATGTAATGGCATACGAGGCCGCCCGCTAACTGCCCTTCAAACCAGATGCCCGCGTGGAAACCATCGCCATCCGCGTATTTCTGAGCAAAACGGCGAATCAGAGCGGTTACGTCATCCAGCGTTTGTACTCGCGCTGACCAACGCAGCCATTGATCAAGATGTGCCCGGTTGCGGGTAACAAGATCGAACATGAGCGGGGCGTCCTGATCGGTAAGTAAACGCAACTCCACTTTATCATCGAGGATTATTGGAAACACGGCGAGTCCATCCTGTAATCGGCAGCAAAAGATACCGTTCTGAGGAGAACTCGTCAACCTATGCTGTGTTCCGGGTGAACACCTTATTCCAGGAGAAGTGTTCACCCAGGTTGAAGACAGAAAATTTACGGAGTTGTCTGTTGTGTCTGCCGAATGGCTTCCAGGTAGTGGTGCTGCATTGCCAACATTTCAAGGTGGCGGCGTTCCTGATGAATGGCCGCTTCGTTGCGCCAAGCAACGCCTTCCGCGATGACGAAAATAATCAAAGCCGGGATCGTGAGGGGTTCGGATCGGGTCAGAATGGTGATCACCGCCGAATCGATATTTGGGATGGCCGTCCCGGCTGGTCGGCTGGCGATATTTTGCTGATAACGTACCGCAAGATAGCCAATAACAATGGCGGCAAACAGGATGGCCGCAACTCCAAGCAGCGAAAAAAGTCTGGCTCTCACATGCAATGCTCTAAGGTACATAGTTCTTTCCTCCTTGAACGATTCAAGAAGGCATTAGCACATTACACGCCAAAAATTAAGTGGTGGCGCTGATCAACGCCATTATATATCCCGATGTTTGCTGATACAGTCTATGGTGACAACAGGTTAGGAACGCATCGTGGATTCAAGTACAAAACGTGCGGCGGCGCTTGGTCGTCAGGTTCGGCATATAGAAAAACAGCTAATCGTGCAGCGGGAATTAGCAGATCGCTTATCGCTGCTCCGGTTATTGATCTTCGGGATCGGCGGGTTGGCAAGCCTGGCCGCGTTAGCCGTTAGCGGAGTGGGATTGTTTTTTCTGATCAGCGTGCCAACATTGGTTGGATTTGGTTTTGCAGTGCGGGCACACCGCCGCGCACGCCACCGAAGCGCCCGCTTGACGATCTGGCGACGTATCAAGTTAGCGCAGGTCGCCCGGATTGACCTCTATTGGGAGCATATCCCCGCGCCGCCGGACGTGGCTCCAATACCCGATCACCCATTCGAGATCGATCTGGACATCACTGGCACGCGGTCTGTGCATCATTTGCTCGACACAGCAGCATCCGCTGAAGGCAGCGCACGGCTTAAACGCTGGCTGCTCAATACGAGGCCAGACCGCCAGACCATTCTGGATCGTCAGGCGCTCGTCGGTGAACTTATTCCGCTACCCTTATTCCGCGATAAGCTGACCCTGAGCGCACGGCTTTCAGCACACAACCTGACCGACCAATGGAATGGAAGCAAGCTGCTCACGTGGCTGAACTCTAAGGAGTCCGCGCCGATACCACAATCGTTGCTGATGGCGTTATGTCTGCTGGCAGCGGGGAATATCCTAAGCGGGCTGATTAATCTGTTGACTCCAATCCCGCCAATACTCCGTGCGATCCTTTTTGCCGCCTATGCCCTGTTGTATATCGTTCACCTCAAAGATATTCGTGATCTGTTTGAGGACGCGCTGATGCTGCAAGATGCACTTCGGAGTTTGGGCGGCGTGTTTCAGCATTTGGAGACGTACCGCTACGGCAATCATTCGCGCCTTGCCGAACTGTGCGCGCCATTTCGGGACTCGCAAAACCGCCCATCTGCCCAACTGCGACGTGTCAGCGGGATCGTCGCGGCGGCCAGCCTACAGGGCAACATGATCGTCTGGCTGCTGCTTAACGCACTGCTGCCCTGGGATATGTTGGTTGCCTATCGTTTGACGCGCGCCAAAGGGGAACTTCAATCGCTGCTGCCGGGCTGGTTGGAAGTCTGGCACGAACTCGAAGCCCTCAGTTCGCTTGCCAACTTCGCCTATCTGAACCCTGAGCAGGTTTTCCCGGAAGTTACGGATAGTGCGCCCCTATTCATCGGCCAGCAGTTAGGACACCCGCTCATTCGTCGGGAGCAAAAGGTTTGCAATGATTTTACGCTCGATACTCTCGGTGAAGTCATCATTATCACCGGCTCGAACATGGCCGGAAAAAGTTCATTCTTGCGGACGCTTGGCGTAAACCTATGCCTGGCCTACGCCGGGACTACGATTGATGGGCGGCGGCTGCAGACGCCCTTGTTCCGATTGTTCACCTGTATTAAAGTCGCTGACTCAGTGACAGAAGGGTTCTCGTATTTCTACGCGGAAGTACGGCGATTGAAGGCACTGCTGATGGCGCTTGAAAAAATGGATGACTTGCCGCTGTTCTATCTGATCGATGAGATTTTTCGCGGCACGAACAACCGCGAACGACTTATCGGCAGTCGATCCTACATTCGGGCGCTGGTTGGCAAACGGGGAACGGGGATCATTTCGACGCACGATCTGGAACTGGTCAGGCTGGCCGATGAAATGTCGCTCATCCACAACTATCACTTTCGTGAGGACGTGGTCGATGGACAAATGGTCTTTGATTATCGGCTGCGCCCCGGCCCTTCACCGACGACGAACGCGCTCAAGATCATGGCATTGGAAGGGCTGCCTATCGAAACAACAGAATAAAGGTTTGCGAACTGAATTGTTACACACGACGAATAGCGCATTTTTATTCTGATGTATAATCTTCAAAAGTTTGTGAAACTTGCAGTTTTCGCAGACTGGCATGTAGAAAGTGTAGACTATGCAATCCAGAGTCCCGGCCTTATTACGTATCACCCTTTTATTCGCAGTCTTTATTCTGCTGCTCGGCAATGGGATGGGGCAATCCGCCGCGCAGAGTACGCCCGCCGCCACTGAAACGGCAACACAATCGGCTACAGCAAAGGCAACCAGCGCCCCAACGCAGGCGGCTACTGAGGCAGGCGTTGCCACCGAAGAACCGATCAAGAGCGTTCTCACGTTGGGCGATGTGAGCGATAAGCCCACCGCCACGATCAGCGTTTTGCAACCGATTGCCGATTATCTGGCACCCAGACTGGCAAAGTATGGCGTGACCAGTATCGCCTTCAAGATCGCGCCCGATTTTAAGACGCTGCAAAAGTGGCTGCAAACGGGCGAAGTTGACCTGATCTTCCAGACGCCTTACCCGGCGGTGCTGCTGGCCGATAGCATCCACGCGAAGGTCATCCTGCGCCGCTGGAAAGATGGCGACGCTGAGTATTACACCGTTGTCTTTGGCAAGGCCGACAGCGGCATGAAAACATTGGCCGATCTGAAAGGCCGTATGCTGGCTGTGCAGGATGATTATTCCACCTCGGCTTATATGCTGCCGCTGGCCTATGCGATTGAGTCCGGCCTCACTGTGACACGCAAAGACACGCCGAATGACAGTGTTGCCGCCAACGAAGTGGGCTTTACCTACAGCAAGAGCGATGATAACACGCTGCAATGGGTGATCAGCGGCAAGGTGGCCGCCGGCGCAACAGACTTCCGGCACTACGAAAAGATTCCCGCCGACACACGCCAGCAGTTGGTTGTTTTGCTCGAAACTGAAAAAGTGCCGCGCGGTGTGGCGATGGTCAGTCCAATTTTCAATTCGGCACTGACTGATGCCATCAAAACCATTCTGATGGATATGGACAAAACGGACGAAGGTAAAGCGACTCTCGCCAAATTCCAAACGACGGCTAAATTCGATGAACTGCCGGGCGGCGCGGATGAGGCGTTGGCACGCATACGAACACTGTCCAAACTGCTCAATCAGGGTAAATAGCGGCAAAAACGATCATGTACAGGTTCGGTTGGCGGCAGTGGACAGTTGGCTTCAAGATCAGCGCCGCGATGATCGCGCTGGTCGTGATCAGTGTGGTGACAATCACCTTGCTGTCGATTGCGCGTGAGCAGCAAGCCTTCGGGACGGAATTGCAGCAGCAAGCCGAACTTCAGTTGAACACACTGATTGCAGCGGGCGCGGATGCCCTCTATAAACTGGACTCTGGAACGCTCCAATCTATCGTGCAAGGGTTGGGGCAGAATCAAGTGGTTGCCTCGGCGCGCTTTTACGACTCAGCGGGACGTATCGTGGCCGATGCGTACAACACCAATCTCCGCTTTAGCAGCGCGATTGATCCGTTTGGTAAGCAGTTGTTGGCGACAGGCAGCACTGTATTCAACCTTCAACCCGACGTACTGACCGCTGGTAAATCACTTTCGGCAGGCGGCATTCGTTACGGCGCGCTCAGCGTTGGGCTGCCCACCGAATCGCTACAGGCCAAGATCGCGGATGTGCGAACACGCGGCCTGACAACAGCGTTGGTGGCCGGACTGCTGGGTACAGTGCTGGCACTAATTGTCACTCGTTCGATTACCGGGCCACTGCGCCAGATGACCGAGATCACCAAAAAGGTCAGTGAAGGTGATCTATCGCAGCAAATTCCGGTCAAAGGCAGTGATGAACTGGCGACACTGTCTATCGCATTCAACGGCATGGTCGTTCAACTGCGCGAAACCATCGACACCTTGAAAATGCGCGCCGAAGAACTCCGCAAAAGCGAAGTGAAAAATCGCGCTCTGATCGATGCGCTGCCGGATACGATGTTCCTGCTCACCCGCGATGGAACGTATCTGGATGCCAAGACGCGCACTGGTGAGAGTATCCTCGGTACTGATTCCGATCTGATCGGCAAGCGCATTACATCGGTGATGCCACTCGAACTGGCACAACAGCGTCATCATTATGTGAATGAGGCGCTGCGAACGAACAAAATGCAGGTCTACGAATATCAGATGATGGAGTTCGATGAACTGCACGAGATTGAAGCGCGTATCGTCAAGAGCGGCGATGATGAAGTGATTGTGCTGCTGCGTGATATTACGGAGCGCAAAAAAGCCGAAGCTGAACTACAAAAAGCGAAAGAGGCGGCGGAAACGGCCAGCAAAGCCAAGACCTCGTTCCTTGCCAGCATGAGCCATGAACTTCGCACGCCGCTCAATGCCATCCTCGGCTTTACGGGCATTCTCAAGGGTGGGATGCTCAAGGACGCGCCGCCGCTCTCACCTTTGCAGGCGGATCGGCTCAAAAAGATCGAATCGAACGGTCAGCATTTGCGCGATCTGATCAACGATATTCTTGACCTTGCCAGAGTTGAGGCCGGGCGTATGACGCTGACGCCCACAGAGAGCAATCCGCAGTCGATTGTCGAGGAAACAGTGAGCGCGATGCGAAGTCTGGCGACGGCCAAAGACCTGACACTGGAACTTGTCGCGTTGCCCGAATTACCCGAAGTGATCTTATGCGATGTGGGTAAAGTGCAGCAGATCGTCACCAATTTGATCGGCAACGCGCTCAAATTCACGCAGCAGGGCGGAGTTCGGATCGAGCTGAGCGCACCAAACCCGGAAATCTGGCAGATCAGCGTCCGTGACACCGGGATCGGGATGCCGCCCGACGCTGCTCAGTATATTTTTGAAAGTTTCCGTCAGGTCAGCCAGAGCGATAATCGCCAGTATGAAGGTACAGGGCTTGGCCTGGCAATCGTCAAGAGCATGGTCGAACTGATGCACGGTACTGTCGCTGTGCAAACTGCGCTTGGACAGGGCAGCACCTTCACCGTCACACTCCCACAGCGTTTGGATATAGGAATTGTACAAGATGCAACGATTGAATCTCTCCGATTGGAAAATTCTGATCACCGATGATGAACCGGATAACCTGAGCCTGTTGCAGGACATCCTGATGTTTTTTGACGCCAAAGTGACTTCTGCGACATCCGGGCAAGGCGCGATTGAGCTGACCGATCAACAGTCTTTTACGTTGGCCTTGCTCGATGTGCAAATGCCTAAAGTAACGGGTTGGGATGTGATTCGGCATATCCGAGAGAGCGAACGTCCCGAAACCAGAAACATGCTGGTGATCGCGGTTACGGCACTGGCGATGAAGGGGGATCGGGAGCGTATCCTGAGTGCCGGGTTTGACGGCTATATCAGCAAGCCTATCGACACAACTAACTTTATCCAGACGATTCAGCAGATCGTCCAGGCACATAATGCACCGAACGCCGTTCCCAAATCATGAGTAAACCGTTTTCTGTACTGCTCGTTGATGATGATCCAGACACACAGGCCGTCTTTCAGGACGTGCTGGATCATCATGCCATTGAACTGATCAGTGCGTCCAGCAAAGTGACGGCACTGGCCGCGCTGGCCGAGTGCCGCCCGGATGTGATCGTGCTGGATATTTTCCTGCCGGATACGGATGGTTACAAACTGCTCAAGGTGATTCGCGGACTGCCTAATCCGGTACAGTGCCCTATCGTGGCGACGACTGCCTACTACACCAGCGACCTGATGGCACAACTTCAGGAGCGCGGCTTTGATGGCTGTCTGCTCAAGCCGTTCGACCCGGAAACGCTGGCCGCCTCACTTGAGGAGTGGGCAAACCTGCAACGCTAAAGGTTTAGCGTGGTGCGCCGTGTTTGTATTCGCCGCTGTGATAAACATAAACTACTGCGTCGGGCTGATCGGATGTCCACTTGAAGACCCACATCGAATCGGTGATGCTCATATTGACGCAGCCATGACTGCGCCGGAAGCCAAAGCCATCGTGCCAGTAAGCACCATGCAGGGCTTGTTCGGAGTCGTTGAAGTACATCACATAGGGCACTTCGGGCAAGAAGTAGAAATCGACGCGCCCACCTGCGCCACTCATCTTGATCAGTTCGTGCCGATCATAGATTTTGAACGTGCCTTCGTTGGTTGACCACAGCGGCAAGCCTGATGAAATCAGCGTGGCAAATACGGCTTTGTCATCTTCATAGGCGGTCAGCGTTTGCTCGTACAGGTCAACGGCTACCCATTTGCCGCTAATTCCTTCGGGGCGCGTGGCAGGCTGCACAACGGCGACGCGCGTCTGGACAATCCATTGATCCGGCCCGACCAGATACCACGTCCAACCGTCAATATCCTGCGTGGCGAAGATGTTCACGCGCGTGTAGCGTTTCATCTCCGGCGTACCGGAAATCGGGTGCGCGCCGGGTGTACGACTCGGTTTGGTATCGAGCAGCACCCAACCAAAGCTGATCGAGGGCAGGCCATTGCCCAGCGTGACGCCGCCAAACTTGGAAACGGCTTTATTGACCGGGCCAAGTACCTTGCTCTGCACCCATTGATTGGTGCGAATTTCGATGAAGCCATCTTTTTCGCGCCCGGCGTTCACGAAGTTGAAGCCGCTGTCAATGTGACCCACGACTTTGCCATTCGGTTGATCGTACAAGTCTGTTTCTTGCATCACGCGGCGGTATGCACGGGAAAACAACAGCTTTTCGTCAACGGGCACCGGCGTCACTTCGGGCACCGGATGTGCGGCCATTTGTGCGGTCAGCGCCCGCATTTCGATCCCATAGATGCTGCCAACGGCGTTTGCGTTCGGGCAGTTAGTTTTCGTCGCGTCGCAATTGTTGGCGTCGCCCGCGAATATACGCGATGTGACAGTGAATGACAGGCATAACGCCATGATTGCCAGGAACAGACGGTTTTTCGGTAGATTCATCAACAGCACACCCATAAGACTATCTCAATCTCTGAGCATAGCCTATGCCGCTGTCTCCGTCAACGCTGCTTCGGTCTGCGCCTGGCTGACAGCAGCCTGACGCTTTTTATGCAGGAAACCGCGTGGCCGATTCCAACGGACAGATCGATCTGATGACCAGGGCGCATACGGTGCCATCGTCAGCGTTGCCAGGCTGATCAGCACGGTATCGTAGTTGACGCGCCACCCGGCATAATCTGCCCAGGCTTGATCCCGATCTGCTTTGATGGGGATCCCGATCTCAATCAGGCGTTCGCAGGCTTCATCGAATTCTTCACGAAAGATACTGATCGGATCGCCTTTTTTCGGTTCGCGGACATACGGAATGCCAAAGAAATCGGCAATACGCTGCAAGGCCAGATAACCAGCGCGTATCGTCAGTGCGGCGTGTCCTCCTTTATCGGGAATATCCAGCGTCGAAAGATAGATCGCCGCCGAATCCAGCACTGCCCCGGACGCGGTTACCCAGGATCGATCTGGCTGCTGCGAACGGAAGAATGAGAGGGCAGCCAATGAGGTATGCGTCTCCTCAAGTTCGGTGAACCAGATTTCCCATGTACGCCATAACTCGGTGAGTTCATCCATGCGGACGTACTGAAAATAACGGCGGAACAACTCCGTTGCTGAAGGAGGCGATCCAGCGCGCACTTCAAGCAGCGCCACCAAAGATTCGCGCTTTGAGAAAGCAGCATACATCGTTGGCAGATAGGCAATCAGCAGTGCCACCAGAATCAAGCCAATCGCGGCCTCAGTGAAGGCCAGCAGTGTCAAAAACCAACCCTCAACCGGGATGATCCCAAGCGTCAGCAGCGATGATCCACTGGTCAGGAAGGCACGCTCAAACGGTGTAACGCCCAGTGCCAGATAGACCAGTGCATAACCGAGCATCACACACGCCAACCACGCGGCAGGCATCACCAACAGCGTGACCGGCGCGTACATGGCAAGGATCGAATCGCGCTGCTCATAGGTGGGCACTTTGCCCATGCGAAGGTTGAACAGGCGACGCATATTGCGGAAGATGGAGCGCGTCAGCAAATCGGGTGCACTGCGTGGCAGAACGAACGTTCGGATCGCCGAAATAAGTGTCCCAATGATGATATACAAGCCCGCTGCAAAACTCAGGATACGGAGTAGGATCACGAGAATATCTGGCATAGCCCCCTCGATACGTGGTAATCAGGTAAGTCGCGCCGCTAACCACGCGGCCAATGTTCGCATCCCCTGTGCGCTGATCTTGTGTCCGGTGTCCGCTTCTTCGTAGGTGACGAGCGCGTCCGCTGCCTGCAACTGATCACGGGCGCGTTGTGCCATGCTGATCGGTACTGTTTCATCGCGCGTGCCATGCAAAATCAGGACAGGCAGTTTGTCCAGCGGTGGGATCGTGATCTCATTCAGCCGGGCGATGAAGCCACTCAAGGCCACGATTCCGGCAATGGCTGGCCGATGCGCCATTGCGTAAGCGTAAACCATTGCCGATCCCTGACTGAAACCGAGTAAGATCACGCGCTTCGGATCGATTGGGTAGTGCTGAAGCGCGCCGCTGACGAAACGTTCAAGGGCGGCCTGACCTGCCGCAAAAGATTCTGGAACTGGTCTGCGATTTTCGTCTTCGGTCAGGTTGTACCAGCGGCAGCCATTCTCCCCGGCAATCGGCGCGCGCGGCGTGAGGATGACCCATTCCGGCCCCACCGCCCGCGAGAACACCCAGGTCACGTCTTCATTACCGTGTAGGCCGTGTACCATGATCAGCGCCGGATGCTGCCCTTCACCAGACGGCACGCGGACACGATGCACCAACCCAAGCGACTCGAATGCCGAACCTGCCGTGACATGCTGAACACCTGCCATCGGATCGTTTACCATGATTTGACCTTACTTTTTGTGTTGTACACCTGGACGAAAGTATAGCAGGCCGTAAATGTCAGATTCGCTACCAGCGATTGATGAACGGATCGATAGCAGGCGGTGAACGCAACGCTGTTATTAATCGATCCGCGATTGGGGGAATCAAGGGCACAGTTGCCAGTTCGGCAAAAGCCACCCAGTGCACACCGATCTGAAAAGTATCGGGCACATCCGGCATTCGGGGTTCACTGCCTGCACGCAAATGGCACTCGAAAACCAGACGCAAGGTTTGTTGATCGCCATATTGGAAGTGGTAGGTGCGCGGCACATATTCCCAGACTGCTAACAACCGCCCAACATCGACTTCGGCAGTCGTTTCTTCGCGGATTTCGCGGCGCACTGCCTCGTGCAGCGTTTCGCCCGGCTCGACACCACCGCCCGGCAAGTTGAAATGCAAGCGTGGCGAAGCGCCCGGATCATTGAACTCAACGAGTAGCAGTGCTTCATCACGCACGAGGACGCCGCTCACCGCCACGCGAATTGAATCAGGCATTGTTTGTTAGCGCGGGTTCGATTTGTCGATTTGCAGGACACGCGCGGCGACGGTTTGCTGTATATCTGCTGTACCGGAATAGAGTGAGAGTGCGGCGGCATTGGTTGCGATAGCGGCACGCTGCGTCAAAGTTGCGGCAACCAGCGTATTGGCTAAGCTATCGACGCTGAGTGTGCCAACACTACTTAACTGCGATGGCTGAGCCGTGCGCGGCCAGAACAGGATCAGCCCGCCGATCACCCACAAAACAGCGATCAAGGCCGCGATGCTCAGCCACATCTGTCGATAATCTGTTGCGGGCTGTTTCGGGAGCGTAATGAGCTTTGTCTGGCGCAGCGCCGATGAGGCAGCGATACGCGCTGCTGAAGGCACGATGGGTTGTGCCACCAGTGCCGCGTTAAAACTGGCGGCAAGCTGCCCGGTAGACGTGAATCGTTTGGTGGGGTCTTTCGCCATTGCCTGTTCCAACACGCGCTGGACACCTTCGGGCAGTTCGGGGCGTATGTCACGCACGGAAGGGATCGGCGCGAACATGTGCTTGTTCATCAGCACGAATGGCGAATCGCCCTCGAAGGGCACTTTTCCAGTCAGCATTTCGTAGATGATCACGCCCAACGCATAGACATCCGTGTAAATACCCGTCGTTTCGCCTGACCACTGTTCCGGTGCCATGTAGTAGGGCGTGCCTGCCACAAATTCCTGATCTTCATCCTTTGCCGACGTATCACTGATCAGGTGAGCAATCCCGAAGTCGGCCAGAAAAATGTTGCGGCCTTCATCCAGCAAAACGTTTTCGGGCTTCAAATCGCAGTGAACAACGCCCTTTTGATGGGCGTAATCGAGCGCCCCGGCAATACTCGTCAGAAATTGACTGATCTGGGTAACTGGCAGCGCGCCACCTCGGATGAGGTTGCTCAACGCGCCACCTGTCAGCAATTCCATGACGATGTAGACCATATTTTTCCGCACATCGGCGCTGGGATCGATCAGCTTGAGGTGAAAGCCGCGCAGTACACCGTAGTCGAATACTTTGATAATGTTGGGGTGACTGAGTGAGGCAATCGTTTGCGCCTCACGATTGAAACGAGCATTGAAATCGGCATCCTGACGCAACTGAGGCTGAATCACTTTGATCGCCACATCGCGCTTGATGTTCTGCTGCTGCGCCCGATAGACGATAGCCATGCCGCCTTCACCTAGTTGGGAGACGATCTCGTATTCGCCCAGACGCTGCCCTATCATGTCGATCATGCTGCCGTATCCGCCTGTTTATTCGTCTGTAATGTATGAGTTTGGGCGAACTGCCCGGTTCGTGATCTCATTATCATCTAATGCAGTTGGGTTAGCAATCAAGACAACCACTTCCTAACTTTGTGCCTTGATTGTATAAACCCGCCATTCGCCCCGCTGATATAACGGTTGTACCTTGTCAAAATTATCAGGCGGAATTTCACCGGGAGCAAGCACCCAAAAGTCATAGTCCCGGAGTTGTTCGGCGTTCGGCCAGCTTCCGACGGTCACCCGGACGTGATCGGCATAATAGGGCAGCAGAATATCCTGCGTCCAGATGCGCGAGTCGGGCGGCAGCGTGCCCAGGTACAAACCCACATCATACCGATCCCCAAGCCGCACGCGATGTTTTTCCGCATCGGACATCAACGGGTGGCGCAGTAGTTCAGGCTTATAATCGACGGCGGCACTCAAGGCGGGCAGCGCAACCAGCAACATCGCGCCAATGAGCAGTGCAGTTGTACGCGGCTGCGGGATCAACTGTGGGGCTGCCAGACGTGCGGCAACACTGATCACAAAATGGCCGCTCATTACCGCGATGTACGGCGTCAGCACCAGCAAAAAGCGCGAATCGTAGCTGAACAACACCCACCAGATCACAAAAAACGGCACATAAAAGATCAAAAGGAAACTGGCGGACAGCGCATGTCCAGCGGATCGCCAGACCTGCCACAATGCAAAGCCCAGCCCCGCCGTAAAAAAAGCCCCGCTGAGGAAGTAGCGCGAGTCAGTCAGGTACGGCAGTAAGTTATCGAGCGAACGGGCGGCTTTCCATGTCCAGCCTGTAGGCGGGATGATCACCCCGGCGATGATCAAGTTACGCGCATACCAGATGCCGCACATCGCTATGAACCCTACCACAATCAGTAATACATCGCGTCGACTGAGCGGGCGCGGTAATTCGGTGCGCGCCAACCATGCACAATACATAATCCAGCCGCTAATCGACAACACGATCAGCAAGCCGCTGTTTTTTGTCCAGGCAGCAAGTCCAGCCATGATCCCGGCCAGCAGCGCATCCTGCCAGCGTCGATAGCGGCGATGGCGCAGCAGGAACACGCCCGTCAACCCATAGTAAAAGGCGGTTGGCAGATCGGCATAGCCCGTCGATGCCCAGTGAACAATCGTCGGGGCAAGTGCCGTCAAAAGTGCCGCTGCCAGCCCCGTCGCTCGATCATAGAGTTCGCGGCCTAACAGATAGGCCACACCAAAACCACCTACTGATAACAGCGCCGGGATTAGCGCCGCCAAATGCTCATCAACCCAGCCCGCCGCCTGATGGGTGAAGGCATAACTGAGCGGGATCAACATCGGATAGGTATCGTACAGTGCGCCGTGTGGCAGCGCCCCGGATTGAGCAATCAACTTGCCGTACCAACCATAAATGGCAATCGCATCATCGATTCCCAACGGCCAATAGACTGCGTTAAAGACGATCAAGGCCGCAATCCCGCTGACGATAATAGCGACTCCAAGTGCCAGCCCGCGCCGCGACTCCGGCAAAAACTGAGTTGGGCGTGCGCTTTCGCCTATCTGCCGACGCACCACAAACCATCCACTCAAACTGATCGCTGTACAGATTATCGCGGCGATCCGCCAATCAATTCGCAGGCCGCTCAGCCCGATCCATAACATGACCAGTGAGAGCGCGCCAATGCTGAGTGCCAGAGTGGTCAGGGCTAACAACAGCGGGTCACGCTCACGGCGCAGCAGCCAGCAAGCCCAGGGATACATGAACATCAAGCCAAGCAGCGTGATCGGCCAGGCCAGCAGACTCATTATTAGATTCGTTTTGCAACTTTCCGTCTATTTCAATAAAGTATGCCACTTAACGAATGTTTCTACAGGAGTTCGGACAGTGATGAATCGTAATGTTCGCCGTCTTGGGATCGTGACCGTGATGTGTCTATGGATCGCAGCGGCACTGACGAGTACGCACGCGCAAGGCACAGCCCGCCCCAACGCGATTGTCAATCTATACGACGAGGCCTCTAAAACAATCCAGTTTTTGGCCTTCGCGCCGGGCAAGCCGCAGCCACGCAAGTTATTCGATCTACCGCAGGGGTTGTATGCGGAGTTCTCAGCCGATGGGCAGTTTTATACAGCCTTTGGGCAAGACCCGGCCACCAATCAGCAGAAAAGTTTTTTTGGCCGTGTTGGTCAGGCAAACACGACGCCGATCCCGGTGGACAAAGATTATGCGTTTGTCAGTGGCAAGTTCAGCCCGGATGGTCACTACTTCGCCTACGCGCTGGCACAGCAGCCGACGGACACAAATGGACAGCCTGTCCAGTTGAATTGGGCGTTGGTGCTGCTCGATGTGACCAATAACGCTGTCACACGCTTTAGCGGTCCGATTGTGTACCCGACTGACGCAAATGGGAAGCCAAACCCCAAACCCGCGACTGGCTTTTACTTCGCGCCGATGCCCACTGCCTGGAGCGCGGATAGCAATCGCCTGTTCATCCTCACTTATGCACCGTTCAGCGATGGCGGCCCCGGCGATATTTACCTGATCGATCTGAGCGCCGTAAAAGGCAAAACAGGCGATCAACCGCTCCCGGCAGCGCAGCCGATCCCGCGTGAGGGCATCCCGGCATTCGCACTCACTCAGATTTCGCCAGATGCCACCAAGCTGGCCTATGTGTACGGCGATCCAACGCGCCCGGTGCCGAATTATCAAGGAATGTTCGATGCTGCTAACACGATTCGCGTCGTCGATCTGCTGAGTGGTAAGACGCTGGCAACTGCCACGTCGCCCAAAGATCAGGGGGTTGGCTTTAACCCGGTCTGGACAACCGATAGCAAAACGTTCATCTATGTCATGGGCGCTTTTAAGACGGATGCGGCTTCGGGCATGTCGTCAATGGTTGCGCCGCGTTTGTATACGCTTGATATGGCGGGCAAAGTCTCCGAAGGGTTGCCATTGGTGAGTGAACAGGAAGGTGAAGTTCAATCCATGCTGGCCTGCTCAGACAGCCTGTTTTATAGCATCGTCAAGAACAGTGCGACGGGCAGCACCTTCACGCTGTACAGCGCGCCTCTGACTAATTTGAAAGCGCGTAGTGCGCCGCTGCTCAGTTCATCGGCCTACTTGCAGCTTTCGGGGTGTACGCAATAAGAGGCTCAAGTTGGACGCCGGGAACTTGAATCCCAGGCCAAAGTATCGGCGTATGAACTCCGTAGTATACTGGGTTGTGTCTATAGTCTGCACCGGAGCAAAATGCCATGTCCACCCCTGCGTCCAGCCCACTACGCCTGTTCCTGTCGTATGCACGCGCCGATGATGAGCCGTTCGTCAAGCGGCTGTACGAAGATTTGAAGCGACTCGGTTTCGAGATTTGGTGGGATCGGGAAGCGATGGAGAGTCGCGGCGATACCTTCCTGAATGAGATCAAGATCGGAATCATGGGCGCGGATCGGTTCGTGTTGATCGTGGGACCGGCGGTGCAAAAATCGCCGTATGTGCGCGCCGAATGGGAATATGCCCAACAATTCTGTAAACCCGTCGTGCCGATTTTGCGGCTGGGTGAGTACAGTGATGTGCCCGCCGCGTTTGGCAAACTGCACGCGCCGGATTTTCGTGAGGCGCGCGATTATGGAGTGGCGCTGACCGAACTGGCGCGGCTGCTGGGAGCGCCTGCCGCGCGGATGGGCGATCAGTTTGGCGTGCCGCCGCTGCCCACCTGGTACATCCGGCGTGAGGACGAACTCAACGGCTTGATCGAGTCGATCCGGGCGGATGCGACTGGCGTCATCACCTCGAAAAAGCAAACCGTCGCGCTGCAAGGCGTGGGCGGCATCGGCAAAACGACGCTGGCAAGCGCCCTGGCACACGATTGCGATGTGCGACGCAGTTTCCCGGACGGCGTGTTCTGGGTGCGGCTGGGACAATCGGCGACGGACAGCGATGTTCCGCTGCGACAGGCCGAGATTGGCGTGGCGCTGGGTGATGCGCGCGACGAATATCCTGACGAAAAGCGCGGCAAAGTCCGGCTCGGCCAACTGCTGGGGGACAAACGGGCGTTGATCGTGCTGGATGATCTGTGGGTGCGGACTCATGCCGACTGCTTCCGCGTGGCCGCGCCCGGCTGCCGAATCGTGATCACGACACGCAAGGCGGATATCGTCAATCGGTTGGGGGCGGTGCCGCTGGCGCTCAGTGCGCTGAGTGAGGAACAGGGCGCGGCGCTGATCGCCGAACGGATCGGGCTGACGGCGGGCGCGGCCAACCCGGACGAGGCGATCCACCGCCGGATCGTGCGGGCGCTGGACGGGCATACGCAGGCGATCAGCATTGCGGCGGCGCGGCTGACTGGCCCCGGCGCGCTGACGGCGGCGGATTTGCTGCGTCGATTGGAAAAACGATTGGGCGGTGATACGCCGTTCCGTGACCTGCACCTGGATGATGATGAAGATCACCAGTTCGATTTGGAGGCGTCGCTGTCGGTCAGCTATGACGATTTGAGCGAAGATTTGAAACGGCGCTTCCGGCTGCTGGGGGTGTTCGCGGCGGCGGGCAGCTTTGATAGGCGGGCGGCGGGCGCGGTGTGGGGCGATGAAGATGAGGATGATACGACGGATGCACTCGGCACGCTGGCGGGCGCGAACCTGTTGATCGAAGCCGCGCCGACAGGTACACAGGAACGGCGCTACCGACAACATGGCCTGCTGCGCGCCTATGCACTGGCACTGCTCAAGCGGAATGGCGAAGAAGCGGCGGCGCGGGTACGGCACTTCGATCATTATGAGCGTGAACATGGCGATCAGGGGGTGAACAATAATGAAGATCGCCACCCGCTGCTGACACTCGATTTTGAGGACGTGCGGCAGGCGCTCGATTGGGGATTCAGCGCGCCGGATGATGACGTGGCGCGGCTGGCGCGTGCCGTCGATTTCACAATGGGCATCAGCTATTACATGCAGCAGCAAGTGAGCAGCACGATTCGCGGCGAAATTTTGCGGGGGGCGCGGACTGTCGCACAAAAAGCGGATTATCCGCGTGGTTTGGCGAACGTGCTGAAAGCGTTGGGCGATTTGAGCGTGCGCCAATCAGAACTGAGTGAGGCGCGTGCCTTCTACGAACAAGCGCGCCCGCTGTACGAAACGATTGGCGCGCGGCTGGGACTGGCGAACGTGCTGAAAGCGTTGGGCGATTTGAGCGTGCGCCAATCAGAACTGAGTGAGGCGCGTGCCTTCTACGAACAAGCGCGCCCGCTGTACGAAA
>JBBSEU010000077.1:0-20875 GCA_038239365.1 Aggregatilineales bacterium
GATATTGCCGATCCGCGTTTTCAGGATTTGATCCGCCGTGTTGAGGATGCTATTCAAGCGTGGCAGGCGGCGCTCGATGCGTTTGCGCTAGGTGGTCGCCGCCCTGCCGTTGAAGCCTATGGCCGCGCCGCCGAAGACATTCAGCCGCTCAATGAGTCGGTAGCCCGCTGGTTCAGAGATCATATTCAGCAGATTGAAGACGCCAAATATGTCGAGACGCTCAGCCCGAATACGGCGCTCGGTCACGCATTGGCCGAAGGTTGGGACGCATGGGATCGTGGCCGCAATGCTGATGCTCAGGCCAGTGCCGCGCGTGCCGTTGACGCCGCTCAAACCGATAGCGAACGTCAGGCCGCGCAACGCCTGAATCGTTTGGCCGAACTGACCGCCGATTGGTTGAACAGCGACGGCCTGACTAACCACGTCACGACGGATCGCGCCGAGGAAGATTTCAACGCACTCCTGACGCCCGCCGAAGACGCAATCCGGCAAAAGTTTTCCGAACAAATGCCGAACACGACCATCTATTTGAAGGCGGTGGCGCGCGGTCTTGTGGAGCCGATGCGTGATGCCAGTTCCGCCGCTGTGCGCGTCCTGATGATGCACTACATTTTGCGTGGCGTCCTGACTCAGCAAGCCGAAAAGACCGAAGAAGCGGCTTTTTGGCGCGATGCCGCCAGCAAGACGCTGCCCAACGTGCGGATGCACCCGGCGTTTCAGGCGTTCGATAATTCGATCACGCGGCGGCAATTGTTGATTACGGCGGCTCAGGCGTTGAACGCGGTCAAAAAGCTGGATGACCTGCCCGCTGCTCGCACTGCCATTCGTGCGCCATTGGCCGCCGCGCAGCTTGAACCGGCTGAGCAAGCCTTCCGTTCGCTGGATGATGCCTTGCGAAAGTGGGGCGATGGTGATTTTCGCGGCGCACACTCACAGTTAGACAGCACGCTTGAGAAGATCACCCAAGCCGAACGGAACATCGGCAAGCCGCTCGATTCATTCAAAGCGTGGCTCACCAACCTGAGCGAAGCCTCTGCCGAACTGCAAAACGCCCGCCGCACAATTGAGCAAGCCGCACTAATTCCTTCCGATCAACCTGATCCGGCGCTGAGTGACGCCCATCAGCGCATTGTCGATGTGACGTGGCGGCAGCTTGGCGAAGAATATGCCTCACTGATTCGGCAGTGGCGCGATATCTACAGCGATATTCAGGCGCTGTACACAGACGACAAATTCACGAAGGCTGAAAAACTACGGCTGCTCGAAGGACATTTCGCGTCGCTGTTCATCGAACGACACCCGGCCTATCCGATCTATCGACACTGGCAAAGCGTGATCAGCTTGCAGCCCGATCCGAAACTAGTGTATAGCGAAGCTGCCGCGCCCGGTTTTGTCGATGATAGTCAGCCCCCCCTTAACTATTCGCGCGAAGCCGTGCCGCCCGCTCCCATTGAGCCGATTAGCGAAGCGATCCCAACTCCAGAACACGAACTGTCACCCGAAGCGCGTTTCCCGTGGCTGGCGGGCGTGGCCGTCGTCGCTGTGATACTGGTGGTGGTTGCGATTGGGGCGATTGTTTTGCAGAGTCGTCAGCCGCCGCCCGTTGCCCTGACCGTCCCGGCCAGCCCGGTCAATACCATAAACGCGGCGCTGCTGGCACTTTCGGCAACAAGCACCAGCACGATCACGCTGACGCCGACCACAACTTTGACGCCAACGAATTCACCGACGCCAACACCAACCAGCACGCCGATCCCGCCTTCGGAAACACCAACGCCGATCAAACCGGTGCCGACAGAGACGCGCCCACCGACAACCGCCGCACCGCCGTCTGCGGTTCCGTCCACAGCGCCGCCTACCGAACGCCCCACGTTATCAGCATTCATCGCGCCAGGCAGCCCCGCCCCGGGCAGCACGCTCAATGCAACGGCCACTGTCCCGTTGAATGCGGTGAATGGCGATTATAAACTGCTTGACGATCTGACAAAGTTACCCGCTGACAACTACACCTGGACGAAAGACCTGTTTACTACCGCGCCGGATGGCGTCAACTGGCAATTTGGCACAACCAACCCCAAAGCCGGAAATACACCGCAAATCCTGCGAATCGGGCCATCGGTGCTGGGGGCGCTTTATGGTTCCGATGCGTCGCGGCATGTGACGCGCGTCGAGGCCACACTTGAACTGATCAGCTACGACAAAAAGCTGACAGCGACGGGTCAGGTATATTTCGCGGTGGGCTTCGAGACGCCGCAGGGTCAGCGCGCCGCCGCTCAGGTACAGCTCGTCGGGGCGCAGTTGGTCAAAATCGGGCCGAACATCAACGGACGCTTCTCATCACTCTCACAAGTGCCATCCGGCAATTTGCGCTTCACGCTCTCGGCGCGACGCAACGCGGATAATACCGTCTCGGTGTACTACGATAATCAACTGCTTGGCACGACGGCCAGCGCCACCTATGGTCCGGCGACGCCCGTCTCCATTGTGATGATTACTTCGGCACAGGGCGTGATCGTCTCCGTCAGTTCGATCACCATTCGCATTGGTTGAAAGGATCGCACAAGTCGAAAATATGGCGGTAACAGACCTTTCAACGCTGTACAGCATTGGCAATTCCATTGACAGTTTCGCACCCGGTCATTATGCACGAGTATTCGATGCACTGGATTTGCGCCAGAATCGCCCATGCGCCTTTAAGGTGATGCGCGCCGAACACCTGACGGACGACGGCCAACCGCGCTGGGAAGCGATGGCCTTCATCAACGAGGCCGACTTGCTGCGTCGCATGGCCGACGCGCCGCATGTGATGCGCCTGTACGACTGTGGTTATATATCGGCGGCAGATGATCGACCACGCGCCGGACAAATCGAATCATTTGGCCTGGAGGTGGAGGCGTTCAAGGGTGCATCGCTCACCTACGCGGCCAAACGCTGGCGTCCCTATTTATCACTGGAACTCTTGCCGCGCAGTGAAAATTTGCTGTACCTGATGAAGCCCAATACGCCCGGCACTCGTTGGCGCTTGCCCACTGAAGAAGGGCTTGATCTGGCGATGCAGTTTGCGGAAGTGCTTCGGCTGGCACATCGGCAGCGGATTATCTACCTTGATCACAAGCTGGAACACGTCTACTGGAATGGTTCGACGCTGAGAATCATCGACTGGAATAGTTCCAAGCTGGTCACGGATAGCGATCAGGTCTTGGCCGGACAGGTGCAAGCCGATCTGCACAACCTGTGCGTGGGCATTCTGTACCCGATCTTCACCGGGCTTTCGCCGCAAAAGGGCACGCTCATGCCGCAGCCCGCCGATCAGACCGAGGTGGACAGTCGCTATAACGAGATCAATTCGCTTGATTTCGGCTCTGAGCCGTCTTTAAGCGAACCATTGCAGGCGATTTTGCAACAGGGCGCACGCCGGGGATTGTCCAGCGCCGATAGCTTTTTGGCGGCTTTGGAGCGCATGTCGGTCAATTATGGCTGGCAGGCCGCCCCGCCCGCGCTGCGTGAAGCACGCGATCAGGTACGCGCCGGACTCGCCCGTCTGAGAGAGGGGCAAGACGCGATCCGCGAAGCGCGCGAACTGCTGCGTGAGGCGGTGATCATGGAAGATGTAAACGAAGACATGGAAGGCGAACTGCGCCGCCTGCTGACGCGCATCAATGAAATGTTGAACTGCCGCGTGATCCCCTGATGCCGAAATCCGCGCCCACATCATTAATCCGATCTCTGATCATCACGCTTGGCCTGATGCCCGCCTACCTTATCCTGATTATGATCGGGCGGTATGCGATCAACATGCCCTACTGGGACGAGTGGTACACCGTCGTTTATTTTTGGATTCACCCCGACGCGCCGTTCTGGGAATATTGGAAGCTGTACAACGGTCATCGCAGCATTATCCCCAAATTATACGGGTTGCTGCTCTCGACGGTGACTCACTTAAATTTGACGGTCTTCAGTTATCTGGCACTGGGAATAGCGGTGATTACGTTTGGCCTGTTATGCAGTTTGTACTGTAAACGATCTACTGTGTCGCGCTCATACTGGATCGCGGTGCCCTTTGGCCTACTCGTTTTTTCGCTCTCACAGTGGCCGTTCTGGATCATCGCCAGTTCAATGCCAACGGCGCTCACATCGCTGTGCTGCGTTGGCGCAATCTGGGCGATCACCAGCCTGAAAGTGGGGTGGCACGCGGTGCTGATCGCCGGGGTGCTGGCCTACATCGCTTCGCTCACGCTGTTCACCGGAAACATGGTCTGGCTGATCATCCTGCCGCTGATGTGGTTTTGCGGTTATCGTAAATCCGTTCACTATCTGACCTGGGTTATCATGGCCGCGTCGGTGCTGATACCTTTCGCCGTCGAATATATCCTGACCACGCCGCGCGGATCGGGTTTTGGCAGCGTGTCCCTGATCGCGCATTTTGTCCTGGCCTTCATCGGTTCGCCGCTGGCTTTTGGCGAATCATCACCCAATGGCCTGTCTGCCGCCGCACCTATTGGTTTCATCGGTTTGATCGCCGTGCCGATTCTGGCCGCCGCGATTTTCTATCTTGTCGAAGACGGACTCCGCAAAATGCTACCCTGGTTGGCACTGAGCGGATGGTTGGTGATTAATGCTGTGTTCGGCGCGCTGGGACGTGTTGCGGAGTTCGGGCCATTGTTGGGACGTGCTTATCGCTATACGCCCTACGGCGCACTGTACTGGATAGCTGTTATCGCCTTGATCGGAATCGCACTCACCGAACCACGCCGCGATAGGCTGAACCTTCACGTACAGCAGGCCGCGCTGAACGTCGTGCCAATTGGCGTGGCGCTGCTGATCGGCTCTGGTTACATGAACTCAGTTCTGGCCTTCACCGAAGGCTTTGATATTTTCAATCAGGTCTTGAATAAAGGCTATGAGTGTCTTTTAACGTATGAGACGGCCAGCGACGACTGCCTGAAAAACGTTGACCCGTTTCCCGACTATATCCGCAGCGTCATGCCGACTCTGATCGAAAAGCACGCCTCATTCACGCGCGGGATGCAGTTCCCAATCGAAAAAGCGCAGATCGATACGCCCTTCAAAGAGAATACAGGCTATCAAACGCGCTCCCTTGATGGCAACCGGACGCGCATCCTGTTTCAGCATCCGCCCTCAACATTGACCTGGACTCTCAACTTGCACACGGCGACGAACATCACTTTTTCAACTGGAATCATGGTCGATACGCCCACGAAATTCGAGG
The DNA here is from genome assembly GCA_038239365.1 of Aggregatilineales bacterium. Lineage (GTDB taxonomy): Bacteria > Chloroflexota > Anaerolineae > Aggregatilineales > UBA2796 > JBBRMW01. The sequence continues at coordinate 5,231 of JBBSEU010000077.1, forward strand.
CTGATCCGAGCGATGGCGCGCTGTTCATCATTCGCGTGACGGGCGCGGATGGCATACCCAAAAAAGTATTCAAGCGATTAGCCTTACCGCGCAAACCCGGTCAGGACTTCGATCCGGTTATGGTTGATCTGACCGACTATGCCGGGCAAACGATCACGATCACGCTGGAGACACAGTTCGGACTCGATGATAAAGCCACCAGTAATTACGATTGGGCGATGTGGTCACTGCCCGAATTGGATTATCGCTAGGAAGTGCCTGCTTGATCGAAAACCCTGCCCAACTGTCAACAAATAAACTTGTTTCCCCGGCACTGTGGCGGCGCGTGCTGGTTGCGGGCGTAAGTTTGCTGCCAGCCTATTTCATCCTGCTCATCATCAATCGCTATGCGTACAACATGCCCTACTACGATGAGTGGCTGACGCTGGTCTATTTTTTCAATCATCCCGGCACGCCAATTGGTCAGTTCTGGGCGCTGTATAACGAACATCGCGCGTTCATTCCCAAAGTGGCGCAGGTGATTCTGGCACAGATCACCAATATGAACATGATCGTGCAAATGATCGTCGATGTCGGGTTGGTGGTTGCGGCGCTTGGCTTGCTGTATCTGATCTATCGTAAAGCCGCTACCGCGTCCGTCCGCTATCTGATTTTGCTGCCCTTCTCGATACTATTGTTTTCCCTGATTCAGTATCCGATGTGGGTAATCAGCGTCGCCTTCCCAACGTATATAGTCGAGTGCGCGTTTCTGGCCTCATTGGCGACAATTGTTTGCATCAGGCCGGGTTGGGTTGCACTGTTTGTCTCGGCTTTTTTTGCGTATATCGGCGCGATGTCGTTGTTCCCCGGCAACCTGATCTGGCTGGTGATCTTCGCGGCCATGATCGGGCTTGGCTATCGCAAAAAGCGGTTCTATATTGCCTGGATCATCATGGCGGCGTCGATCCTGATTCCGTATGCCGTCGATTATCTGGCAACACTGCATGATCCGATTGCGCTCAATCTGGCCGATTTCGTCCATTTTATTCTTGCAATGATCGGTTCACCCGTATCGTTTGGCGAAACTTCGGCAGCGGGAATTTCGGTTGCCGTGCCGATGGGCATAGTTGGTGTACTGAGTGTGTTGGCTTTGGGCATCGGTATCAGTCTGTTTGTCGAAAACGGCCTCAAAAAAGTGACGCCCTGGCTGGCAATTAGTGCCTGGGTGATCGGGATCGCGGTGTTTGGCGCGCTTGGCCGTGTGGTACGTTTTGGGGCGCTATCGGGGCGGCAGTATCGTTTTATGCCCTACGGTGTATTGTTCTGGGTATCGGTGGTCGCGCTGATCGCCATCGCGCTCACCGAACCACGCCGCACGGATCGACGCATCGCCCCACAATTCGTAGTCTTGCGCGCCGTTCCCGTTGTTATTGGTATACTGATCGGCATTGGTTATCTGAATGGCACGCTCAACGCGACGGAGAGTTTCGATTTTTATAACAACACCTTTGGCAAAGGCCATGACTGCCTGTTGACCTACGAAACGGCCAGTGATGAATGCCTGAGCAGTATCAATCCGGTTCCGGCAATAATTCGCCAGGAAATGCCCGGACTGTTGGCTCGAAATGTTGCTTTCTTGCCTGGCTCGCAGTTCTACCTGGAACGCGCGTACATCGAGACGCCCTCTAAAGCCTATACGCAATATCAATCGCGCGTGATCGACGGCGTACCGAGACGCGTCCTGTTCATGCAGCCGAACTCAACCGCCACATGGCTATTGCAGTTGCCCGCTGCCAAACACATCGTTATACAAACTGGTGTTATGGTTGATATTCCCCAGAAATATGAAGCCGATCCGAGTGACGGCGCGCTTTTTTTGGTAGAGGTCAACACAACGGATGGTAAATCCCAAAAGTTGTTAGAAAAACTCGTCATGCCGCGTAAAATTGGGCAGGGTTTTGAGCCAGTCTCAGTTGACGTATCGGCCTACGCCGGAAAAACGATTACACTTTCTTTTGGCACACGCGCCGGACTCGACGCAAAAGCAACTTATAACTATGATTGGGCGCTGTGGCAGCCGCCTTCCCTGGACGTTGAGACCTGATAAGACAAGCCGATTTATTGGAGTTTTATGGCAACGCTACAACAACAACTTGCCGATTTACGCCGCCGCCTGGACGCACTTCCGGCGGATGCCAAGCCCGCCGAACTGACGCCGCTCGAAGCCGATGCGCGTGCCTTGCTGACTGCCAGCAAAAACACCTCGTATGAGGAAGAAGCGCGTAACCTGTTCGCGGAACTGGCACAACGCAGCGTCCGGCCTGCTGCCCCCGCCGCCGATACTGGCGCGATGCGCGGCATTTTGCGGCGGGCACGTATCCGCATGGAACTGGCCGCCGATGAAGACGATTTTGATGAGGCGATTGATATTCTGGCCGGGGCGCTCGAACAGGATTCGGCCAACCCCGAAGCCCGCGATTTGCTGCGACAGGCTGCCGCGCGCAGCCCGCAGCTAGAGATGAAAGTGCGCGATCTGATGACGCGCTACGGGTTGGAACTGCCCGCCGCGCCACCGCTGCCCCCTCAAGCCGTGCCGCGCGATCCGCCACCCGCCGCCCCGCCGCCTGATCCGCGTCAAACCCAATCCGCGCAAGTTGTAAACACAGTGGCGGGTGGGAACATCGACGGCCTGCTGACCGAGATCACGCAGGTTTATTACGCGGGCGATTATCAGAAGACAGTTGATCTGGCGAATCGAGTGCTATCCATACAGGCCGATAACCCGACGGCATTGGACTATCGCCAAAAAGCCGAAGATAACCTGATGCGCGGCGTTGTGCCCGATCATCGTATTCCGTTCGATGCGCGCGTGGCCTATAACCGCGCCAATTCGCTGGTACGTGCCGGGAACTATGATGAAGCTGAACGCCTGTACCGTGATGCGCGTGATCTGGCCGAACGTTCGGGCATTCAATCGTGGAAAGATGCAGAGCAGGCGCTTCTTGATATTCAGGATTTATCATTGGCGCGCGAAATGCTCAACGACGGAGATCGACTGTTGGCGGGCGATGACTGGCAAGGCGCGCTCCGCAAGTATGAAGGGGCGCTGCGTGTCGTCGCAAGCGACCCGGTAGCCCAAGATCGAATCGATCTGATCAAGCGTGTACAGGATCAATACGATAAGGCGTCCTTGCAACTGAATATGTTGGCGGGCAGCCTGACCGAACGTGCCTCAACGCTTCAAAACCTGCTCGGTTCGCTTGGTCAACTGCGCCAGATTTTGCCGGGCAGCAACCGCCTACAATCGCTCATGGCCGATTCTAACAAACGGCTACAGGCGCTCAAATCGCAACTGCTCGATCAGGGGCAGGCGGCGATCACCCGTGCCGACTCGGCCACCGTGATCGAAGAAAAGCAGCGGATCACGGGCGAAGCGATCCGCGCACTCGAAGCAGCCGCTAGCCTCGATTCGGGCGACAGCGACGTGGGTGCTATCCTCCAACAAGCTCGTCAATCCGAAGCGCGCATGAACGAAGCGCGGCAGGTCATTGAGCGATCCGGGGCGTTGATCACGCAAAATTTCGATAACGAACTGGCGCAGGCACGCACGATGCTTGCCAATTTGCGCGATTATTCGCAAGACCCGCGCTACCGAATGCTGGTGTCCGATCTGCTGGCACATCACCTGGAACGAGTCGAAGTGGCGCTGGATCGGCGCGATGTGCAGACGGCAGAACGCTGGTTGGCGCTCTCGAAGGATGAGCCGTTCCGCATTTTGGGACGGCGCAGCGAACTGTTGCAGCTTGAAGACGAAGTTCGCACGTTGCAGCGCGGACGAAGTTTGCGGGGCGGGGCAATTGCGGGTGGGATCGGGGTCATCCTATTGGCGCTTGCGCTATTTTCGCGCCCGGTGTGGACGCCGTTGATCTTCCCACCAACGCCAACGGCCACCTATACGCCAAGCATCACGCCGACGATTACGCGCACGCCAACGGCCACCTATACCGAAACGGCGACTTATACACCCAGTTCGACAGGCACCGCTTCTGAAACTTTTACAGCAACGCCAACCTTTACACCCTCAAAGACGCGCACGCCAACGGTCACCGCCACCGACAGCGCCACACCCAGTGAAACGCCAACTTTCACGGCCAGTCCCACAATCACGCTGACACCGAGCCGCACGCCGTCGTTTACGCCATCGTTTACGCCGTCAATATCGCCCACACCGCCCACAATTTGTCAGGTTATCGTGATCACGGCGGGGGTTGGTGTGCGAACCCGGCCTTCGATCAACTCAGTCAAGTTGACGGAATTGATACGGGGTCAGACAATGGATGTATTGACGCAGCAGATCGGGCCGGATGATAAAGTGGTTTGGTTTCGCGTCTCATTCACTATTGAAGGCAATATCGTTAACGGTTGGGTGCGATCTGATCTGGTAACACAGAAGCCGGAAGTGCCCTGTCCGGCGATGCAGTAAACCGGTTTTTGGAGCAGCGGACGTGGCCGATCAGCATGGTTTAGGATTGTTCAGAGCATTTGCCGGCATCGCCGCCCGGCTGCGTGGATCGCTTGGGCCGCCCGCGCCCGATGTGCCTAAACCCGAACGTCCCTATCGCGCCCGTAAACGCAGCTTGCCCAACAATTTCAGCGCACAAGATCGGCGGCGCGCGCTCGAATACTGGAACGGGCGCTGTGCGGTGTGTGGGCGGCCTCCCGGTCTGTGGCACACCATCGCCACTGATCATTGGATTCCGCTGTCGAGTCCCGATTGCCCCGGTACGATCAAGACGAACATGGTGCCGCTCTGTCACGGCACGGACGGTTGCAACAATCAAAAATATGCTAAAATGCCGGAGGTGTGGCTGCGCGAAAAAATGGGCAAACGCCGCGCCAAACGCAAACTTGAAGAAATCGAATACTTTTTCCGCTGGATGGAAGACACTTCTGTCGAACGTGCCGCTTGCCCGTATTGCGGTAAGACGTTTTACTATTCACAGCAGGACGATACCTGGCAGTGCAACTTTTGCGACTCGCAGGGTGAATTGGTGATGCAGTACGACGATTAGCCGCTTTGAAGCACTGAGGTAATACGCCTATGCCGCTGCTGGAACGCTATCGCAACCTGATCTTTTTGGTGATCGCGCTGGCGATCTTCGGCGGTGTTGGCGCACTGCTCACCTATCGCCCGCCCGCAACAGTCATCACGATCATTCCACCGCTGCCCACCCCGACTCCGCTCCCAAGTGCCACGCCCGGCCCAATGCGTGTCTACGTGACCGGTGCCGTCGTCAATCCCGGCAATCTTTTTACACTGCCGCCGGGAAGCCGCGTTGATGATGCGGTCAAGGCGGCGGGCGGGCTGATCGATGATGCGGATGTGGCGCGCGTTAATCTGGCGGCGCTGCTCCGTGATGGCGACCAGGTGAATGTCCCGATCATCGGCATGAATCGAAGCGCAAGCCTATCGGACGCCATGCCGACGGCCAGCGGACCAGTGCATATCAACACGGCTACGATTGATGATTTGCAGCGTTTACCGGGCTGCGGCCCCTCGCTGGCACAGCAGATCCTCAACTATCGCCAGAAAAACGGCGCGTTCAAGAGCTTTGCCGATCTGGATCGTGTGTCAGGCGTAGGGAAAGCGAAAATCGACGCATGGCAAAATTTGATCGTTTTTGATTAAACTGAAACAAGAAAGTGATCCTATTCTTATAGGATTGGATCATCAGGCGGAACGAAAACAAACCGCACTTCGTTATAACGCCAAAAGCATTTCAAGTTAGAAAAGGGACGGATCATGGCTCGGATCAAGGCGATTCAGAAAATGATGTTTGCCGCGCTGCTGTGCGCTAGCGTGGCCTTGATGAGTACAGGCGTGGCCGCCGCGCAAACCAAGCCAAAATCGAAACTGGCTTCGGAGCTTGACGCGGCGTTTGCGGTAGAGTGGGTTCAGTACGTCTACAGCCGCGTGCAGGCTGATACGGTCAGCGCCCCGGCAGCATCGCGCGTGTATGCTTATACAGGCGTGACACTCTACGAAGCGGTTGTGCCGGGCATTCCGGGTGCAAACGATCTCAGTACACAGTTCAAGGGGATGCCCACCATGCCCGCGCCCGATGCCGCTCTGGTCTACGATTGGCCGTCGGTTGCAAATGCGGCATTAGCAACAGTCTCAACCGTGCTGCTGCCCAAAGATGACAGCATCAAGGGCTTTGCCGATTTGCGTGCCAAGCAAGCCGCCGCGCGTAAAGCCGTTGTCGGCGCGGACGTGTTAGACCGTTCGCTGAAATTGGGCGATGACATTGGCAAGGCCATCAACGATTGGGCGGCACAGGATCAGTACAAGGAACTCAGCACCAAACCCTACACGCTCCCTACCGATCAACCCTGGGATTATGTACTCACCACACCCGGCACAAAGCCTGTTGGCCCCTATTGGGGGATGCTGCGTCCGTTCGCTTTAGAAAATTCGGATGTATGTGAGGTAAAAAGCGAAGTGCCATTCAGCACCGATACATCCTCAGAATTTTATAAGCAGGCGATGGAAGTCAAAACAACGCGCGACAAACTGACCACCGAACAAAAAGCAATTGCCGATTTCTGGGTCGATACGCCAGGGTTGACGGGTGCGCCAGCCGGTCACTGGATGTCGATTGGTAATCAGATGGTGAAACAGCTCAATCTCAAGCTGGATCGTGCCGCTCAAATGTACGCGCTGATCGGTATGGCGCTCGGCGATGCGTTCATCTCGTGCTGGGAACTCAAGTACAAAGAACCACTCCTGCGCCCGATCACCTATATTCAGAAATACATCAAGCGCGATTGGGAATCGTACATTCAGTCGCCGCCCTTTCCAAGCTATCCGTCGGGGCACTCCGTCGCCTCGGCAGCCGCCGCCGAAGTGCTGACCGGGTTGTTTGGCGATAAATTGGCCTTCACCGATACTACCCATACTCCTGGCCGCTCGTTCAAGTCGTTCAATGCCGCTGCCGATGAAGCCGCTATCTCCCGGTTATACGGCGGCATTCATTATCGTGTAGACATTGAGAACGGCTTGAAGCAGGGGAAGTGCGTCGGGCAGCAAATCCTGACGAACGTGAAGCTAATCCCTACGTCATAACACGTCCGGCAAGAACAGAAACGGGTTGCCTCACTCATGCGTGGGCAACCCGTTTTGTTAGCTAATATATCAGCTTAGGCGGCGCGCTCAGGTACAGATAGCGCCATTATCCGCCGAGGTCACGGAACGCGCATACTTCGCCAGCACGCCGCGCGTATAACGGGGCGTGATCGGCGTCCAGTCTCCAAGACGGCGCTGGATTTCCTCATCACTTAATTCGACATTGAGCGTGCCCGCAGTCGTATCAATGGTGATCATGTCGCCATCCTGCAAGATGGCAATAGGACCGCCCACATACGCTTCCGGTGCAACGTGCCCAACCATCAGGCCGCGCGTGCCGCCCGAAAAACGTCCATCGGTAAGCAGCAGAACATCCTGACCCAAACCCTGTCCCACAATGGCGGCAGTGACGGCCAGCATTTCGCGCATTCCGGGACCACCTTTTGGCCCCTCGTAGCGAATGACTACCACATCGTTCTTCTTGATCTCGTGGTTTTGAACCGCCTTGAACGTTTCTTCCTCGCTGTTGAAGACGCGCGCCGGACCGCGATGCGTGGTGTGTGCGCCCAACCCGACAACCTTGACTACTGCGCCTTTGGGAGCCAGATTGCCGTGCAGAATCACGAGGCCGCCCGTGTGACTGTGTGGATTCGTGTAGGGGCGAACCACGTCCTGATTCGGATCGAAGCCGATGCCTTCCAGATTTTCGGCAATTGTCTTGCCTGTGACAGTCAGCGCGTCGCCATGCAGGAATCCGACGTCCAGCAATTGACGCATCACAATCGGGACTCCGCCGACGCGATCCAAATCTTCCATGACGTATTTACCGCCCGGCTTCATATAGGCCAACAAGGGCGTCCGGTGGCTGATTTCGTTGATGTCCTCAAGTGTCAGTTCTACCTGTGCTTCGTGGGCAATCGCCAGGATGTGCAGCGCCAGATTCGTTGAACCGCCCATTGAGACGGCTACCGCAATTGCATTCTCGAAGGCTTTGCGCGTCATAATATCGCGTGGGCGGATGCCCAGACGGAGCATTTCGACAGCGGCGACACCACTGGCACGCGCCACGTCTTCGCGCGCTTTGCCAACGCACATCGGGCTGGCACTGCCCGGCAGTGCCATACCAATCGCTTCCGAAACGGACGACATGGTATTGGCCGTAAACATGCCGCCACATGAACCCGCCGCCGGACAAGCCGCGCATTCCAGTTCATACAGATCGGCTTCGCTCATCGTGCCAGCCGCCACCGCGCCAACGGCCTCGTACACATCAACAATTGTCACGTCGCGGCCTCGGAAGTGGCCGGGCTGAATGCTGCCGCCATACACGAATACGCCCGGCACATTGATGCGCGCCAATGCCATCAGCGAACCCGGCAGGCTTTTATCGCAGCCCGCGATGGCGACCAGTGCATCGTAGCGATGAGCGTGCATCATCAATTCAATCGAGTCGGCGATCACTTCGCGGCTGACGAGCGAGGCTTTCATGCCTTCGTGACCCATCGCAATCGCATCACTGACGGCGATGCTCACAAATTCGCGCGGGGTTGCGCCCGATGCGCTCACGCCTTCTTTAGCAAGATCGGCCATCACATCCAGGCGCAGGTTACAGGGTGTGGCTTCGTTCCAGGTGCTGGCAACACCGACGAACGCACGATGAATTTCTTCATCACCCAGCCCCATCGCACGCAGCATGGCGCGGTGTGGGGCACGCTCATAACCTTTGGTAATTTCATGGCTACGCAGGTCGGGGACGACCTCCGTCAAGGGTGGGTTGGACATTCTTAAAGGCTCCTCAAAATTTTGGGGCAGACTGAAACGCCAATTATGCGTCCGCGCGGGCATTCGTGCAATACACGGCGCGGCGCTATCATCGTGGCGTTACCTAATTAGAGCAAGGGTCAAATTTTGCAAGAACAAGCACAGCCTGCTCCTGCCGTCCCGGCACAGCAAGGCCTTCAACTACCGACTACCCGCCCAATTATCACGATGATTCTGCTGGCGTTGATCGTTGGCATTTTCGCGGTGATGTTCGTCTTCGATCAGACGCAGGACATTGGCACGCCTAACCCGATCCTGGAATTTGGTATCCTCGATTACCACAGCATTTTGGTCAATGGCGAAGTGTACCGCCTGTTCACGGCCATGTTTTTGCATCTGAGTCTGGCGCACATCTTTTTCAATGCCTATGCGTTGTGGTTGTTCGGGCGAACCGTTGAGGGATTGTTTGGGCATCTTCGTTTTGCACTGATCTATTTCGTGGGCGGTCTGAGCGGATCGCTGATGAGCTTTGTGATAGGGCGCGGCGCATCGGCGGGCGCATCCGGCGCGATCTTTGCGATCATGGCCGCTGAAATGGTGTTCCTGTACCGTCACCGCGAACTACTCGGTGATCGGGCGGGTTCGGCACTGCGCGAACTGCTCATCCTGGGCGGCGTGAACCTGGGCTTGGGCGTGTTGAGCCACGTCGGGCGGGCACAGGGCGGCGGGATCGATAACTGGGGGCATATCGGCGGCTTCATCGGCGGCCTGCTTATGGCTTTGCTGATCGCGCCGCAGTTTGTCGTAACCCGCACTGAAACCAGTCTGGCTGTGATCGATCAAAAGCCATTCAGTGCGCGCTGGCCGTTTGCTGTATTCGGCGTGGTCGTGTTGCTCGTCCTGATCGGCTGGTCAGTGGCAACGCTGCCCGCCTAGTTGTCCCCATTCGGCGGATCGGCTACAATGCCCGCCATGAACGAACGACGCCCTAGCTGGCTCCAACACGCGCTCCGACAGGCTCAGGCGCGCACGCAGACCGAGACGCTCGCCATTGCCGGACTCATCGTCTTTGTGGCGATCATCATTGGCGCGCTGTATCTGGCACAGGCGACCGCCACCGCCACGACAGGTTTCCAATTGGCCGATCTGGTCAAAACACGCGACTCGTTCCAGCGCAACAACGAAGACATGATCGCCAAGATCGCGGGCAAAAAACGGATCACCGAATTACGTGGCCGTGCCCAGGCACTTGGTTTCAAAAATGTGGAGCCGGAAGATCAACAGTACATCGTCGTGCCGGGCTATCTGCCCAGCCGTGCGACGCCTACCCCCGAAATACCTGTCGCCCCGACCTACGTCTATGATGAGACGTTCAACGGCTGGGTTCAGGCGCAGTGGGACAAGCTGATGAAACAGTTCGATGCCTGGTCAGGCCAGTCACGCCCAACGCCCGTTCCATAATGAGGATATTGGCTGATGAATGAGATGCTTTCGCGCCGTCTGTCGATGCTGACGATTGTCCTGGTCAGTGTGGGGGCGCTGCTGTTAGCGCGCGTCGGCTCGTTTCAGTTTCAACTGGATACGGCTGCCTATTTGCAAAATTATGCCAGCACTACTTATCGCCAGCCACGCGAACAAGTCCCGGATCGGGGACGCATCTTTGACCGCAACGGCGAACTGCTGGCAGGTAACGAAATGTACTACCGGGTTGGAGTCAGCCCGGCGCTCGTTTCGGACAAGCGGACGGTAGCGCACCAGTTGGCACCGCTGCTCACGATTCCCGAAGAAACACTGTTCAATTATTTGCAGGGCGAAGAAAAGTATATCCCGCTCACCGAAAACCCTGTTTCGACAGAATTAGCACAGCAAGTCGCCAAGCTGGATTACCCCGGCGTTGTGCTTGACCCCGTGCCGCGCCGTATCTATCCGCAAGGTGCATTGGCCGGACCGGTGATCGGCTTTTTGGGCGGCAATGGCAAAGGTTACGTTGGCGTCGAAGGTTATCATGACACCGAATTGGCGGGTCAGACACGCTTCAGCGATGAAAGCCCGATCCCGTTTGACGTGAATCCGAACAACCGCCCGCCGCCCGGTGATGATATTTACCTGACGCTGGATCGCAGTATGCAATATCTGGCCGAAACAGAACTTCAACAGGCACTCGAAAAGTACAAGTCCGATGGCGGCAGCATCATCGTCATGGATCCGCGTAATGGCGAAATTCTGGCGATGGCGTCTTATCCTGGCTTCGATCCGAATCAGTACAGCAAAGCCCAGGCCGATGCGATGAAAAACCCGGCCATCAGCGACCTGTACGAACCCGGCTCGGTTTTCAAGCTGGTTTCCATGTCGTCGGCGCTCGATTCGGGCAAAGTCTCGCGTCTTTGGACGTACAACGATACACGCATACTCAGCATCGGTGGGCGCAGTATTATGAACTGGGATCATGCCGGGCATGGTTCAACCAGCTTCGATACGGTGCTGATCAAGTCATACAACGTGGGCACCAGTAACGCCGCGATTACGATGGGGCAAACCGTCTTTTACGACTATCTAGCGAAGCGGTGGGGTGTCAACGCGCGTACCGGGATCGATATGGAAGGCGAAGCGACGGGCATTTTGCGGCAGCCGGGCGATACGTATTGGGATGAAAGTACGCTGGCAACCAACAGCTTCGGGCAAGGTTTGCAGGTCACACCGCTGCAAATGCTGTGCTACGTCAACGCGATTGCCAACGACGGCCAGATGATGCAGCCGCATATCATGCTCAAGCGCGTGCATGGCGAAACGGTTTTCCCCTCGCACACCTACACGGTACGCACGCCGATCAAGCCCGATACGGCTCACCAGATACGGGACATCATGGTACAGGTGGTGCGGATCGGTGAAGGCCAAAAGGCCGCAGTGCCCGGTTATGCGATTGCGGGCAAAACGGGTACGGCTCAATACGTGAATCCGCAGCTTCAGGATTATGATCCATACAACCATGAAACGACGTTTGTGGGTTTCTTTCCTGCCGATGAGCCGCGCGTCAGCGTCCTGATCCGAATTAGCCACGTTCCCCTGTATGCCAGCGAAAGCGCCGCGCCGGTCTTCTCTGATTTCGTTCAGCGGCTGGTAGTGATGATGAACATCCCCACCGATAAGCAGCGCGCGCAGCTACAGGCACAGGGCGGCAACACGTCTCAGATTCTGGGCACGCGCTGATGAGTATTGCCAATCCGCTGCCGTTCGCGCTGACACTGGGCGGAATTACTTTCTTATTGACGGTGATCTGGGGTGGCCCCTTTATCGAGGTGCTGCGTCGATTGCGGATCGGCAAAAATATCAATCCCGACGAACCGGAAAGTAACCAGCAAAAGCAGGGTACACCCACAATGGGTGGAATCCTGATCCTTGTGCCCGTTTTTTTCATTACGCTCGGTCTGAATCTGGTCAGCGTGATCCGGCAGGTGACAGGCGTATCGATCCTGCTGCCGCTATTTGTACTGGTTGGGCATGGGTTGCTCGGTGCAGTCGATGATATTGAGGGCGTTCAAGGCAAAAAAGGAACGGGTCAGGGCATTTCGGCACGTACCAAGTTCATCGCGCAGTTGGCGATAGCTTTCACTGCCGCTGTTTTCATGTCCGTAGTGCGCGGTGGCGTGAGCTATGCTAACCAGATTTATATTCCTATCGTTGGCATCACGTTCAACCTATCGCCGCTCATTTACATCCCGCTGGTGATGTTCGTGCTGGCCGCAACGTCCAACGGCTTGAACCTGACGGATGGCCTGGATGGACTGGCCGGGTTAACCACGTCCAGCGCGTTTGCCGCCTACGGGATCATCGCCTTTTTGCAGGGGCAGGTTTACCTGATCCAGTTTTGCTTCATCATGGTCGGCGCGTGCTTCGCGTTCCTGTGGTACAACGCCAAACCTGCCCAGATGTTCATGGGTGATACTGGATCGCTGGCGCTTGGCGCGACACTCGGCACTATCGCGCTAATGACCGGACAATGGCTGCTGCTGCCTTTAATCGCGGTTATCCCCTTGATCGAAACGGTTAGCGTGCTGATGCAGGTAACGTATTTTCGAGCAACAGGTGGTCAGCGTATCTTTCGCAGTTCGCCAATCCATTATCATTTTATGCTCGGCGGCTGGAGCGAAACACAGGTTGTGCAGCGGTTCTGGTTGGTGAGCATCCTGGCCGCGATGGTCGGTGTGGCGCTGGCCTTGATCGGGCGCGGCGCTTAACTCCGACCAGAAGATGTGAGCGGGGTGATTTCACTCGAAACTAGATTAAACATCCTCGTGTCTGGCAAACAAAAATCGAGGCAATCAAGAAGAAAAGTGGCATAATAACCAGGATTGCAAATACGCCCACACATAAACCCATAGCAACGGGTCGGTTTACCTTCCACAAGCTGGCATTTACTGATAATCCTAACACCTGAAGCAATCCACATACAGTACAACCGCTGTCTGTAGTATTGATGAGTGGAGAGTGGAGCGCCGCAAGCAGCAAAATTGCCCAAGATAATAGAATAAACCCGCCCGCCGTTACCTAAAACGTACTAACACAATAGACTGGCTTTGAATCAGTTCCTTTTCTCTTAGCTTTCGTTTCGTGTAGCGCGTCATGTGCTTCTGTGCTGCCGTTCAGAAGTTCGCCGTCATCTCCTGTGATGCGATTGCTCAAGGGTTTGTCTCCAGCAAGCGAGTTGTTTGGTCTGTGGTGGGTTGATCGACGGACAAATGTTTGAGTACCAGCGTCATTTTATCCCCTACGCTGCACCACGCCCTCGAATAACCAACATTATCAAGCTCAGACCTGAGAGAACAAAGCCCGCCGTACCTAACCCCTGCTCATGGTTGATGTACAACAACGTGCTTGCCAGCGTCAGCGTGGCGAACACGACGCCCACCACCAACTGCCCGGTTGCCGACTCGATCCGCGTGATCTGATTTTTGGTGTTCGAGTCGAGTGTCATTTGCACATTCAGTTCGCCGCGATCCGCGCGTGTCAACACCGTATCCGCCAGGTTAGGCAGTTTGGCGACTTTGCCCGCGTAGTCGCGCACGACACCCAATGCCGTTGAGAGCAGCGCCGTTGCTGTGTTGATGGATTGGTTGCCAACGGCGGCTTTAGTACGTTCACTGCTGCTGGACAGCATCTTGGCAGCAAAAGGTTGAAGCGACTCCCAGGGATCAAAGTGCGGATCAAGTCCGGTACACATGCCGCTCAAAATGCCTACGGCGCGACTCAGATAGATGAAATCCTGTGGCATCTGGAAAGGCATTGTCAGCAGCAAATCACTGAATTGCTTGCCCACTTCGAGCATTTCTTCGTAGGGCACGTTTTGCAACTGCTGCATGTTCAAGCCCCAAATTTTATCGAACACGGCGCGAGTCGCTTCTTCGATACGCTTGGTATCCGCGCCGGGCAGTAGTACGCCAAATTTTTGATAGGCGGAAACGAGCGCGGTTGCATCCTGTGTAGCAATGGCAATGATCGTTTCGCGCAAGCCATCGTGAATCGTCGAAGTGAGCCGCCCGACCATACCGAAGTCGATGAAAATGATGTAAAACGGGCGCTCTTTGGGTGCATTGCCGTTCGTGCCATAGCCCATCCGTGCCAAATCCTTGTCCGGGATCGGGTAGACAAAAATATTGCCGGGATGCGGATCGGCATGGAAAAACTGGAAGTCGAAAATTTGTTGGAGATAGCATTCGATCAATTTGGCGGCGACGGCCTTTCGGCTGATCCCGGCACGTTCCAACGCCGCGTAGTCATTGATTTTGATGCTGGTCACATCTTCAAGGGTCAGCACCAATGCCGTCGAATGTTCCAGGTAGACGCCGGGTACATAAATCACCGGATCATCTTTGAACATACTGGCGAAGGTCAGCGCGTGGTCAGCTTCGGCGATGTAGTCCAGTTCTTCCCACAACACGCGGCTAAATTCTTCCAGTAGGGCGGGCATGTTCGCACGCCGTCGGATCAGACTCCAGTACATGGAGAGCCGCCCCACCACCGACAGTGCCGCCAGATCCGTATGCACCACATCGTTGATGTTTGGGCGCTGCACCTTGACGACGACTCGATCTCCGTTGAACAACTGCGCGCGATGAACCTGCCCGAAGCTGGCCGCCGCAATTGGCTCAGCGTTAAACCATAGGTAGCGGCTTTCAAGCGGCCCCAGTTCGCGTTCAACCGTCTTTTTGATGTAATCAAACGAGACAATCGGCACGTTGTCCTGCAAGCCCGTCAATTCGTCGGTGATTTCCGGCGGCAAAATATCGACGCGGCTGGAAATGAACTGGCCGAGTTTGATCATCACGCCGCCCATTTCGGCGGCCAGATTGCGAAACTGCCGCGATGCAATTCGCGCCCGATTAGATCGGCCACGCGCGACGAACTTATTGCCCAGGACGCGCCGTAAGACCACTTCCCAACCAATCAGGCGCAGGAACAGCCACACAAAAAAGACGATAATCTTCCAATAGCGGTAGCGGTTGAGCCGATAGTGACGGTGGGCTGCATCCGGGGCAGCATGATCCTGCCGCGATTGGAGTTTCGCCGGGAGCGCCTCATCCGGCTTCATCGGTTCGCTTAGAGGGCGATTACCTGGAAGGCTCGACTCTCCCTCTCCCTGATGGAGAGGGGATGGAGGGGTAAAGACAGGCTCATCCGCCGCAGGCATTGGCCCGATCTCGACGCCAAACGCTTTCACCGATCCGTTCAGTTTAGGATTTGACGGGCTGCGGCTTGGCGACAAACCGGATGTTGAGCGCGGA
>JBBSEU010000078.1:0-20854 GCA_038239365.1 Aggregatilineales bacterium
AAACCCTGAGCGTATTCCTGTTGTTCCGCGTACAGTTGGGCATTGCGAATGGCAAGGGCGGCCTGTTCGGTGATTGAGCGCAGCACCCGCAAGGCATCCGCCGTGAAATGATTGGGTTGCGAATCGGCCAATACAACCACGCCCAATTTTCTGCCGCGATGAATGAGCAGTGCGGCCATCCCCGAACGGCAGTCAACGCCATTCAGGATCGTCTTGACCTTTTCATCAGTAGACGTATCTTTGATCAGGATCGGTTCGCCCGTTTGCAGGACGTGAGCAATCAACGTTCCCGATACATCATCCGTCTGGTCAATTGTCTTTTTGGGGTCTGCATAGTGCAATCGTGAGAGTGTCGGTTTACCTTGATCATCAATCAGGACGAGTGCCGCACAGGTACACGGAAACTGCGACAGGGTGATCGATAGCAGCCGATCCGCCAGTTCATTAAGCGCCAACGCTTCATTCAGTTTTGCACCAATTTGCACCAGCGATTCGAGTTCATGTGTGCGCTGTTGAAGATGTTCCTCAAGCTGATAGGCGGCGATCTTGCTTTGCGCGCGGGCAAGTAATTCCTCACCGCTGAACGGCTTGCGGAGATAATCGCTCGCGCCCAGGTTGAAGCCACGCGCCACATCGGTTGGGTCGCGGGCGGTGGCCGTCAGAAAGATGACCGGGATGCGTTGTGTAGCCGGTTCCTGGCGCAACTGCTGCACCGCCTCGAAGCCATCCATGATCGGCATCTGTACGTCCATCAGGATCAAGTCGGGGCGCAGTTTGCGCGCTTGATCGACGGCAGCTTGCCCATCACTGGCTTCTGCTACCCGGAAGCCTTCGCGCTGGAGCGTCACGCGCAGCAGCAAATGTGTTGTCTTATCGTCGTCCGCCACCAATACCAGCGGCCCCGGCGTCGTCTCGTTATTGGTCATCGCAGCAAGTTATCCTTCGGCTTTATGAACACACCTTGTTCCATGTTAAAATAGAACCCAATAGGCTTCTAAATAGCGGCTCAACAGTTTGACTAGTAATGGATCAATCTTTATGGATATACCAAAAACCGCACGCCGATTGCTGACTATTTTGGCGGGCGCTGGCACGGCCATCCTGCTGGTCGGGATCGCGTTTTATGCTGGCTACGATAGTCGAGGGCGGGTGCTGGCCTCTGCCCAAACCGAACAGTTCCCCCTGCTCAAACAGGCGCAAGATTATATTGACCAATACTATATACGCGATCAACCCCCTCAACAACAACTTGAGTACGGCGCAATTCGCGGGTTGATCACGACTCTCAACGATAAGTATACCTTCTTTGTCGAACCGCCTGTTGCCCAAAGTGAATCGAACGTGCTGGCCGGGACGTATGGCGGGATCGGCGTCCTGTTGAAACGTGATGAGTCGAATCAATTTGTGCTGTATCCATTCCGAGATAGCCCCGCCGCCAAAGCAGGTGTGCAGGATAGCGACGTTCTGTTAAGCGTGAATAGCAAAGACGTGCCACTCACCACGCAGCAGGACGCGGTTGATCAGATGTTACGCGGCGAAGTGAAGGCCGATAGTGGCGTGACGATCCATGTTCGCCACCAACCCTCTGGCAAAGAGGAGACCTTCACCATTCCGTTCGCCGTGATCGATGTACCGTCTGTGGTTTGGCGAACGCTGACCGAAGAACCGAGTTTCGGCTATATTGCCATTTTGCGCTTCACCAACCGCACGCCTGATGAACTCAAAACCGCGATTACTGAGCTAAAAAGCAAATCAGTAACCGGCTTGATCCTGGACTTACGAAACAACCCCGGCGGCTTGTTGGACGAATCATTGAAAGTGGCCGGGGCATTCCTGAACGGCGGCCTGATCTTCATCGAAAAAGATCGCGCCAGTGAAAAACCCTTCAACGCGCCCGATAATAGCTTTTTGACCGATTTGCCGATGATCGTCTTGATCAATGGCGGTACGGCCAGCGCCGCCGAACTGGTGGCCGGGGCGATTCATGATCGCGGGCGCGGCATTCTGCTCGGTCAGCAAAGTTATGGCAAGGGATCGGTTCAGTTGATCCTGCCAATGGCCGATAAATCTTCGATTCACATCACAACGGCGGAATGGCTGCCGCCCAATCACGGTAAACTCGATGGTAAAGGCTTGACGCCCGATATTCCGATGATCCCCGATCAGAACGGGCGCGACGTGGAATTAGGGGAAGCGATTCGCCAGTTGCGTACCCGTAAATAAGTGTTTAGATAACGGTGAGATCAAATGTTATGCGTCCTAAAAACTCCTCTCAGTTTGTAATTCAACACTCCCTTGCACGGCTGCTCAGCGTCGTTTGTATCGCCCTGGTGTTTATTGGTTCGCCAGTCGTACAGGCTGCCGATACACCGCCAAAAATCGTTTGTGCCTTCAAGAATCCGCTGCTCCCCAAAGGACAGGACCCATCGGTGGTCTATCACGATAAGTTTTACTATCTGGTGCAGTCCGACGCCGGGGGGTTGTCCATTCGCAAGGCGGCCAACCTGACCGAACTCGGTGGCGCACCAAAGGTGACGATCTATACGCCGCCGCCCGGGCAGCCGTTTAGTTATGACCTGTGGGCACCTGAACTGGTTTACCTGAACGGCGGCTGGTATATCTACGTCGCCGCCGATGATGGCCCCGGACATAATGCCGCGCATCGCCTGTATGTGCTGCAAGCCCAGAGTGCCGATCCGCAGGGCGCGTGGACGCTGAAAGGCAAAATTTATCAGGACACGCCCACCGATAAATGGGCGATTGATGGCAGCGTGTTCACCTATAACGATCAACTGTACATGGTCTGGTCAGGCTGGCCGGGTGACACAGGCGACTTTCCGCAAGCCCTGTACATCGCGCCGATGAGCGATCCGCTTACCATTAGCGGTGTTCGTCACCAGATCGCCATACCCGATCAGCCCTGGGAACAATCAGTGGCCGCGATTGAGGAAGGCCCGGAAGCGTTCATCCACAATGGGCAGCTTTCGATCATCTATTCCGCTGATGCCAGTTGGACAGTCGCCTATAAACTGGGGATGCTCAATCTGACTGGAAGCGATCCACTCGACGCGAAGGCATGGACGAAAAGCGGCCCGGTCTTTAAGCCGTATTCTGGCAAGGACGGCGAGGTTTACGGTCCGGGACATAACTCAATGCCTGTACCGTCGCCCGATGGCAGCGAAGATTGGCTGGTCTATCACACCATTGCGACGGCGACAGGTAGCTGGCAGGATCGAGATGTTCGCATCCAGCGATTCACCTGGAACGCCGATAACACGCCGAATTTCAATCATCCGATCCCGGCGGCAGTCGGTCAGGCCGTACCGTCTGGTCAACCGTGTGGGGTAGCCGGACACTGGACGCTGGATGACATTCACAATTTGCAAATCACCGTAACCGGTGCGCCGCCGCCTGTCGCCGGGAAGATCGGCGGGGCGCTGCAATTCGATGGAGCGACAGATTTCCTAGAAACAGATCGGCGCTATGTCGATACGCGCGGCAGTTTCACGGCGGCGGCCTGGGTACAGCTTGCGAAAACCGACAGCGCCGATGTGATTGTCAGTCAGGACGGCGGCATCTATTCCGGTTTCGCACTTGGCTTTGATCCGAAAGAAGGCGGTCATTTCACTTTCACAATGGCCGATTGGGAGAATAAGCGTCCGGTCAGCGCCCACTCCAAAGCCAGCCCCGCCGTCGGCACATGGTATTACGTTGTGGGGGTACGAGATGTGATCAGCAACACGCTCAAGCTGTACGTGAATGGCGAACTTCAGGAGACGGTCACGTTCAACGAAGAATGGGACGCCCGCGCGCACTTGATCATCGGTGCAGGCAAGATACGCAGCAAACGCGCCGAATTTTTTGCCGGGACGATTGATGATGTACAGGTGTTCAACGGCGCGTTGAGTGACCTGGAAGTGAGCGCCCTGTATAACGGTAACGGCAGCTAGATTTGGCCGTGTCCGATCTGCCCGCGCGCGTCCGTGCCTATTGTCGCAAGCATGACTTGTTAGCAGCGGGGCGCGTGCTGGTTGCCGTATCAGGCGGCGCGGACTCGTTGACACTGCTGCATTTGCTAATCGGGCTGCAAACCGAGTTTTCGATCTCGTTGCATGTCGCCACACTCGATCATGGCATTCGCGGTGCAGAGAGCAGCGCCGATGCAGAGTATGTACGCGCCACTGCTGAGGCATGGAGCGTGCCGATCACGGTGGGGCGTGCCGATGTTCCCGCGCTTGCCAGATCGGAAGGGATCGGTATTGAGGCAGCGGCACGACAGGCGCGTTACCGTTTTCTGCTGGAGACGGCGCAGCATATCGGCGCGTTCACGATTGCCATTGGACACAACCGCGACGATCAGGCCGAAACGGTGCTGATGCACGTCTTGCGCGGCACAGGGCTATCCGGTCTGCGCGGGATGCTGCCCAAAACGCCCTTATTCACGAGTGAGGCTAACCTGATTCGCCCGCTGCTTGCCATCCCACGCGCAGACATTGATCGGTATGCCGCCGAATACAACTTACAACCACGCACCGACTCAACCAACACGGATATCGCCTACTTCCGTAATCGCCTGCGCTTAGACGTGCTGCCCTATCTTGAGTCGATCAACCCTGCGCTGCGTGAAGCGTTGGCACATACCGCCGAAATCACCCGTGCCGATCACGAGGCTCTACAAGTGATGCTTCACGAGAAACTTGATCGCTCATTAGTGGAGTTTCCGCGCGCGCTGTTTTTATCGTTACCGCTGGCCTTGCAGCGAATGGCCGTGCGCGATAAGGTTTTGGCAAACTATGATCTGAGTTTTGATCAAATCGAAACAGTGATCGATTTCATCAGGCAGGGTCATGGCCGCCGCGTTGATTTAATTCCCGGCATGAGCATCAGCGTGTTTTTTGAGCAGGTCAGCTTTTTACCCGCCGATGCACCACTCAGCCTGAACGCTCCTTTCTTAGAAGATGATCGTGCGCTGAGCGTACCCTTGCCCGGTCAGCTTGAATTGGCGAATGGCTGGCGACTCGAAACGCGCCCTTTGACCGCACATGATGATCCCGATCAGTGGCGCAGCGATCCGTGCTGCGCCGTACTCTATGTGCCATCCGATGCACGAATCGAACTGCGCCGCCGTCGGCCTGGGGATCGCTTTCAACCGAAGGGCTTGGATGGGCACACTCAGAAGTTGAGCGATACCTTGATTAACCTGAAAGTACCGTCTGCGTGGCGGGAGCGCGTGCCACTGCTGATCATAGACGATCAAATTGCGTGGTTCGTTGTGCCAACTGCCGAGGGCTTGTGTTCTCGCGTGGCAGAAACATTCATGCTAGAATTGCAAAAATCCTATAAAAATCCGCGTGGCTGGGTGTTTCGTTACGCGCAAACTGCCAGAATTTGACCTTGCATTTATTGACCAGTACGCTATAGTTATGCTACTTTTGGTGATACAAAAGACTTGCGTCTTCTCGAATCTTTATGTATGCTTAAGTTAACCTTTTTCAATTTATATTATTCAACGGGGACACAATGGTGGATGCTCCAATTAACCCCGACCCCGCGTCGGCACATATTCTGGTAGTGGATGACGAAGGCGCGATTCGGTATTCGATCAGCAAAACCTTGCAACGCATCGGCTACCAGGTGAGCGCGGCGGCCAGCGGTGAAGAAGCCCTCGAAATGTTGGCCGATCAAGCCTTTGATGTGGTGCTGACCGATATCCGAATGCCGGGTCTGACGGGTGTCGAACTGTTGGCGCGCATTAAAGAGAAAGCGCCCGATGCGATTGTGATCCTGATGACCGGTTATGCCAGCCTCGGTACGGCAGTCGAGTCGCTGCGTTTGGGGGCGCACGACTATCTGATCAAGCCGAGCAGCAGTCAGGATATTCGCCAAAGCGTGCAGCGTGGTCTGGAACGTGCCCAGAACTTGCAGCGCCGCCGTTTGCTCCTGAATGCCATTCAGAGCAACGTCAAAGAACTGACGGGCGCTTCCATCGAGGGTAATCACCAGTCAGCGCCCGCCACGCCGATGATTGGCACGCCCGTACAGGTGCCAGTCACGACCATGACGCTGGGGCCGCTCACGATCTATCCAGGACGCTATCAGATCAGCGTCGGCGATAAATCGATCCCGCTCACGCCGACGGAATTTGACCTGCTGTTGTACCTGGCCGCGCATCGTGGGCGTGTTGTGCCCTGCTACGAACTGGTACGCGAAGTGCGCGGCTACACTGTCGATGAAGCCGAAGCGCGCGAAGTGATCCGCCCGCATATCAGCAATTTGCGCCGCAAGCTGGAAAAGGCCGGGCAAGACCCCGACCTGATCCTGAACGTGCGCGGCATCGGCTACCGACTCTCTGAACCTACCGAGTCTTGAGGAACAAGCCCTCACCCCAACCCCTCTCCCTCAGGGCGAGGGGCTTAGTTCGCCCGGTCATTTTTGTATTACTCCTCAGCCTGATCATTTTTCCGCTGCCCATTCGTTCGCGTGCTGCCCCGGCGGTAGACACATTGCTGAATGCCATGACGTTGGAACAGCGCGTCGGGCAGATGTTCATGGTCAGCGCCTACGGTAAGACGCTCAGCGATACGACTACCGCTTTCATCAAAGAGATGATGCCGGGCGGTGTTGCCCTGTTTACCTACAACGGCACACTCCCTGACGAAGTGACACACACTGTCAATGACTGGCAAGGCGTCGTGACCGGAGTCGGTGCGAAAGTGCCGCTGTTTGTTTCGATTGACCAGGAAGGCGGCTCGGTCACGCGCCTGACGACGGGCTTTGCCTCACTCCCGGCGGGTTGGGCACTCGGCGCGATGCCCCTTGAAGATGCGCGCCATGTCGGGCAAATTGTGGCCGAAGAACTGAGTGCCGTCGGGATCAACATGAATCTTGCGCCCGTCACGGATGTTCAAACGATCCGCAGCAATTTACTGATGGATCGGCGCACCTTCGGTTCCAAACCAGATCGAGTTGGGGCGGCGGCGGCGGCCATCAGTGCAGGCATGGCGGATCGCAATGTGATCGCGGTCTTGAAGCACTTTCCCGGTCACGGTGATGCCGATGACAGCCATACTGTCCTGCCAGTGGTCGATTATCCATTGGCGCGCGTCGAAGCGGTGGAACTACAATCGTTCCGACTGGCGATTCAGGCGGGCGCGGAAGTCGTCATGGTCGGCCACATTGTTTACCCGGCGCTTGACCCAACACCGGGATTGCCTGCCTCACTTTCGCCGCGCGTGATCAACGACGTACTGCGCGGCGAACTGGGCTTCAATGGGGTCGTGATCACCGATGCGATGGATATGGGCGCGATTGTTGATCACTTTGGCAAGGGTGAAGCAGCCGTTCGTGCCATCAATGCCGGAGTGGATATGATCGTTACCGGGCCGCATATGCCGATGGATGCCCAGCGGGAAATGCGTAACGCGGTGATCGATGCTGTCCGGCGTGGCGATATTTCACAGACGCGGATCGATCAGGCCGTGACCCGTTTGTTGAACCTCAAGGCGAAACACGGCTTGTTGAACTGGACGCCGCTCGATGTGAATAGTGCCGGGCAGCGCATCAAGGCCGAATCGCATCAAACGGCGATCAACGGCATTTATCAGAACACGATCACGATTGCGCGCGATACCGCTCACCTGCTGCCGATTGATCCTGCCGCGTCGGGTGTGGTGATCATTTTTCCGGGTATTTACCCCTCAACGCAGCGCCTTTGTGCAACCCATAACCCCAAAATGAAATCGCTGGCCTACTCACAAGCGCCTACTAATGAGGAGATCGCCTCCGCCCGAACGCTGACTCGTGACGCAAAAGTGGTGATCGCCTTTACTTACGACGCGGTGTATCAACCCAAACAGCAGGCATTGGTACGCGCGCTCCCGCCCGAAAAGACCGTCGTTGTGGCACTGCAAAATCCCTACGACTACACGACTTTTCCCGATGTGGCCGGATATGTAGCATCCTATATGCCGGTGCCGGGCGCGTTCACAGCGGTTTGTGATGTGCTGTTTGGCGCGCACCCGGCGGTTGGGGTACTGCCCATCAGCCTCGAAGGATGAACGGCGTCGTGGTCACGATCAGGAAAAACAAGCCAATCGTGCCGAAGCCAAGCAGCTTTCGGAATGGATCAAGCGGCGTAATGTCGTTGCCGGGCGGCGGGTGACGCAGGCCGCTGATCAAAGCTAGCACCGCGTAAAACAGAAAACTCGAAAAGACAGTCAATCCCAGGAATACTAGCCCGAAGAAGGTCAGCACCGCCACTACCCAAGCGAACCGCCCAAAGAGCGTGTACAGGACGTGCCCGCCATCGAGTTGACCAATCGGCAGCAGGTTCAAGACGGTCAGCAGCACGCCGAACCAGGCCGCCAGCGCCACCGGATGTTCAACCACGATGCGCGTCAGATCGCCTTTAACAACCGCGCCGCCAACCCATTGTAACAGGGGCGGCATCCCTAATCCTTGAAAGTAACCTTCGCCACTGAACAGTGCCCGAAAGACGTTCAAGCCGGAGTTGGAGCGACTGAATGTTGGCAGCAGCAGCCCGATCACGAAAGCAGGCAGCGCCACGACAAAACCCGCCAACGGCCCGCTGATACCCACATCGAACAACGATTTACGATTGGTGAATGGACTTCGGATGAAAATCACCGCGCCAAGCGTGCCCAACACGCCGATCACTGGCAAGGGAATGAAAAATGGCAGCGTCACATTGACACCATGTCGCCGCGCAGCGAAGTAGTGCCCCATCTCGTGAACGCCCAGGATCAGCATGATCGTGAAGGCGAAGGGTACGCCCGCCCCTGCCGCCTGCAACAGGTAATCGGGTTGGAAGCGAGTGAACGCCGCCCGGATGATGCGCGCCATCGGATAACCCGCGAACTGCGCGCCGCTGGCAATCGTTGAAAGCAGCGTGACGATCAACAGGCCAAGATGCAGCCACCACGGAAATTGTCGTGTCCGGGGGCGGATTAGCCCCGGCAGAGCGATCACTACATCTTCACCGTTCTTGCGCTGGAGCATCGGCGTATAATCAATCGCTCGGAAGCGGCTCACAATCGTATCGTACAGCGATTCAGCACTGCCCAGCAACCGCCCGGTGAAGATGATCAGCCCATCCGGGCCGCGTCGGGCGGGTTCAGCAGTACGGATGATCAACAGGCCATCCAGAGCTTCGCTGAGCCGCATGGCCGGGCTAAAAATCGGTTCAGGGGCGGGCGGGATTATCGCACGTAGAAAGTTGGGTTCGGGAACATCTTGGAATGACGGTGCTTCGTATAAGCTCATGGAATTGTGATTACCAGTACACCAAAAATCGCTAACGGTACAGTCAGGCTAGATGAGCGGAGGATGTGCGGTCAACTCGTACAAAAATAACATCGTGCGCTGACCGAGCGTAGATTGGCTTTGCTCATCACCATTATTCAAAGAGAGCAGCACTTCCAGTTCATTGCTATCGAGCCACAATCCCCGGCAGGTTGGGCAGCTATCCACCCGCAAGTTTTTGTGTTCGATGAAGGTAGACGCCTGCAATGGTGTCTGATCGATGGGGCAAACGCGCACGCCATCACCGGGCGCAAACTTTCCAGCGGGCGCGGGCTGATCGTGGTGGCCGTGATGTTCGCTGAGCGTTTCCAGGTCGCCACCGTTCAACCAGTGACCGCCGCATTCGGGGCAGCGAAAAACGGGTACATCTTCAATTTGCGTGCTAGTCAGTTCGGATCGATCTACAGGGCAATTCAGCATCAAGTCACCTTATCCTGTTTACGTTGAAGTGAGCTTCAAGTTTCGGACACATCCGCGCTTTCGGGGACTATTTCCGGTGCATCAGGTTTCGATATTTTTTCACGGCGCTCCATGATCTCCGGTGCGCTCATGCCCATGAGCATCAGGATACGCTTGAACACAACTTGTGCCGCCCGATAAAAGCGGAGGCGTGCTTTTGCGATTGGTTCCGGGATCGGGTTGCTGTCGCTAAACACAAACTGGCGGTCATAGACCGGGTTGAAGATACCTGCCAGATCGACGGCATAGAAGGCGATATGATGCGGCGCAACGTTATCTACCGAAAATTGAATGTATTCGGCCAGTTCGAGCATTTTACGGATCACGCTTA
The DNA here is from genome assembly GCA_038239365.1 of Aggregatilineales bacterium. Classification (GTDB taxonomy): domain Bacteria; phylum Chloroflexota; class Anaerolineae; order Aggregatilineales; family UBA2796; genus JBBRMW01. The sequence continues at coordinate 10,112 of JBBSEU010000078.1, forward strand.
ACTCATCGGCACTGAGCAAACTCAGGTCTGCGCCGTCATCAGTCAGGCCGCGCTCTGCTGCCCGCCGCAAAATCCCCCAGCAGCGCACATGTGCGATCTGAATACGATAGACCGGGTTTTCATCGCCTTGCGATTTGGCAAGATCAAGATCAAATTCCATCTGAGCATCTGCGCTGCGTGCCAGCATAAAATAGCGCACGGCATCCGCGCCCACATCATCGATCAGTTCATCCAGTTCGATGAAATCACCCCGGCGCGTACTCATTCGGCGCGCTTCGCCACCTTCGACCAGTTCAACCATCTGATGAATGATCGTCCGCACCATCGACGGATCATAACCCAGCGCGCGCACGCCCATCAGAACTTGTGGCGCAGTGGCCGCGTGATCGGCACCAAAAATATCGACCACCAGATCGTAGCCACGTTCAAGTTTGTTCTTGTGATAGGCCATATCTGGCAAACGATAGGTTGGCTGCCCATCACGACGCACGATCACCCGGTCTTTTTCATCGCCAAAGACAGTCGATTTGAACCAGACCGCGCCATCCGCGTCATAGGCATAGCCGCGCCCGCGCAGATCATCTACGGTGCGCCACACTTCGCCATCTTCGATCAGGCTGCGCTCCAGAAAAAAGCTGTTGTGGTGAATATTGACGCGGCGCATACTCGTTTTGATGCGCTCCATGATCGCTTTGGCGGCAACTTCACGGAAGCTCGAAGCGTCAGAGTCCTTCCACGAGTCGCCATGCTCAGCCAGGATCACCGCCGCGATCATGCGGATATACAGCCCCTTGTAGCCTTTTTCGGGGAAGGTGTAGGGCAAGCCAAGCATTTCCAGATAGCGCGCCTTGACGCTTTCGCCCAGGTTGACCATTTGCTGCCCGGCGTCGTTGAAATAATATTCGCGCGTGACGGTGTAGCCTACCGCTTCCAGCAAATTTGCCAGCGAGTCGCCAATCACGCCGCCGCGAATACGATGCACACTGAGCGGCCCCGTCGGATTCGCGCTCACAAACTCAACCTGTGCCGTTTTGCCCGCGCCAATATTTGACTGAAACACGCGATCCCCGGCGGCGATGATGTTCTCGACCTGAGCGGCCAGCCATGCGTCCGAAAGCCGAAAGTTGACAAAGCCGGGCGGGGCAATCTCTACCGCGCCGATAAATTCCGCAGCGGGGACATGCGCGCGCACGATTTCGGCAATTTCCAATGGCTTTTTGCCGACAGCCTTCTGAATTTGGAGCGCGATGGCAGACGCATAATCACCCTGATCGGCGCGTTTCGGACGGCTGATCGTCAATTCAGGAATAGGGAAAGCGGGCAATGTGCCATCCGCTTGAGCGGCGGTCAATGCCCGCTGAATCAGATCAGCGACTTCTTGAGGTAACAGCTTCACGGGAACTCCTGAGCGATGCAAACCGAGTCCCGATTATATCACGCCTGGGGTTTGAGTCCCAGGCTTAGCAGACTTTGTGCGTGGAATCAGGCGTTGCCTGCCGCCAACGAACTCTCGACACACCAGCCATCATCGGTGCCGCTGGTGATGTGTACCCAGACGTATTCCTTACCATTCAATGTTGCTTTGGCAGGGGTATCCGCCTGAATCGTGACATTTGCACTATGGCCGAGTGTTTTAACGAACGCTCCGGCAGCGGTTTTACGCATGTTCAAACCATCCACGTTCACATGCGCTGGCCCCGGTGGAATCGTGTGCGTCAGTGGTGCACCAGAAGCAGACGTACTCGTGGTGGTTGTGCTTGCTGTGCCACCCGTTGTTCCTGCCGAAACGGTTTTCGCTTCTGTCACAACAGTTTTCGTAATGGTTGTGGTCGTCGTTGTCGTGGTAGCTGCCGGATCGGGCGGGTCTTTCAGAAAGATCGCATAGCCCGGCGCGGAGACGTGCGCTTTTGCTACCGCGTTCTTGAACTCCTGACGTGAGACCGCCAGACCTTTGCCTTTGCTCAATTGTGCGCCCCAAAAATCCGGGTCATTCAGATAGACGTTCTGCTCATCTGAACCGACGACCAGGACGTAGTGGCCGCCTTCAACATCGCCTTTGTTTTGCCGTTCCGCTATGTCGCCATAGCGGATCAGCGCAATCACCGGCTTCTGACGCTTTTCAATATCAGCCAGGATCATATCGGCGGTTTGGCTGTAGCGATATTCTGCCGGCATACCGTGTGTGGTGAGCAGCCGCGCCACAACCGTCGGCATCAGGCCGTCGTCTTTAACAGTCAATGGCGTTAGCGCCGCTAAATCGTTGACGCTCTGACGGCCTTTGCCACCCCATTCCAGGATCATGGCAGCGCAAGCCGCGCCACAATCATTGCCGAAACGCTTGGCGTCGAAATCTTCTTGTGAATGGTACGGAATATCTAAAATCATTGTGTCTCTCCTAAGTAGTTTAGACGTGCCGTTTGCCCCCAAACAGCCTTGTCATTCAAAACTTAGCATAGCACAAATTTTTTTTGGCGTGCAGGTTTTAACAGTGTTTTTAGGATTGCGGCTTCACCGATGTCATCAAGTCGGCGCGGCGGCGGGCAATCGTCGTGCTGTCGGCGGCGGGCAAAGGCAGCCAGACGTTAAACTGAGTCCATGCGCCGTCTTCACTCTCCGCCCAAATGCGCCCTTTATGGGCATTGATGATCTGCTGCGTGATCGTCAAACCAAGACCCACGCCCGCGCGGTGCTGGCGGCTTTTATCAACCTGATAGAATCGTTCAAAGACGCGCGGCAAATCTTCTGCCGGAATGCCTTCGCCCGTATCGTGTACCGTGATCAGGATGCCGTTGTCCTGGGTTTGGGCACGCAAAGTCACAGTGCCCCCGGTGGGCGTATGTTTGATCGCGTTCTCAACCAGATTCGTGAAAACCTGCGACAGCCGATCTTCATCCCCAGCGATATTAGGCAATATACCGCTGATCTCTGTATTGAGCGTCAAGCCTTTATCCTGTGCCTGGGGCAGCAAACGTTCACCGACGGCGCACACCACTTCACCAATTTTCACGACATGGCGCGTCATATTCAGGCGGCCAGCTTCGACCCGCGCCAGATCGAGCAGTTCCTCGACCATGCGATACATGCGCGCCGCTTCCTCGTAGATAATCTGCGCCGCACGCTGTGCCGACTGTGGATTCGAGGCGACCCCTTCGATAATCGCCTGCGAAAAGCCCTTGATTGAGGTGAGCGGCGTTCGCAAATCATGGGAAACGTTCGCCAGAAAATCACGCTGCACCTGTTGGCTCTCGGCCACCTGCTGCGTCATCTGGTTGAAGGTTTCGGCCACTGTACGAACCTCTGAGGGGCCGCGCACTGGCGCACGCCGATCCAGATGGCCTTCGGCGATGGCACGTGCCGTATCGGCCAACTCTTGCAGTGGACGTGCTACCGAACGGGCAATCACCAACGCAAACAGAAACGCGACGATCAAGCCGATCAACCCGGCCTGTGCCAGCGGTACGAGGATCGCCGAGCCGTAATATTTGATAATTTCCGCCAGCGTGACGCGCGGGATCGGCGTTGCAAAGGCCAGTAGTTGGGCATTTGGCGCATCGGGTGGAACGGCTTGCCGAACATACAACCAGTTCGTACCCTTCGCATCGCGGAAAGTGCCGCGTACCAGTGCTGTGTTATCGGTCTGAATGTTGGCGCTTTCGATGATTGAGATTTGTTCCGACACCTTGAACTGATTCTGGGAATCGTAGGTGACAATGCCGTTGGCGTTCAGGATCAGGATGCGAAGGCTGTTACGTTTGGCATTCTGGTTCAGGGCGACGCGCAAACGATTGGTCGGGCCTTCCTGGGGAATCGAAAAGCCAGTCCCATCCAGATAGAGCAGCGCGCTTTGTAAGCCCGCTTCCAGCCGACCCGCGATCAGTTCGTTGGGCACTGGCTGCGCTTGCAGCAGCACAACCAGCGCCACCGCGATCACGACCAGCGTCAGCAGCAGAACAACCACATAGGAAGCCAGCAGCCGGGCGCGTAAACTGTTGATCATACGAAAAAAACTTCTCACGCTTACAATTGCCCGTGTTATAGCCCCAAATTGTAAAAAAATCGTGATACTGCGAGGCAGATTTGTCGAATTATTCTCTGCTTATTCGCCGCGCTGCATCCGACGTGCTGCCTTTTGATCCGCCTCGTCATCTACTGGCACCAGTTCGCCATCATCCGAGAGGCGCATCGGACGACTCGGTTGTGCAGGCGACTCAGTGTAATCACGCGCCTCTTGAACGGGCAAACTGCGCTTCGGCTTTTCATAGTCGCCATTGCTGCTGATGCCCAGCCGCATTTTTTCGCGCTCAACTTCACGCTGAATCGTCATTTCGGCGCGTGCCTGAACGCCCGGCGAATGCTGATACGTATCTATGAAATGTCCCAGCAAGCCTAGTCCCCAGAAAAATGACACCCAGATCGGCCAGGGAGGACCGCTGCCCTCATGTGATGAGCTAAACAGCCAGATACCCCACAACAGCGCATTCACGCCCAGATATGAAATGAGATGCCCCATAAATTCACGGCGCTTGTTCAACCAACGCTGCACACGCTGGCGAATGCGCGCTTCGATCTCCTGATCCGACATGCCCGGCAGGATGGCCGTTTCCTGCTGTGCCTGTAGTTCTTCATCGCGCCGTCGTTCGCGTTTTCGATCTGACCTATCCGACATTCTTTGCCTCCGCCATCAATTATAGCCAATACGTATAGCTATTATATCCGTTTCAATCCAGGTTGCGGATTGCCGGGTGCAGCAGTGCCGCGCCCGCCAGAATCGCACTGATCGCGCCGCCACCCACGAACACCAATGGCGCGCCGATCCGATCCGTCAGCACCCCCGCCAATCCATAGCCGAGCGGCAGCAGTGCGAAGGAGCCAAGTTGATCGACGCTTGATACACGCCCTAACAAATCCGTCGGCACCATTTCCTGCAAGACGTTTGTCCAAACCAGTGAGAAGATCGCCAGGGACACCCCAAAACTGAAACAAGCCGCCGCAACGCCATAAAACGTGATCGGCAAACCCATCGCCAATACACACAGCCCGGATGCGATCACCGCTGCATAGGCCAATAAGCCGCGCCGTTTCATTTTGCGCGAACGCCCCAGCCAGATCGCGCCGAGGATGAAGCCCGCCGATTGCAACGAATTGACGATCCCGAAGCCGCCGACACCCACCTGTAGCGTATCGTTCATCAAAAATGGGAGCGCGATTGCCAGCGGCCCGGCCAGTGTTACGTTGATGAAGCCGAACAAACCAATCGTGATCCATAACCAGGGCTGCGCGAATACAGCGGTCAGCCCTTCACGCAGTTCACGGATCGCGTTGGGCGGCGGTGCATCCAGTTTCTGTTTTGGCGCGCTGGACTCCTTCAGCAGCGGGAGCAGGAACGCCGCCGAAATGAAAAATGACAGCGCATCCAATCCGAACGCAGCAGGTGTGCCGCCCATAGCGATGATCAGCGCGCCCAACGCTGGACCGATAATGCCCGATAGCTGCCCACTCAGGCTGTTGAGTGAGTTGGCGCTGGGCAGCAGTTCGGCGGGTGCGATCTCCGGGATTACGGCGACATAGGCGGGCTGGAAAAACGCATCGACGAAACCAAAAGCCAGACTGATCAAATAAATATGCCAGACTTCAAGCAGTTTCAACGTAGCTAACAGTGCCACGCCACTCACCAGGAACCCGCGCAGCACATCCGCGCCGAACATCAATCGAATGCGCGGAAAGCGATCCGCCGCCACGCCGCCGATTAACAGGAAGATGAGCATCGGCACGAGCAGAAAAATTTGAACGAGTCCCATTGCGGTGGCTGAACCCGTTTTTTCCAGCACCCACCACGAGAGCGCGATCCGATACAAACTGTCACCGAGTCGGGAAACAGTTTGACCGCTCCATAACAAGGCAAACGAGCGTGAACGGAGCGAATTAAACAAATTCACGGCGTAACCCTTGTATTCTGTTCAGGAATAAGTGCAAAATGCCAAATAAAAAGAGCCACGTATGATACATGGCTCTTTTTTGAGCGGGAGGATAGGGATTCGAACCCTAGTTCCAGTATTACCCGGAAAACCGCTTAGCAGGCGGCCCCAATCGTCCACTCTGGCATCCCCCCATATGAAGTTGGCATACGCTCAAACTGGAGCGGAAGCGGTGAGATTCGAACTCACGATAGGTTTAGGCCTATTCTCGTTTTCAAGACGAGCGCGTTAAACCACTCCGCCACACTTCCGGGTGAAGTATATCATGGTGGCGCGGGCAGGTCAATTGTGGATTCTGGTTGCGATTCGCCACGTTCTAGCTCTGCTTGACCCTCCAATGAGTGGCGGGTACAATAACGCGCCGTTAGACTTGCGACTCGTACTAAGTTAACTGAGTCCCGAATTTTGGCGCAGTGCGCCTTTTTGTTCCCCTACAATTTTTGGAGGTCATTTTTCAAATGTCCGGTGAAAGTTTGTTACAGCTTTCCAGTGGAGAGCAGACCCTGATCCTGGTCGTCCTTGGGATCGCCATCGCGGGTCTGATCTACGCAGTCTTCCTGGCACGCCAAATCCTGGGCGAAAGCAAGGGATCGGCCAAGATGCAGCAGGTCTGGGGCTACATCCGTACTGGTGCAAATGCGTACCTGAGTTCGCAGCTTCGCACCATTGCCATTTTGATTGTTGTCCTGGTTGTGGTCTTATTCTTCAGTGTATATGTGGTCAAGCCGTCACCCTTTGCGATTCAGCAGTTCTGTCCTGAAGGCGCAAAGGCACAGGTAGCCACGCTTGACGAAGCCAAGATTCGCGCCGATTTCAAGACGACGAATCCAAACGCCCCGCAGCTTGATATTGATAATGCGGTAAGTTACCAGCGTGAAGCGGCCATCGCCAAAGCGGCTGATGATCCGCGCTGCGACAGTGTGCGGATCAAGATTGCGTTAGGTCGCGCTGGTGCGTTCCTCATGGGCGCGATCTTTAGCGCGATGGTCGGCTTTATCGGCATGAACATGGCCGTTCAGGGTAACGTGCGTGTCGCGGCAGCAGCGGTTGATAAAAATCGCGGCTATCCCGAAGCCCTGCGAATCGCTTACCGTTCGGGCACAATCACGGGTATGTTGACCGATGGTTTAGGCTTGTTCGGCGGTACGATCATCTTCCTGATTTTTGGTATCGCTTCACCGGACGCGCTGCTTGGCTTCGGCTTTGGTGGTACGCTGCTGGCGCTGTTCATGCGTGTGGGCGGCGGTATCTATACCAAAGCCGCTGATGTGGGCGCAGACCTGGTGGGTAAAGTCGAAGCGGGCTTGCCCGAAGACGATCCTCGTAACGCCGCCGTGATCGCTGACTTGGTGGGTGATAACGTGGGTGACTGTGCAGGTATGGCCGCAGACATCTTCGAGAGCTACGAGGTAACGATTGTCTCCGGCTTGATCCTCGGTCTGGCACTGGCCGCGGCCACCGGGCAATTGATCTGGATCGTCTTCCCGTTGGTGGTGCGTGGTATCGGCGTCCTCTGCTCGATGATCAGCACCTATCTGGTTCGCTCATCCGGCAAGGGTAACGATGCTCTGGCCGCGATCAGCCGCAGCTTCTATACTGCCGCCGGATTGAGTATCATCCTGTTTGCCATCTTCACTGTGTTCTACATGAAGGATAAGAACGGAAACATCATCTGGCAGCCTTTACTGGCAACGATAGTCGGGATTGGCCTGGCTATTGTGATTGAGCGCGTGACGGCTTACTTCACGGATACCGAACACGAGCCTGTCAAGGAAATTGCCCGTAATACGCAAACCGGCCCGGCAACGGTTATCCTGGCCGGGTTAGCCAGCGGCATGGAATCCAGCACCTGGGCGATCATGGTTATTGCAGGCGCGATCCTCTGTTCCGTATTGATCTTCACGATTTGGCCGCTGGCAAGTGTCGACTCATTCACATCGATCCTGTACGGCGTCGCTATGACAGGTATCGGCATGTTGACGCTGACCGGTAACAACGTCTCGATGGATGCCTTTGGTCCAATCTCGGATAACGCGCAGGGTGTTTCCGAACTGGCGGGTGAAGCGGAACTGGCAGGCGATACGCTGGAACTGCTGGACGGCGTCGGTAACACAACAAAAGCGATTACGAAGGGCGTGGCGATTGGTTCAGCGGTTATCGCCGCTGTCTCTCTGTTCGGCTCGTTCCTGACCGATACGCGCGTCGTGCAGTTGGGGCTTGGCGTCCCGCAAAGCCAGACCTTGTTCGCAACGGGTATCAACATCGCTACGCCATCGGTGTTCATTGGTATGTTGATCGGCGGCGGCTTGATCTTCCTGTTCAGCAGCCTCTTGATCCGGGCGGTGAGCCGCGCCGCGTTCGAGATGATCGCCGTTGTGCGACGCCAGTTGAAGATTCCGGGCATCATGGAAGGCACCAAAACGCCGGACTATGCCGAATGCGTGAGCGTTTCGACTCGTGCGGCGCAGCGCGAACTGCTGCCACTCGGCGTGATGGCGGTTCTCACTCCGATTGTGGTTGGCTTCCTGCTTGGCGCTCAGGCGCTTGGTGGCTTCCTGGCCGGGATCATTCTGACAGGGCAGTTGATGGCCGTGTTTATGTCGAATACGGGTGGTGCCTGGGATAATGCCAAGAAGTTCGTCGAAGAAGGCAACTACGGCGGCAAACGCAGTCCCGCGCACGCGGCCTCCGTCGTCGGCGATACGGTAGGCGATCCGTTCAAGGACACGGCGGGTCCGGCACTGAACCCGATGATCAAGGTCGTCAACCTCGTGTCGCTACTGGCCGCGCCATTGATCGTGACCTTTGCCGAACTTGCCAAGACAGATCGCACCTTACAGATCGGCGTCATTGTCGTGATGCTTGTGCTGCTGGGCGCGATTCTCTGGGCGATTTATCGCAGCAAAACAGGTTCGGGGCGCGCACCAGACCCGATGGCACCCGTTGAGCGCGTCGCAGTTGGCGACTGACTCACCCGATAGGTAAATCCATGTTCCCGGCCATCAATCGCCGGGAACACTTTTAATTTCGGCTTAAATGTGTACAATCTCCCCGGCCTTTCGGATACCGAGGAGATTTTTTTATGTCCTATTCACGGCGACTCATCAGCGCACTGCTGATCGCGCTGATGCTCGTCCCTCAAATATTTTCGCACGCGCAAACCGCGAACGCGATTTCGATTGACGGTTCTAACATCGTCTCGCAGGTCATCAAGCCTGCCAGCGATGCGTATATTGCCAAGCACCCGGATGTCAAAGTAGACGTACAGGTTTCAGGTACAACAGGCGGTTTCGAGAAGTTGTGCAACGGTATACTCGATATCAACATGGCCGTGCGCGGCATTACCGATCAGGAAGCAGCGGCTTGTACGGCCAAAAATGTGAAGTATGTTGAAACGCTGCTCGGCTTCGATGCCAGCGTCCTGGTCGTTCACAGCGGCTCGAAGATCACGTGCCTTTCCGTTGATGAAGTCGGCAAGCTGCTGGTCCCGGCAGCGACAGGCACGATCAAGAACTGGAATCAGGTTGGCGCAGCACAGGGCGACGTAGTACTTGGTACGCTGTTTGCGGCACAGGATACACGCGCCCGCGACTTGATGGCAACCATCGTTCCCGGCAGCACGCTTCGTACCGATTTTACCGTTACCTCCAGCGCCACCGAAGCGATGGACAAAGTGATCGCTGCGCCCGATAGTGTTGCGATTGTCACTTACGCTGAATACCAAACAGCACAGGCCGCACAAAAGACGATCCGTGCGCTGGACATCAAGCCCAGTACGACGTGCATCACGCCGAGTCTGGCGAACTTTGAAGAAGCGCGCTACCCCGCTGCCGAATCACTGTACCTGTATATTAATATCGCCAGCCTGGATCATCCGGGCGTCAATGATTTTCTGACTTACCTGCTCAGTTCGGATACGCAGTCAGTTCTGACCAGCAAGGGTTTCATTCAGGCGGGCGAGACGGCCTATACCCGTAATCGTAACTATATGGCCGCCCGGCAAGCTGGACGCACGTTCAGCCGTATTCAGAGCGTAAACGTTTCGCCTGACACACAGGGTACGGTCACGATTGACGGCGCACCTATCGCCGCCCCCGCCCTCAAAGCAGTTGCGGAGGCTTTCCAGCCGCGCTATACCAAAATCACGGTCAAGACGGCGGCCTTTGGTGATAATGTTGGCTATAGCAAGTTGTGCGCGGGTTCAGTCGATGCGATTGGCGCGACTCGTCCGCTATCGGATACCGAAGCCAGCGTTTGCGCCAGTAACAAGGTGCAGCCGCTTCGCCTGATGATGGGTACAGGTGGTGTGGTGCTGCTGGTGAGCGCCAAAAACACGTTTGCAACCTGCCTCTCATTGGCACAGATCGCTACGCTGTTCAGCGACGCCTCGAACGGCAAGGTCAAGAAGTGGTCAGATGTCGATGCCAAATTCCCGGCGACTGACCTGCTGCTCCTTACTCCGCCAGACGGCAATAATGCCACCGATTTGCTGTTAGCGCGCACGGTAAAGGGTGTTGCGCCGCTGCGCCGCCGTGACACGACCGACAGCGACGACCCGTTGTATCGTGCGGCAGGTACGGCTGTTGCTGAAGGCGGTATCACCTACATGACTTACGCCGAATACAAAAAAGTCAAATCGGACGCGAAATTGGTTCAGGTGGATGGCGGCAAGGGTTGTATTGCACCAACCGATCAAACGCTGGCTGATGAGTCCTATCCGCTCAGCCAGAGGGTGTACATCGTCCTGAATACAACGGCGTTTGCGCGC
>JBBSEU010000079.1:0-20804 GCA_038239365.1 Aggregatilineales bacterium
AGACGAGGGCAGTGCCAACCGCGCTGATCAGGCCCAGGCTGACGAACAACTGTGAGCCGACGACGGCCCGCTTCACGCCGAGCCGCTGCACGTCGCCCGCCCGGTTGGAGAAGCGCTCCACTTCCTCATTGGTACGCCCGAACAGCTTGACCAGCAGCGCTCCGCTGACGTTGAGCGTTTCGTTCATCATGGCATTCATCGCCGCGTTGGTATTCATCTGCTCACGGGCAATACGGCGCAGCGTCTTGCCGATGCGCCGAGCCGGGAAGACGAACAGCGGCACGACCAGCAGGCCGAGCAGCGTCAAGCGCCATTCCAGCCGCAGCATGATCGCCAGCGTCGCCGCCACCTGGATCACGTCGGTGATGATGCCGACCAGCGTGCTGCTGATCGCGCTCTGTGCGCCCACCACGTCGTTGTTGAGGCGGCTCATCAGTTCGCCCGTTTTGGTGTTGGTGAAGAACCGGATCGACATGCGCTCCAGGTGCGAAAACAAGGCGACACGCAAGTCATAGATGACGCCTTCACCCATCGCGGCGTTCAGATAGCGTTGAAAAACCGAGATCACTGAGGTTGAAACCGGGATCAAGACGATCAGCAAGGCAACAACGTTAAGCTGTCCCACATCTTTATTTTTTTGCAGGACGTTATCGATCAGGTAGCCAAACAAGCGCGGGTTGGCCGCACTGATCAGTGATGATGCCAGAATCGTGAGCAGCGTCAGGAACAGTTGCACGCGATACGGTTTTGCGTAGGTGAGTACGCGGCGCAATAGACTCCAATTGACTTGCGGTTTGTCTTGTTCTTCATCGAAATAGATATAGTGCCACCAGCCCATACGATAAACCCCCTACTCACTATCAAATTTGAAGTGACTCCTTCAATTATACCGCCCCGATTCTCTTATCGGATGTTTATCGCGCAGTTCTATCACATTTGTTATAGTTCCCTGCATGGTTCACCACACCGAACGTCAACTCATAGAGCCGAACCGCGTCTACAGCCGCGAGGAAGTCGCCGAAGTCCTGAACGTCAGCCTCAGCACGGTCAAACGGCTGATCGCGTCCGGTCATCTGCGCGTCAGCCAGCCGCCCGGTATGCGCCGAGTATTAATTCTGGGACAGCATATACTTGATCTATTGGCGGCCACCGAACGACTCCCCGACGACGAATAGCACCGTCCAGCCAGTTAACAGGAAACGAGTTTTGAAAGATCGACGCAGGTGGTCACTGGCCGTCTTGGTCGGGGCACTTATTTTTGCCGCATGTTCCGACAATAATACCGCACCGGGCGCGGCTCAACCTACTGCACCGCCTTCGCTGACGGATGCGTGCGCGGTGGCTGACCAATTCCTGAAGGGTTGGGAAGCCGCCGACTACAAAACGATGTACGGTCTGATCTCGTCCAAGAGTATGCAGACCGATCAAAACCAGTTTACGGCGGCCTATGAGCAGGCCAATAAAGAGATGGCAAAGCCCACCAAAGCGCACACGCTCGATTGCGGTCAGGCGCAGCAGCAGGGCACTACCGCGATCATCAGCTATGATATGAATTTTAAGGGCGGCGCGCTCGGTGAGTTCACCGATCCGAAACGCACGATGCGCCTTGTCCTGAATGCGCGCGGCTGGCGAGTCGCCTGGTCTACGATGGATATTTTCGAGGGGATGGCGGGCGGCGCAACGCTGCGCCTCGAATCGCAATTCGCGGCACGCGGCACGATTTTTGACCGCAGCGGCAAACCTTTGGCACAGGATGGTCAAATCCTCTGGACAGCCAAACTGCTCACCGAGGCGATTCCCGGCAACGCCAAAGCCGATGACTGTTTCCGCATGATCGCGCGGTTATTCAAGCGGCGTTTCACCGAAGTGCAGACCAGCTACAAAGGCTTGATCGGCCTGCAATATGGTGAGGTGATCGGCACGCTCACCCAGGAAAACTACGATGCCCATCACGCCGAACTCGATGCGGTTTGCAATATTGATTACCGAAAGCGCACGACGCGCGTCTATGCGGATGGCGGTCTGGCCGCGCAATCCATCGGCTATATCGGCAGCATCCCCGACCCAACTGCCGAACGTTACACTGGCTATGCGGCGGGTGCGCTGGTTGGCCTGGATGGAATCGAAGCCAAGTTCGAGTCGCAGCTTTCGGGCAAGGCAGGGGCAACCCTGAGTATTCGCACGCCGAACAACACCCTGATTCGTACTGTTGCGGCCACCCTGCCCAAACCCAGCCAGGACGTAAAACTAACGATTGACCGCGATCTGCAAGCCGCTACTGAACAAGCCATCTCGGACGCACACAATTATGCACAGCCAAATTGGGCGCAGTATGCCACCGGATCGGCCTTTATCGTGATGAACATCCAAACGGGCGAAATTCTGGCAATTGCCAGCTACCCAACCTTCGATGTGGATGTGTTCAACCCGTCTACCTCACTCCCAACGGCTAAATTATTGCCACAAATCACCACCAAGAAATTCGGTGGACGGAGTGCCCTCGATAATCTGGTCACACAGGAATATTCGCCGCTTGGTTCGGTTTTCAAGATCGTTTCGATGGCTGCCGCCGCCGATAGTGGCACCTTCAAACTGACCGATACCTATACCTGCACCGGGAAATGGGTTGGCACAAAATTTGGGGATAGTAAGCCGTACCGCTGGGACTGGATTGGGACAGACAAATACTTCAAGGACAAGGGCAACCAGCACGGCACGATCACGCTGGTACAGGCACTCACCTCGTCGTGCGATGCTTATTTCTGGGAAGTGGGCGGCACACTCAACAAGAAAGACCCGGCACTGCTCTCAAAATATGCCGTACAAATGGGACTCGGCCAATCCACCGGGATCACCGATCTGGACGATCTGAATGGTCAAATTCCGTCACCCAGCAATATTGGCACTGTCGCCAGTCAGCAGGGACGTTCGTGGGACATTGGCGATGCGATCAATACCGTCATTGGTCAGGGTGATGTGAAAGTCACGCCCATTCAGGTCGCGCATATGGTGGCCGCTGTCGCCAATGGCGGGACGCTCTACAAGCCCTATCTGGTGCAGTCCGTCGGCAGCGATATTGTGGGTACGCCACAGGCACAGGGCACGATTGGCATTGACCCGAAAGTGCTAAAGGGCATTCAGGACGGCATGTGCGGCGTCACGATGGATGATAACCTGGGGACGGCGCACTGGTTCCTGAAAAACTGGAACTTCGACAAAATCACGCTGTGTGGCAAAACGGGCACTGCCGAAGCGGGCGCACACCCAAACGGCTGGTTTGCGGCCTTTGCCGGACCCACCAATAAGTCACCTGAGATCGTGGTCGTCGGGCTGGTCGAGCATGGCCGCGAAGGCTCAGAGACGGCGGGGCCAATCGTGCGCCGCATCATCGAAGCCTACTACAAAATCCCGTATAATGATTGGCCGCCCTTCTGGAGTTCGCCCTATGACGACCTGGCCGATCCCAACAATGTGAGCGACGGCGGGCGGCACTGATCTTGAGCCAATGAACGATAATCGCGGTTACTGAATGTTGCCAGCACCGGGCGTGTAGGCACTAGCTACCACCGAATCCGCAATGATGACACTGGTCTTGGTGATTCCGGCATTGTTGGTTATGGCCGCATCGGAGTTGACCGCCGCAGTCGCCATCGAAATGGTGGGTGCGCTAATTTGCAACGGGCCGCTGGATTGAATGGACACGCCGCCCGGTGTCACACTGACCGAGTTGCCACCTGCCGAGAGACTCTGTGCGCCGGCTGGGTCAGCACCAGGCGCGTCATCGCCGGGTTCACGCTGCACCATGCGCTGTAATACGGCGCGGTTGCCGATAGTCTGCTGTGCCGTCAGCATCGTCGATTGGGCGCGCGTCAAGCCCTCTGCATTGCCTTGTTGGGCATCGGCTGTGCGCTGTGCCGACGGCGCTTGAACGTTACGGCGTGCTTTCTCGATTACCTGCTCTTTTGAGGCGTGAGAACGTGCCATCGTTAAAAATTCCTTGTTTGTACCTGCATTATAGCAAATATTGGCGTCAAACGTTTTTATCCAGAAGCGCCGAGACGCTGATCGGTTCGCTCAACGCCGACTCGAAATACTGAATCAGGTTCAGATGTTCATCCGTTGGTAAAAAGGCTGCCTGTGCGCCACGAAGTATCGATTCGCGTATTTCTTCAATGGACATGCCCAGCTTATTGGCAGCAATCGCCAGTTCATCCGACAGGCGGATATTGCTGATCGACGGATCATCTGTATTGATCGTGGTATTCAGGCCGATATAGTTCATATCCAGCAAGGGATGATGCGCGGCGGCATACACAACACCGCTTTGCATGTTGCTGGTGGGGCAAACTTCAAAGGTCATCCCGGTGTCCAGCGCAAGTTGAGTCACAGCACTGTCCTCGACAATGCGAACGCCGTGCCCGATCCGATGCGCGCCGATCTGCTCAATCGCATCGCGGACATTACGCGGCCCGTCCCACTCCCCGGCGTGGATCGTGATGCCCATGCCTTCCTGTCGCGCTTCCCGGAAAATATCGTAGAAGGGATGCGCCGGATAGCCTGCCTCGTGACCGCATAAATCCAGACCAACGATGCCCCGCTTTTTGAATTGTAAGGCGGTGTGCATCTGCTTTTCGCCTTCGCGGACGCTTTCATGACGGTTCATCGACACGATCAATCGCACTTTAATGTCGTATTCGGCCTGTGCCTCATCTACCGCATCGCATACCCACTCGGTCACGTCGCTAAAGGTGTAACCCATCAATCGGGCAAGTGCGTTGGGCGTGAAGCGCAGTTCCATATACTTGATGTTATCCAGCGCCGCATCGATCACTGCCTCGCGCGCTACCCGCTGGATAACCTCTGGCGCACAGAAAAAGCGGCGCAAAATGATGAACTTCTGCATGAAGTGGGCGGCGTCATGGGCATCGCCGGGGATGATCTGCACATGACTTCGCAGCCCTTCAACCGTGTGCGCGGGCAAATCGAGGTCATACTGCCGCGCAACGTCTACCAGTGTTTCCAACCGAATCGCGCCTTCTAGATGACGATGGAGTTCAATTTTTGGGAGTGCCTCAAAGTAGGCACGTGGAATAGACTCGCTCACGGCAGAAACCCCTTAAAATTCACCAGCTTCTTTGAGTGCATTCGTCGTGCCTGCTTCGGGCAGCGACACTATAAATGTACTCCCTTTCCCGATTTCGGACTCGACGTTTACCATCCCATTATGCGACTCAATGATGCGCTGCACAATCGCCAGACCCAGCCCAACCCCCTTAAAACGCCGATTTAAGCTGGTATCGACCTGATAAAATCGATCAAAAATGTGGGGCAGTTTGTCTTTCGGAATACCGATTCCCGTATCGGCAACGGAGACAAGGCAGCGGTCTCCCGTCTTACCTGTGTGTACCGTGATACAGCCCCCATCCGGGCTGAACTTGGCGGCGTTCCCAATCAGGTTATCCAACACCTGATTCAGGCGATCCGCATCTCCAATGATCGGGAGCGGCGCATCTGTGCCCGAAAATTCAAATCGTAAATTCGAGTCTTTGCGCGCTAGTTTCGCGCCCGTGATCGCCTGCGCCGCCAGCGTATTCAGATCGAGTCGTGCCAGTTGCAGCCCTTTGGCATCCAATGTTTCGAGTGTCATCAAATCAGCCACGAAGCGTGTAATCGTCTCCGATTTCTGATCGATCACGTTGAGGGCTTCGGCCTGTTCCGGTGTGATCGGTCCCAAACCGCCATCCAGCAGCAGATTCGTATAACCCTTCACGAACGATAGTGGGTTTCGCATCTCGTGACTCAGATTTTGGACAAGTTCATTTTGCAAACGCTCCTGCGCTTCTAATTCGCGGTTGGCTTCGGCCAGCGTGTCATAAAGCTGCGCGTTGCGGATGGCTACCGCCGTCTGGCTGGCAATCGCCTCAAGCATTTTTACATCGGGCGGTTTAATGCTGTCCGGCTGGAAACTTTGCACCGACAGCGCGCCGATAACCTTATCCTGCGCGATGAGTGGGATAATCACCACATTGCGCGTATCTTCTTCTCTATCGAATCTCAGCGCCGGAACGGGGTAGCCGTCGCGCCGGGTATCACCGATCAGCAGCACCTCACGGCGGCGAATCACATAGCCAACCAACCCGGTCAGGGGTGCCTCATCATTATCGGGCAGCCACTCGTCCCGATTTTTGATGTGTCGCAGCCGTAATCGTTCGGCTTTAGGATCGTACAGTGCCACATAAAACACATCCACGTCCATGATCGCGGCCACACTTTCGTAGACCGTGCGGATCACATCATTCAGTTCTAGCCGTGATAAAGCCAGACCAATATCGTTGAGCGCCTTCAAACGGGCTGCGCGGCTGCGAATCGCCCGATACAGTTGGGCGTGTCGGATAGCAGAGGCGGCCTGCTGCCCAAATAACTGCGCGGCGCTGGCATCGGCAATGGTATAGGCATTGGCGCGATAGGTGGCCGCTTCCAGAACGCCCAGGAATTGCCCCTTATACAGCAGTGGAATGCCAATCCAACTGCGAACGATGACGCCTTCTAACTGAATCCAGTGCGGGTCGGTGCGCGTATCGTTGATGATGCACGGGCGCAGCGTTTCGTACACGCGCTGTATATTGTGCATGTTCAACCAGTCACCGCCCGGTACATTCATCGTATCAACCGGAATATCGCCGCGATGCCGCACGGGGCGCAGCCGCCCATCACGCAAAAGCAGTACCGCACAGTGATCGCCGGGTACGACGCGCGTTAGCTGATCGAGGATCACGTCCAGCACCTGTGAAAGTTTGAGCGTCCCACCGAGTGCCGTCAGCGTTGTGCTGAGCGCCGCCAGTTGATCCCGGCCACGCGCCACACCTTTATAGACCACGATGAACTCATCGCGGCCTGGAATCGGCGATACTTCCATCGTCACGGGAATAATATCGCCATCGCGTGTCGTCAACTGAACGTAGGTCTCACCACCCGAAGCACCCGGCGCAATCAGTTGCGCCCAGGCATGAGTGGTTTGCCGAATGTGAGTGCGGTTTACAAAACGACGGAACGTTTTACCGGTGATCTCTTCAGGCAGATAGCCCAGCAAATTCGCCAGCGCCTGCGATGCGTAGCGAATAGTGCCATCGTAGCCAAAAATTGAAATCGCGGTACTGTCGCCTGTCACTGCATTTTGCCCTTGTTGGTATTATTGGCTTGATCGGTCTCCTTGCCACGTTCGCTGAGCAGCCAACCCCAGTATCGCCAGGCGGCGCTCACGGCCAGCGTTAGCGCAATGGTGACGCTCACAGTATATAACAATGTTGCTTCGGCCAATGCGGAAGGTGTCCCACCCAATGCCAGCAAGCGCGCCAATATCCCGGCAGTGATCAACCCGACAGCCACGAAAAACCAGCGATAGGCGCGTCGGCGCTTGGTCACTGCCCCCAACCGCTGACTGAGCAGTGCCATCACCAGTAACGCAATAATCATGGCAATCGGCCCCGCCAGCCCCAATAGGGTCAGCAGATTAGGCATTGATTTTCAGCGCCCCGTCGTCATCAGGTTATACAGGTGAATGCACAATCCGATCAGGATCACGCCGCCTGCAAACCACATCGCATCGCCCAGCAGATCGCCACTCACCTGATCGATAAACGCATCCCGCGCTGAGGCAATGCCAAACAGAATGATCGGCACCCCAAACAAAAAATAATAGGTTTGCTCATGCGACACATTCTGATAAAAACGGGCAATTAACAACAACAACAGCAGCAGGATCGTGAGGACGAACCAGATATAAATCGTAAGCGCCTGATTGAAACTGATTGCGGTCACAGTGAACGGTTCCATTGCTGGTTACATTCTAGCATTGTACGCACATCTGTACCGGAGGCAAGTGGGTAGATGGTTGACGCGCCCATCGTTTTATCAGGCCTGGGACTTGAGTCCCAGACCTGACCATCCTTGAGAAAACTGTCAGTGTGTAACCTACCTCGTCAGTTCGTCCAGCTTATCGACATAGCCTGCCACCGTCTGGAACGTGCGCTCGACAGCTTCCGGCGTCCGCATATCGACTCCGGCCAGTTTAAGTGCGTCCAGCGGATACAGCGAACTGCCCGCGCTCAGGAACTTGAGGTAGTTCTCAGCCGCGCCCGCCTTGCCCTCAAGAATCGGCACAGACAGCGCGTGTGCTGCCGAAATACCCGTCGCGTACTGGAAAACGTAGAAATTGCCGTACAGATGTCCGAACTCCGCCCAGGTGATGCCCGTCCGCTCTGGATCGATGTGCATCTGACCGCCGTAGCCTTCGCTGTACAGATCAACCAGCAGTGCATTCATATCCTCAGCGGTGACGCCTGCGCCGCGTTCAAGCCGTTCGTGCATTTCCAGTTCAAAGCGCGCCAGATTCGGCATGATGAAGAAGTAGCGGTGAATATTATCCATCGCCTCATTGATCAGCGCCAGTTGGAAATCCCGATCCGGATTGGTCTTGATCAGGTGAGCGCGTACCATCGCCTGATTGAAATTCGAGGCGACTTCGGCCACGAACATCGAATAGTTGCTATAGACCGTCGGCTGATGCTGCCACGTCTGGTAAGAGTGCATCGAGTGGCCGAGTTCGTGCGCCAGTGTACTCAACGACTGCATATCATCGGTATAGCTCATGTTGATGAATGGGTGCGTGCCATGCCAGCCAAACGAGAATGCGCCTTCGCGCTTGCCGACATTCGGGTACACATCCACCCAGCGATCCTGCAAGCAGCCCTGACGCAGCACGCGCACGTACTCATCACCCAATGGTTTGAGACCATCGCAAATCCAATCGACGGCCTGCTGATAGCTGACGACGGGTTCATTTTCAGTCAGCGGTGCCCAGATGTCGTATGGCTGAAGCGTATCGACGCCCAACGCCCGCTTGCGAATCTCCCAGTAGCGGTGCCAGGTTGGCAGATTTTTGCGGTAAGTTTCAATCAGCGTGTGAAATACTTCCGTCGGGATATTAAAACGGAACAGCGCCGCCTCCAGCGATGACGGATAACGTCGCGCGCGTGCATAAAACACATCACGCTTGACGGCGGCGGTCAGGTTGCTGGCGAAGGTGTTCTTGAATGCTAAGTAGCTATCCGCGTAATTTTCCCAGGCCGTGCGCCGCAGTTCTCGATCTGCGCCATTCAATATTCTGTTGATGCTGCCCTGTGCCAGTGTTTGTTCTGCGCCGTCGCTGCCCACCGCAGGCTTGAAGGTCAAGTCAGCACTGTTGAGCATATCGTAGGTGGTATCTACCGCGCCAAACGGTTCGGAAACCATACCAAGCAGTTCTTCGACTTCTGCCGAGCGAACGTGTTCCTGCTGCCGGAACAAATCCTCAAAGTTATGTTTGTAAATGGCAAGGCGTGGTTCATCAACCACCCATTGCATCAGTTTTTCCTGACCAATTTCCAGCGTTTCCGGCGCATCAAACGCGGTGATCGCCTGCGCGCGGCCAACCATTGCGCCTGCCTGACCGATCATACTGATCGCTTCCTGATCGGTGTTATCGACGGCCTGCGACATAGATGCGTACATGTACACTTTGCCCGCTTGCATATACAGGCGGCTGTTCCATTCGAGCCAATCGGCCAACACTGCCGGGCTGTCCCCCAGGTGGCCGCGAAAGCCTTCTGCCTGAGGCAATATTTCAAGGACTTTTTTCAATTCCGCCGCCCAATCTGCGCGAGTCGGGAATACACTTTCCGCGTTCCAGGTATAGTCGTGCGCGACTTCGCTGCGGGGCGGTATTGCAGTCGTTGCCATAACCATGTTTAAGAATCCCTTTACTATGTTAATCTAACCTAATTATAACCTTAAAATTTATTGGCGCTGAGTCATTTTCAGCTTAAAGGCTGTGCTATAATGCGTTCACCGTTTGAAATATCATGCAATGCCTGAGAGGGAGGCCGTGCGAATGAGCAGCACACGCTAGAAGCCACACGTCCACAGTGTTGAAAAGGTGATCGGTGTTTCGATACCGCATTACGTCATTTTTGCATCCCTGTGTCTCGTCGCTTCTGTTGGATACTGCAAAGGAATTTCGCTATGGCTTCGCGTTTTTCTG
The DNA here is from genome assembly GCA_038239365.1 of Aggregatilineales bacterium. Taxonomy (GTDB): domain Bacteria; phylum Chloroflexota; class Anaerolineae; order Aggregatilineales; family UBA2796; genus JBBRMW01. Next base: position 10,079 of record JBBSEU010000079.1, read on the forward strand.
GTCTGTGGCGTCACCCGGACTTTATGAAGTTGTGGACGGGTCAGACCATTTCCCAATTTGGTTCACGCATCTCCCGTGATGCGATCCCCCTGACCGCCGTTATCGTACTATCCGCCAACCCGCCTCAGTTGGGCATTCTCACTGCTGCAACCGCATTACCGCCTTTGCTCCTGGGCTTAATCGCGGGCGTTTGGGTAGATCGCCTGCCGCGCCGCCCGATCCTGATCGCGTCCGATCTGGGCCGTTTCCTGGTATTGCTGACGATTCCGGCAGCAGCCTTGAGCGGTCACTTAAGCATCGAACTGCTGATCGGCATCGTGATCATCATGGGCGTGCTGACTCTATTTTTCGATACCGCTTACCTGTCGGTGCTGCCTTCATTGATTCCGCGCGAAAACCTGATCGAAGGCAACAGCAAACTTGCCACGACGGACGCTCTGGCTGAAATTGGTGGCCCCACGCTGTCGGGTGTGCTGGTTCAACTCATCAGCGCGCCGCTTGCCATCTGTTTTGATGCCCTCTCGTTCCTGTTTTCGGTGATCAGTCTGGTACTGATTCGCACACCCGAACCGATCCGTGAACCAACGGGTAAGTCGCAAAATATCCGCGCTGAGATCATCGAAGGCTGGCGCGTGATCGTCCACCATCCGGCGCTGCGAACAATGGCAATTGGGCACAGCCTGCAAGCGTTTTTCGGCAACTTTTACGCCGTATTGTACAGCCTGTATGTGCTTCGCGTATTGGGGTTATCGCCCACCGTACTTGGACTTTGTGTTTCGGCGGGCGGAGTCGGTGGGTTGATTGGAGCGGCACTAGCAAGCTGGATACCGCGCCGCTTCGGGTTGGGGCGAACACTGGTCGGCTCAGCACTAATCGGCAGCCTTTTCGGTGGCTTGCTCACCATCACAGCGGGCGGAGAGCCACTACTGGCAGCGGGCATGTTGTTCACCGCACAACTGATCGGAGACGGATTGGGTACGGTCTACATGATCAATGAAACGAGTGTGCGTCAACTGCTTGTCCCGGAACGTTTGTTAGGCCGTGCCAATGCCACGACGAACTTTCTGTCACAGGTGATCGCGCCCATTGGAGCGTTGATCGCGGGCGTATTAGCTGATCCGGGACGACTTGGAGTACGCGCTACCCTGTTCATCGCCGTGTTAGGCTTCATAGGCACGGCGGTATGGATCGTTCGTTCACCCGTGCGTCAACTACAAACCGCCGACTAACCTGCTTTCTTGTATTTGACTCCCCTCTCCCGAAGGAGAGGGGCTGGGGGTGAGGGCATCTCCCCTCAGCGTTGCCGCCGTTGGGCATCCATCGCCGCCACCGCACTGATCGCCACAATGTCCTGCACCGAGTCGCCCGTTTGCAGCACATGAATCGGCGCATTGATCCCCAACAGAATCGGACCAATCGTTTGGGCATTGCCGAGTCGTGAGAGCAGCTTGTACGCAATATTGGCCGCTTCCAGATCAGGAAAGACCAGCACATTCGCATCGTGAACGGCACTGAACGGATAGCGTTCGCGCATCAATTCGCTATTCACAGCGGCGTCGGCCTGTACTTCGCCATCGACGGTCAGATCAGGCCGTTTTTGCTTGACCAGTTCGACAGCGTGTCGGACTTTGTCGCTCAATGGGTGGCGCGTGCTGCCAAAGTTGCTGAACGACAGCATGGCGATGCGCGGCGCAATGTCGAGCTGTACCGCGAAATCGGCGGCCAGGATTGCAATCTCGGATAGATCATCGGCGTTCGGATCGATGTTCACCGTTGCGTCCGTGAACACATACACCTGTTCATTGGCGATCATCAGGTACACGCCGCTTGCCAGCCGCACGCCGGGGCGCGTATGAAAAATTTGCAGCGCCGGGCGGATCACTTCCGGGTAGTCGTAGGTGAGGCCACTGATATACGCATCCGCATCGCCCATATAGACCATCATCGGCCCCAGAATATTGGCTTCGTGCAGGGCTTCTTCCGCGCCGCGCCGTGTCAGGCCGTTGCGCTGCCGCAGCCGATAATAACTCTCGATGTAATCTTCCAGCCGTGCCAGATGCAGCGGATGAACGATCTCCGGTTTGAAGTTATTCAGCCCCAATTCGATGCTTGTCTGCTGGATCAATTCGGGACGCCCGATCAGGATCGGGTCGGCGATCCGTTCATCGGCAACGAGCGCCGCCGCCCGGATGATCTTGCTTTGTTCGCCTTCGCCATAGACTATGCGCTGCCGTTTGCCCATCTTCGCTTTGTTGATGATCGAGACGCGCACTTGCTGGCCTTTGCCACGCATCAGTTCCAGCCGTTCGCGGTAGGCGGCAATATCGATCTCGATCCGTGAAACGCCGCTTTTCATGGCAGCCTGTGCGACGGCGGGCGCGACGTACAGCAGCACGCGCGAATCAAGCGGTTTGGGGATCAAATAGTCTGCCCCGAATTTGAGTGCATTCAAGCGATAAGCCGTCAAAACGCTGTCCGGGACATCCTCATGTGCCAGTTGCGCCAGCGCCATCGACGCTGCGATCTTCATCTCCTCGTTGATCGTCCGGGCACGCACATCGAGCGCCCCCCGAAAAATATATGGAAAGCCCAGCACGTTATTGACCTGATTCGGCAGATCGCTCCGCCCGGTAGCGATCAGCGCATCGGGGCGGGCTTCGCGTGCCAGTTCATAGCGAATTTCGGGATTCGGGTTGGCAAGTGCAAAGATGATCGGGCGATCTGCCATGCCCTTGAGCATCTCCGGTGTCACGATGTTGGCAACGCTCAAGCCCAGAAACATATCCGCGCCCGTTAACGCTTCGGCAAGCGTGCGTTTTTGCGTCGTGGCAGCGAAGCGCGCCTTATATTCGTCCATCGCATTGATGCGTCCGGCATAGATCACGCCGAACTCATCACACATCAGGATATTCTCGCGCTGCACGCCCAACGACAGGTAAAACGTAGCCGTCGAGATGGCCGCCGCGCCCGCCCCGGCAATTGTCAGTTTGAGGTTTTCGATCTTTTTGCCCGTCACCTCAAGCGCATTGAGCAGCGCCGCCCCGCTGATGATCGCCGTCCCATGTTGATCATCATGGAAAACGGGAATATCACACAGTTCGCGCAGCCGCCGCTCGATGTAGAAACACTCCGGCGCTTTGATGTCTTCCAGATTGATCCCGCCAAACGTTGGGGCAAGCGCCCGCACGGTGTTGATCACGGTATCCGGATCGGGTGCATCCAGTTCAATATCGAACACGTCAATATCAGCGAAGGTCTTGAACAGGACGCCCTTCCCTTCCATAACGGGTTTCGAGGCCAGCGCGCCGCGATTGCCCAATCCCAGGATGGCTGTGCCATTCGTGACGACAGCCACCAGATTGCCGCGCGCCGTGTAATCATAGGCACGCAGCGGATCATCCTGAATCGCCAGCACGACTTCGGCCACGCCCGGCGAATAGGCCAGCGACAGATCGCGTTGTGTCAGTAATGGTTTAGTCGGTTTAACTTCAATTTTTCCGGCGCGTCCCCGGCTGTGATATTCATAAACATCTTCTGGTGTAATCGACATCGTTTTCCTCTGAGGAGTTGAGGGCAACCTAACGTTAGTTAACTGCTCTCTACTTTACCCGCATCCCGCAAAATAAGGAATCAAGTTGAGAGATTGCGACAGACTTTGATAGATGGTTTGACAAGCACGCCTGTTCACCCCACAATGGGTATAATTAGCGGCTGAGTTGTATTTTATGGCTTATGGTTAAGGACGATCCGATTTTGTTTCGTAAATTAATCGGTCTTATGTGCCTGCTTTTGGCGGTGGGCTGTAACGGCTCGGTCATTAACCTGGGTGGAAACTCGACCATGTTCCCGACGATGGTACAGGGCAGCCCCTTGCCCACTTTCAGCGGCGTGGTTGATCTCAACGTGACGAGCATTGCGCCACAACCCGCCGCCACAACGCCGCCGACAAATAATAATGGTGGCGGAGGCTGGATACCCATCGCCAACGGCCTCGAATATCGTCAAATGACGCTCCGCACGGCAAGTGGCATTTCTGTCGGCGTAATTGCGACTCGCGTTGATTCGACTCGCGCACTGTTCAAGGTGTATTACACACCCGGACAGGGACATTCGCTCACCGAATGGCAGGGCGCGCTTTCAAAAGCATCGTTGATCGTCAATGGCAACTACTTCGATCCGACCAACAAGGCGATTGGCCTGGTGGTGAGCGATACGATTGCCTATGGCGGCAGCGCGACCCGTAGTGACGCTGGGATGTTTCAGGTCACGAACGGTATTCCGCGCGTGCGTTCGCTGTGGCTCGAACCTGTCAACGCGGGCGAACGCTTTGAACAGGTCTTGCAGGGTTTCCCGATTCTGGCGGCACAGGGGCAGGCCGCGCCGATCAATCCCGATCTGGATACGGGAGCAGCGCGCCGCACCGTGATCGCCACCGACACGCTTGGCCGCATCCTGATTCTGGTCACACCATCAATCGGCTGCACCCTCACCGAAATGGGAAACTGGCTGGTCAGCGCGGGCTTGGACGTGGATACCGCCCTCAACTTGGATGGTGGACGTTCAACGGCCTTGTATCTGATGGGGCAGTTTGCGCCGGGACTTGGCCCAACCCCGGTGGTTTTGGCGGTTTACCCGCGCTAGCGAGATAATTGGCCTTGAGGTAACAATTTGACAGACACACCACACACTACCATTCCAACCTGCATCCTGACCCCGCATGGCGTTCAGCCGACGCCCTACACTGCATCCTCACTGGCTGACGCGGCGGCCAAAGAGCCGGGCGGCGTCTATACGCTGGGACGCACCTATCGCCGCGACCATATCCTGCTCTTTGATGATCACCTGAACCGCCTGGAGCAATCGGCACGCTTGATCGGCCTGAATGTGACGCTGGATCGGCCTGCGCTGCGCCGTGCCCTGCGCGATCTGATCGATCAATCCGGCTATGCCGAGTCGCGCTACCGGATCACGCTTCCACAGGACGCGCCCGAAAATGTGATCCTCTCACTGGAAACGTTTAAACCAGTGCCGCCGGAGATCATCGAGCAGGGCGCGCGTTGTGCCACGATTCAGATGGCGCGGCACAATCCGGCGGCCAAAACCACCGCCTGGATGCTTGAACGCAAGCCTGCCGTTGAAAATTTGCCGCCGGGCACCTATGAAGGCATTTTGCTGGGCGAAGATGATGCGCTGCTTGAAGGCATGAGCAGCAACTTTTATGCGGTGATGGATGGCAAGCTGTACACCGCAGGCGAAGGCGTTCTGGGCGGCATGGCGCAGCGTATTGTCCTGTCCCTTGCGCCCGCACTGCTGCCTGTCGATCTGACGCCTGTCAAGCTGCGCGATCTGCCATTCCTTGATGAAGCCTTCATCAGCAGCGCCGGACGCGGCGTTGTGCCAGTGATTATGATCAATCAGCAGATCATCGGTGAAGGCAAACCCGGATCGATGACTGTCACGCTTCGAGATCGCTATAACGTCTGGGCAGATGCCCATTTGGAGTCGCTATGAACGTCACCACTTTGCAGGCCGGACAAGTCATCACGCTTGATCATCGCCACATCGAAGGGCTGTTATTTGTCGATAATCCACGCGCCGAAAGCAGCGTTGAACTGCGCGTCGCCCTGCGCGATGGACGCAATTTTGGTTTCACCGTCTATACCCCGGCGGCACTGACGCACATCATGGCGCAAACTCGCAATAACAGCGTCGTTGACCCGGATATGCTGATCGTTAACGAAGTCACCTTAGAAGCGGTGATCGGCGCGCTCGAAAAGATGCTGGCCGCCGGGATCGAACGCTTTGGGCTTGCGTTGTGATTTAGCGTGGCAAAGGTTGAGAAATCGTCTGTTTTGCGCTAAAATCTGCCCCAATTAGAACCCTAACTGATTGGGGCACTTCGCTATGTTTACCCCCTCTGAACACATTCAAACCATTCTCAAAAATTTGCCACGTAAGCCCGGCTGCTACATCATGAAAGATGATAAAGGCACGGTCATTTACGTTGGCAAGGCGATTGATCTGCATAATCGCGTGAGCAGTTATTTTGCCAACACGGTTGATCACCCCAAAACGCTCCGGCTGCGAAACCAGATCGTCGATATAGAATTTCTGGTGCTGCCCAGTGAGATCGCGGCGCTGCATACCGAGTTCAATCTGATTCGCAAGTACATGCCGCGCTACAACATCCGCCTCAAGGATGACAAACGCTATCCGTACATTGCCGTGCGTTGGGGAGATGCCTTCCCGAAGGTAGAAGTGACACGCCGCATGGATAAGGATGGCAGTCGCTATTTTGGCCCGTATACTGCCGCCTGGTCTGTGCGCGAAACATTGGATGTGCTGCGCCGCGCTTTCCCGTACCTGACCTGTGATCGGGAAATCACCGGCAAAGATGAGCGGGCGTGCCTGTATTACGACATTAAACTGTGTAACGCGCCGTGTATCGGTCACGTTTCGCAGGATGAATATCGCGCCGGACTTCAAAACCTGATGGATTTTCTGGGCGGTCACAGCGAAAACATCATCAACGATGTGAAAGCCAAAATGCTGGAAGCGTCCGAAAATCTGGATTTCGAGCGGGCGGCCACCCTGCGCGATCAGTTACAAGCGATGGATCGCGTGGTAGAGCGTCAGAAGGTAGTCTCACCCGTCGATATTGACCAGGACGTGATCGCCTTTGCCCAGGTAAAAGACGATACGTGTGTTCAAGTCTTGTTCATTCGTGGTGGCAAACTGGTTGGGCGCGAATATTTCATGCTTGAAGGCGCGGATGATACCAGCGACTCGGAAATTCTCTCGAACTTCATCACGCAGTTCTATGAAGAAGCCGCTCAAACCCCCGACGAGGTGCTGCTGCCCAGCGAAGTTGAGGAAGCGCGCATTCTTGAACAGTGGCTAAAGGACAAACGCGGCGGCAAAAAAGTCAAGCTGATCGTCCCACAGCGCGGTACAAAAATGGATTTGGTCAAGATCGCGGCAGAAAACGCCACCGAAACGCTGACCATGCTGCGCGCTCAGTGGGAAAGCGATACCAATAAACAGACCGAAGCCTTGCGTGAATTGCAGGTGGCGCTCAATTTGCCACAGCCGCCCAATCGTATCGAGTGCTTCGACATCAGCACCTTGCAGGGCACGGCAACGGTTGCCAGCCGCGTCGTATTTGTACAGGGCACCGCGCGCAAAAACGAGTACCGAAGGTTTAATATTCGCACGGTGACCACGATCCTTGAACCGAACGATTTTCAGTCGATGCGCGAAGCCCTGACGCGGCGCTTTCAACGTTATGTGGATTCGATTGAGAACCCGATCAGCGCGCCGGGCAAAAAAGACAATGACGAAACGTGGCGTCTCTTGCCCGATCTGCTGATCATTGACGGCGGCAAGGGGCAGCTTGGGATCGCCGTCGAGGTGTTGAAGACCTTCCACCTGTTCGATCAGGTGCCCGTCGTCGGGCTAGCCAAACAGTTCGAGGAAATCTTCACGCCCAACAGCCCGACTCCGATCATCCTGCCGCGCCGTTCGCAAGGGTTGTACATGATTCAGCGTGTGCGTGATGAGGCGCACCGTTTTGCGATCACGGCCAATCGCAATCGGCGCACCAAAGCCGGGTTAGGCAGTCAGTTGGAAAGTGTATCGGGCATTGGGCCGATGCGACGTAAGGCACTGCTCAAAGCCTTCGAGAATAACATCGACGCGATCCGCGCGGCCAGCATTGAGGAATTGACGCGCATACCGGGCATTACGCAGCCCATCGCCGAAGCGATCAAAGCCGGGTTGTGACAACCTCACCCGCAACGTGACAGATTAGCTCCCACGCGCTATCATCCGCGCCACTTGATGCTTTGCGAATGTATAGTAGGGGAACAAGTTGTGGAAAATCGCTTTATGGGCAAAACTGGCCTCAAGGTCAGCGAATTATGCCTGGGTACGATGACTTTTGGGCGCGAAAGCACCGAAGATGTAAGCCGCAATATTCTGGATCGCTTTGTGGCGGCAGGCGGCAATTTTATTGATACCGCCGATGTGTACGCCGGACAGGAATCCGAATCAATCATTGGCCGCTGGCTCAAAGACAAGCGCCGCGATGATCTGATCGTCGCCACCAAAGTTCGCTTTGGCACGGGCAGCGGCCCGAACGACGTAGGCGTGAGCCGCAAGCACATCATAGCTGGCGTCGAGGCCAGTTTGCGCCGTTTGGGGACAGACTACCTCGATCTGTATCAGGTTCACTGCTGGGATCGCGCGACGCCGCTTTCGGAAACGCTCAGCACGCTTGATACGCTGGTCAAAAGCGGCAAAGTGCGCTATATCGGCGTCAGCAATCACACCGGCTGGCAGTTGCAAAAGGCGATTGACCTGTCTCGGCAGATGGGTTGGGAGCCGTATACCTGCCTGCAACCGCTCTACAATCTGCTGGATCGTTCGGTGGAGTGGGAACTGATCGCGGTTTGTCAGAACGAGGGTTTGGGCATCATCCCCTGGAGTCCGTTGCGCGGCGGCTGGCTGAGCGGCAAATTCAAGCGTGGCATGACTTCGCCCGTCGAAGGATCGCGCGTTCAGACCGCCGAGGAAAAAGGCTGGAGCGAAAACTGGACACGCTACAACACCGAACAGACCTGGACAGTGATCGATACACTGAACGATATTGCTGTAGAAGCCAATAAAACGGTAGCGCAAGTCGCCCTGAACTGGGTACTGAATCGTCCGGGAGTTACGTCGCCCATCATTGGCGTGCGGACAATGGAACAGCTTGAGGATAATTTGGGCGCGGCGGGTTGGCGCATGAGCGACGATCAAATGACCCGACTCACCACGGCCAGCGATTCTAAGCAGCTTCCGTATCCCTACGATTTCATCAATAACGCGCAAACTGGCCGTTAACCCTTGCGTATTCTCGTCCAGGGCAACCAACCACTGCGCGGCACGTTTCGCGTTTCGGGCAACAGCAACGCAGCGGTTGCCCTGATTGCCGCCTCGATGCTGACCGCTGAACCGATCACCCTCACTAATGTACCAGAAACTGTCAGCGTCAAGATCATGCTCGAAACAGGTGCCGGTTTCGGCTTGCAAGCGGCGCGCGATGATCAGGGCGGCTATCGTTTGCAAACGCCGCAGATCGTGTCCCGTCAGTTGGAACGTGAACAAACGGCGGCTTCGGCAGGCAGCATTTTGTTTCTTGCGCCTATACTGGCACGCCGCCAGCACGCGCGGATGGTGCTTGATGCGCCACTCAGCCGCTACAACCCGCATCTGGCAGCACTGCGCGATCTGGGCGTGTCGGTCAAAATCTCGGATGGCATCGTCGATCTTGACCTGACGCCCTGGGAACGCCGTGAGATCATCCTGACACAAACCAGCGTCACAGCAACTTCGCTGGCTTGCATGGTGGCCGCTGCATGTGGCAAAGAGACGATTATCCACAATGCCGCCTCAGAACCACACGTCACTGATCTGTTGAACCTACTGCGTGGCATGGGCGCGGGTATTGACGGCGGCGGCTCGAATCTTTTGCGTGTTCAGGGCTTGGAAACACTGCATGGGGGTTCGATGCGCGTTTCGCCCGATCACATCGAAGCGGCCAGTATCGCCGCGATTGGCGCGCTGACCGATGGCCGCGTAATTGTTGAGGGGGTGCGCGCGGCAGACCTGCAAATGATCCTCAAAGTCTATGAGCGGCTCGGCCTGCGGGCTGATCTGGACGCCGATACGCTCAATTTGGTTGCGGCGAAGCCGTTCACCATTTCAGAGCGCGATGAAGACGTGGATATGTCCGTCGATACCATGCCCTGGCCGGGCTTCCCCTCTGACCTGGCCGCCATCGCCACCGTGATCGCCACGCAAGCCAGCGGCACGGTCTTGATCCACGAAAAGCTGTTCAGCAACCGCTTGCTGTTTGTCGATAAGCTGAGCGCGATGGGCGCGCAAATCGTGCTGTGCGATCCACACCGCGCGATTGTGATCGGCCCTACCCGGTTGCAAGGCGAATATATTGATAACCCGGATGTGCGAACCGGGTTGGCGATGTTGGCGGCGGCGCTGTGTGCCGATGGGACGACGACAATTGATAACGCTGAAGGCTTTGATCGCACTTTTGAGAACGTGATCGGCAAGCTGATCGCGCTTGGCGCACAGATCAAGGTGGATGCAGGGCGCGGCGCGTGATGATTTTGGACGGTATCGCGCTCAATATGACTGTCGCCGGAGAGGGCGATCCGGTGCTGGTTTTGCACGGTTGGGGCGCGCGCATCGAGAGCGTCGCCATGATTCAACAGCGACTCGCGCCGCTTGGCTATCAAGTGTACGCGATAGATTTTCCGGGCTTCGGCAAAAGCGGCTTGCCGCCGACTGCCTGGGGTGTAGCCGATTACGCGCGGTTCGTGGTACATCTGCTGGATCACCTTAAGTTGGCGCGGGTTCACCTGATCGGGCATTCATTCGGCGGGCGCATCAGCATAGTATTGGGCGCGGACTACCCCGAACGAGTGAACAAGATCGTCCTGACCGACAGCGCCGGAGTCATCGCGCCGCCGAGCAGCAAGCAGCAGGTCACACGCAGCATAGGCCGAACGGTCAAGGGCTTGTTCGCGCTTCCGGGTCTGAAAACATTTGAACCCGCCGTACAGGACTGGTATCGGGATCGGTTTGGCTCCGAAGATTACAAAAGTGCCGGACCGCTGATGCCCACTTTCCTGAAAGTCGTCAACGAGGATTTGCTGCCACGTGC
>JBBSEU010000080.1:0-20667 GCA_038239365.1 Aggregatilineales bacterium
CCAAGTACACACTACTATACAGTCTCAGAGAGGGCTTCGCTTGCATGGCTTCCTCCGGCTTGGTTTTGTTTCAGCAACTCAACCCTATCCGGTATTTCCCTGCTCTGCAAGCCCTTTCTCCTCTACTGTCGGGTGACTAGGTAAAATACTTGCTGCTCTCCACGTCAGATCATTGATCTGAATGTGAAGGAAAATCAATCTATGAGCAGCGAAACAACAACTCCGGCAACTCGGCCATTTGAAATTGGTCTGTACTCGTTCGCAGAACTGACTCCCGATCCACGCACAGGCCAAACGATTAGCCCGGCTGAGCGTATCCGGGACCTGTTGGAAGAAGTGGAACTGGCTGACCAGATTGGGTTGGATGTATTCGGGCTGGGTGAACATCATCGAAAAGATTTTGTGTCGTCCGCGCCAGAGGTGATCCTGGGTGCTATAGCTGCTCGTACCAAAAACATCCGCCTGAGCAGTGCTGTCACAGTGCTGAGTTCCGATGATCCGGTGCGGGTATTCCAACGGTTTGCAAGTTTGGATTTGGTGTCTGGCGGACGGGCTGAAATCATGGCAGGACGGGGTTCATTTATTGAGTCGTTTCCGCTGTTTGGCTACGATCTGCACGACTACGATGCTCTGTTCACCGAAAAACTCGATTTGCTGATCAAGCTGCGAGAGCAGGAGCGCGTGACATGGCAGGGTGAGTATCGTGCGCCGCTGGATAATCTGGGGGTCTATCCACGACCTGTTCAAAACCTACTGCCGATTTGGGTAGGTGTCGGCGGTACGCCAGAATCGGTGGTGCGGGCAGCCAGTCGAGGGCTGCCAATGGCACTGGCGATTATCGGCGGTATGCCCGAACGATTCGCACCCTTCGCTGACCTTTATCGTCGGGCAGCGGCGGAATACAACTACGATCCAGCCGCCTTGCCACTTAGCATCAACTCACATGGTTTCATCGCGGATACGCGGCAGCAAGCGATTGACGAATCGTTCCCGGCAGCACAAGTCGTGATGAACAAAATCGGGCGGGAGCGTGGCTGGTCTCCAATGCGAAAGGAGCAGTATGAAGCCTCGGCAGAACTGCGCGGGGCGAACTTTGTTGGAAGCCCCGACGACATTATCGAGAAAATCCTGTTCCAGCACTCAATATTCGGTCATCAGCGGCTGCTTTTGCAACTGAGTGTGGGCACAATGGCCCATGACAAGCTGATGCACGCCATCGAACTGCTTGGCACCAAGGTTGCGCCGGTAGTGCGGGAAGAAATCGCCCGTCGGGTAGCCACTTCAGTGCCTCAGTGACAACCTCATCGTGGCTTAGCCTCTGACAGCGCCCGCAAAGCCTTCGACGAAATAACGCTGCAAGAACAAATACACAACGACGATTGGCACAATGCTGATCGTCGCCGCCGCGCATAATGCCGTCCAATCGCGTGAAGTATCCCCTACGAAGGAGTAGATGCCGACGGCCAGCGTTTGCAGGTCTGGCCGTCCGAGCGTGAAAACGAGTGGTGTAAAAAAGTCATTCCAACTATTCATAAATGTGAACAATGAGACAGTTGCCATCACCGGGCCGGATAGTGGAAGCACCACACGAAAATAACGCTGAAAAACAGTCGCGCCATCCATAATGCACGCTTCTTCGATCTCATTCGGGATGGCCTGCATGTAACCGTAAAAAAGCAGTGTGTTGATCAGCAAGTTACCCGCTGTGCCCGTCAGAATGATCGCCCAGAGCGTATTAAGCAGCCCCAAACCTTTCACGATCTGGAAGACGGGTAAAATTGTGTAACCGCGCGGCAAGAAAAAGGTCAGGGCGATTCCGCCTAACACGATGTTTTTGCCAGGAATTTTGAGCCGCGCCAGACCAAAGGCGGCCATAGAGGTAATGATCACGACAAAAAAGGTGGTCGCTACGCTCACAAAGACGGTGTTCAAAAAATAACGACTGAATTTAGCCCCTTCCCAGGCTTTGAGGAAATTGCCCCACTGCCAGGGACCCGCCGGGAATGGCGTCAAGCCGAGCGCGAAAAATTCGTTGGACGTTTTTAGGGCACTGCCAAGCGTCCAAATGAATGGAAAAACGTAAATAACGCCGATTGCGATCAGGACAACATGGATTGCGATCCGCGTTGAGCGGTTGAGCAGCGACTCGAACAGAAAATTAGAAGGGCGTTTTGCCAGTGCAGCCATGATTGTTTAACTCGCCTTTCGGGTACTACGCAAGACGATAGCTTGAATGATGGTCACACCCAGGACGACCAGACTCATAAACAGAGAGGCTGCCGATGCGTAACCGATGTTGGCGGAGGTCACAGACCGCCCAACCGCGCTGCCGCCGAAAGCATAAGCGTAGATGTACCCCGAAACGACTTCGCTGGCGAAGTAGGGACCACCGCCTGTCAGCACAAAAGATTGTTCAAAAACTTGCAGACTGCCCAGAACTGCAAAAAACAGGATGATCATCGCTAGGGGGCGAATGGTTGGCAGCGTGATCGAGAGCAATTGCTGTCGCCCATTCGCGCCATCGACTTTTGCCGCGTCGTATAGTTCTTCAGGTACGGTTTGCAGCGCGGCCATGAAGTACACCAGGTTAATGCCGAATGAGTGCCAGATACCAAACAAAATCACCGATGGCAGCGCCAATTGTGGGCTGGCAATGGGACTGATTGGCGGATCGATACCAAATAACTGGCTAAACTGTGCCCCGCCCCGCCCCAACATCAGGCGGACGGCAATCGCGGCAATTGCCAAACTGGTGACAACCGGCAAAAAGTAGACGGTTCGATAAAAAGTGCGGAAACGCATCTTTGCGTTGTTCAAAATAAGTGCCAGGGTGAGCGCCAATGACAGTTGGATGGGCACTAAAATCGCGGTGTAAGTAAGCGTATTCTTAAAAGCATTCCAAAAAAAAGGATCCTTTGCAACACTTTCAAAGTGGCGCAGCCCCACAAATTGTGTCGGGTTGTCCAGTCCATTCCAATTGTAAAGCGTGATCCGCAGCGAACCGAGGATCGGATAAATCGTAAAAACAAGTACCAAAACGATCAGGGGCAGCACAAACAGGTAGCCCCAGGTGATTTCGCTGCGCCGCTGTGACCAAAATGGGCGGCGAAGATCGCGTACCAGCCGCGCATCGGCGGTTCGCTTCAAGGCATCATCACTGGACATTATTTTTCCTTTCCGAGTGTCAGCGCCCCTCTCAATGGTCGAGAGAGGCGCATTGAGGATTAGCCTTGTCTTATTTCGTAGCGGTTGCGGCCATTGTCGCCGCCATACTGCTGGTTGGTTGCGTTTGATAGGGCTTAGTTGGATCCCAATCCTTGAAGATGAAATCGTCAAGCGATACTTTTGTGCCTGCCGCTGTCGCATCTTGAAGACCGTTGTTGAGTGCAGTCGTCATACGCGCATCCAGGTCTTTGAGGGCAGCATCAATATCTGTGATCTGACCGGAGAGGATGCCACCTAAGACGGCGTTCGGATCAGGTCCGTTCAACGTGAACTGCACTTTGCTGACGTTCGGGTTACGCAGCGCAGGCTGCGGGCCATCAATATTGAGTGGCGTCATTGCGAAGATGCTTTTCCAGGCGTCATTCGTCGCATATTTATCCGATGTGCCGGGCGTGAAGAAGGTTAGTCCGTTGCCTTTATCAGCCCACGTCTTGCCCATGTTTGGTCCGTACAGCCACTTAATCAACTCCCAGGCTTCGTTGGGGTGCTGCGATTTCGCAGAAATGGCGAATTCCTGACCGCCCGGTGTTTTATAGAAATAGCCGCCCGGCTGCGTAACGCCTACCAGCGGTAGTGTTGTGGCCGTATAGTCTTTGAAGTTGGGGTGTGTTTGTGACCAGCCAGCAATAACCCACGAACCGCCAATCAAGTGTCCAAAGCTGCCATCGGCGAACTTGGCGCGCGCGCCTTCATCGTCGATGGACGCATCTGGATAGATCAACTTTTCGTCGCGCATTTTCACGAGTGCTTGCGCGTCCTGTTTAATGCACGGATTCGTTGACCACTCGAACTTGCCAGTCAGTGCATTGAAGCCATCCAGTCCGCCGACACTGAAGAAGTGGCTGGTCATCTGGCAGTTCCACCACCACCAGCCTTGCGCCCAGCCCTGCGTACCGGAAACGCCGAAGCCGTACACCTTGCCACCGGATTTATCCTTGATCACGCGCGAATTGGCGATCATCTCATCGAGTGTTTTGGGGAGCTTCACTGATCCGTCGGCATTGACCAGCCCTGCATCTTTGTAAACTTTGGTGTTGACGTAAAGTTGCAGCCATGGCCCCTGAACGAACAATGGCGCGCTGTACGCTTTGCCATCAATAACGTTCACGCCATTGGTAAAATTGGCACCTGGATTGGGGAAAGTGGCCTTCCACTTCTCAAAATCGGGGAGTCCGCTGAGCGGCAGTACCCATCCATTGGCGATGTAGGATTTGAACAGGTTGGTATCTTCAACCACAAATACATCGGGCGCAGAGTCACCCTGAAAGGCCAGGTTGATGGTATCGTTGTAGGGTCCCCCGCCAATAGTGCGTTTCTCGACAGTAATATTCGGGTGTGCTGCCATGAAATCGGCAATGGTGGCGTCCATCGCCGGGCCTTGCGTAACCCACCAATCCCAAAACGTAATTTTGACTTTGTCCTGGGCGCGTGAAACGCCGGGCAGCGTAATGAGTGACAGTACGACGAGTGTCACGAAAAGGGCACGGTTTACGAACTTGTTGGTCATTCTCGGCATCTCCAAACAATTAACAGCATCTTTAAGGGTAAGCTCTCGGTTAAAAACGCTAACGACTTCGTAGTGCCTCCTTTTTTGCAGTTCAGATTTTTGCATTTGTTTAGTAAACACATGCAAGTCTGTTTAGCATACAAGGCTTTCTGAATCATGTCAAGGGGTCGGGGACGTACACTTATAAAGTCTGGCTACTGCGTCCAAAATCACATTTATGCAGAAAGCGGATTGACAGGTATCCCGTTTTGCAGCATACTAAACATGTTTAGTAGAGAGATCAGGTTGAATGATTAGTCTGATGGTCATTGATGTTCACCATAACATAAAAACGCACAGGGAATCAGATGAGTGAAGGATCGACGCTGCGCGATGTGGCGAAACTAGCTGGGGTTTCAGTGACTACCGCTTCATGGGCGCTCAACAACAAATCCGGAGTTTCGGCAGAGACACGCGCACGGGTATTAGAAGCCGCTAACACGCTGCGTTATCAACAGCAAGTCCGTGTTCCGACGGCGGTTGTCAGTCAATTGTCAGTGGTTGGCTTTTTAATCCGCAATACACCGGATGCGCCCATGCCCGGCAACCCGTTTTATTCACGTGTCCTGGCTGGTGCAGAACAAGAATGCAGGCGACTCAACATCAGCTTGATGTATTCCATCATTGAAGTTGATAAACATAATGCACCGCTGGCAATGCCGCCCATGTTAACGGACAATCGGATGGACGGTATTCTGATCGTGGGCACGTTTTTATCCCAGGCCATCGACTCGATCCGTCGTCTGCACAATAATCCAATTGTGTTGGTCGATGGGTACGCACCCGAACAGGAACTGGACAGCGTCGTGACCGATAATTTGAACGGTGCATACAATGCGGTCAGCTATCTGATCAGGCAAGGCCATACCGAAATCGGCTTGATAGGGAGTATGCCTGATGCCTATCCAAGCATCCGTGAGCGTCGTAAGGGCTATATGCGTGCGCTGCAACATTACGGTATTCAGCATAGCTATATCGAAAATAGCGAGTTGACGCGCCGCGCTGCCTATGCTGCAACCCGGCAACTGCTGACCCGCGCCCCGCAGGTGACGGCTATTTTTGCCTGCAACGACGATGTGGCAATCGGTGTTTTGAACGCTGCCGACGCATTGGGCTTGCGCGTGCCCGATGATTTATCTATTGTTGGCTTCGATGATATTGACCTGGCACAGGAAGTAAAACCAGCACTTACAACCGTTCAAATTGATAAAGAATTGATGGGCACCCTGGCTGTACGCTGCCTGAATGAACGTGCCGAAGGCAAACGCCAAACGCCCGTCACACTCATGCTCGGAACGCGCCTTATCGAGCGTGATTCAGTACGCGCGTTGGTCACCCAACCCTGATCGGCTGCTTTAGGAGATTTGTTGTGGCTTTTTTCGATCTATCCTTAAACCAACTCAAAGACTATCGCCCGGAACGTACCGAACCCACCGATTTTGATTCATTTTGGCGGGAAACGCTGGCTGATGCGCGGCGCTATCCGACTGTTTTGACCCTTACGCCCGTTGATTTCGGCTGGACGTTATTCGATGCGTATGATGTCACCTTCAATGGTTATGCAGGCCAGTCGATCAAAGGTTGGTTGACGATCCCCCATGAGCGTCCCAAAAAAGTGCCGTGTATCGTTCAGTTTCATGGCTACAGTTGCGGACGCGATATGGTTCCCGGGTTTTTGCAATGGCCTGCTGCCGGGTACGCCCACTTCACGATGGATAATCGCGGCCAAGGCGGAGAATGTCTGCCTGGCGCAACGCCCGATCCAGACCTGGAAAGCACCCATCCGGCAGTGCGCGGTTGGATGACAAGCGGAATTTTAGATCGGCAAACGTATTACTATCGACGGTTGTTTACCGATGCGGTGCGTTTCGTGGATGCGATCCGCACCTATTCTGAGATCGATCTGAACCGGATTGCTGTGGCTGGGGGCAGTCAGGCTGGCGGAATGGCTATCGCGGTGAGTGCGCTCAGCGATGGGATTGCCTCAAGTCTGGTTGATGTTCCGTTCTTGTGTCATTTTCGGCGGGCTGTCGAAATTACCGACGCGCATCCTTATCAAGAGTTGGTAATCTTTTGTAAAACGCACCGCGATAGAAATGAAATGGTATTCAATACGCTCGATTATTTTGACGGCGTAAACTTTGCCGCACGTGCCAAACAGCCTGCCTTGTTCAGCGCCGGATTGATGGACGACGTGTGCCCGCCCTCTACTGTGTTTGCGGCCTACAATCATTGGGCAGGACAGAAAGAGATGCGCGTGTACCCATATAATAAGCATGAGGGTGGCGGCAATGTTCAGGATGTTGAAAAGATCAAGTTTTTGAAGGCATATTTTGGATGATCGCTACTCCCGAACAACGTTTGGTAGAAATTAATGCAACACAGTTAATTTATTGAACCGCTGGCAATGGCTTTCCCAACCGCATTTGCAGCGTGCCAAGCGCCTCGTAAACCGTACCACGTACATTCTCATCTTTATCACGCAGGGCATTGTAGAGTGGTTTTAACCCGCCGACATGACCCAGATAGGCAATCGTGAGCGCAGCGGCGGCACGATGCAGTGGATCGCCCTCCTGTAACGCATGAATCAGGACCTGTCGCGCGTTGGGGCCAGCCGGAACGCCTTCGCCTTTGGTGGCCGCCCATGCGATCAACCAGGGCAGCGATTCGGCGTCGGGATGGCTGACCGGACCAACGCCTTCCGGTTTTTCGGCCTGACGGAAAGCCATGTCTGCCGCCGAACGCACATACCATTCGCTGTCTTCCAACATGGCACGGTACAGCAGCGCCAATGCCCAGGGCGCTTTGATGCGACTCAAGCCGAACACGCTGGCACGTCGCAAGTACATATCTTGCGAATGAATGCCCTCACTGAGCAACTCATGGCCGCCATTCGGGATCGCTGCAAACGACTCGGCAATCGCGCGCCGCAGCCCTTCCTCACCGTTCAGGAAGCCGTCCATCATCATATCCATTGCGCGTTCATTGTTGAGTGATCCGAGTGCCAACCCCGCCGCCAATTGAACATCCGGGTCTTTATCGTTGAGCATCCCGGTCAGGTCTTTGATCGCCTCGGCATCACCTAACGCGCCCAGTCCCACACAACCCAGCCGTCGTACCATCGGATCAGGCGATTCGAGTGCCTGACGCATCACAAAGATGATATTCGGATGGCGCGATGTGATCAGTGCGGCCAAAGCCCGTTCCCGTATTGCCGGGTATTGGCTTGGGGACAGCAACAGCGTTTGCAGTCGATTGATTATTCCATTACGCCAAGTCGCATCTGCTGGCGCTTCGGGCAGCCAATGTGCGATCTCGAACCAGTTGTTGAACAATAGATCAGGTGGTGTACCCAGTCGCTCCGTCACCGCCGCGTCCATCGGGATCATGCCGGCCATGAAGGGTAACGCCAATTCCCAGATTGGCTTCTGGGCGATCTCCTCAATGCGCGTGGATGGCGCATTGGTCATGGCCTCTGCGCCCAGATAGCCCGCGATCAATGGATGCCGGAACAGGTACGTACTACCTGACGACTCCAAAAACAGCCCATTTTTGCCGACTAATTTATCAACAAACTCACCGATATTGACCAGCGGCTTGCCGTTTTCTCCAGTCAATAGGGGTGTGATCAGGTCAATAATTCGATCTTTGCGGATCGGTGCGAGTCCCTGATCGAGCGTTTCGGCGGCGATCAGATCAAGTGCCGAACGCTGCCGATCAAAATCGTCAAGTTGCGAACGCACGTAATAATCATAAGCGCCGAGCCGCCCGATCTGCTGCTCATCGCCTGCGAAGGCCGCCCACGCCTTGAGCGTCACATCCAGCGGCGTGCGGCCTCGATTGTTGGTCATCACCCGCTTGACGATTTTTTCATCGGGGGCCGGCACGCGATTACGCTGCGTGCCGCCCATTCGCGGCCAGGCCGCCGCCCAACGTTCAACCAATGCCTCGAAATCCTGATCAGCCCAGGGGCGCACAAACAGCGGCGTGAACCCGGCATTGACCAGGGGATCATAGCCTTTGATTGGCCCGGTGATGATCACGAAGTTTTCAGGATACATCGCCAGAAATTGATCGAGCCATGCCAGTTTTTCCGGCCAATAGGCTGAACCGATCTCGTCAAAACCATCGAGCATGACCAGACAGCGCCCCGCTGCCAGGCGGCTATAAACCAGACGCGGGATCGTGTTGGCCGCCACTACGCTAAAGCGGCGCGTGATCGCTTTGACGAGCGGCTCTGCTGGATCGAGCGTTTTGAGCGGCGCTTTGCCTGCTGCATCCGATTTGCCGCCGTAGGCTTCCGGCGTCAAGTCAATATCGCGCAAATGGACAAGGATCGGCATCAACGTTTTGAAATCAACCGGATCGCGTTCTATGATCTTTTTCTGCGCTTTGGCATCTGCTTCGCGGTCTTGTGTTACGCGAAGCTGTGCCAGGGCGCGGTCTTGCTGATCTTTGCGCTGACGGGCACGTTCGGCGCGTTCGGTCTCATTCAGGTCTTTATCTTCGTCGAGTTGCACCTGTTCAGCCAACGAGTCAAGCGTTCGCAAATCCACTTGCGAATTGGCATACAGCGCCATGATCGCCAGCGCCGTACTTTTGCCCGCACCCGGCAAACCCAGGAAGACCAGCCGCCGTTCGCCCAAACGCAAATCGCTGATGGTGAGTGTGTTGATGTTATACGGGCTGTACACGGCAGGCAGATCGCGTACCTGCGGGATCACATGAAAGATGCTCCCGATCTTTGTCGTTTCATCCAGTTCAACGGGTTCAATGGCCGGGATGAAGCGCGGCTCCACGTAGACTTCAGAGAGCGGCACCTTATCGCCCGCCAGATGATAGCGATTGGCGAAACGGGTGAATTCCTCAGAGTAGCGTTTATCCGAACTGTTACTCAAAAATTGCCGTGTCGATCCGGCGCGTGCCTGCGCCGAGCCGCGCAAACGTGCCAGTACCGCCCGGAAACGATACATCAGGAGCGCAACCACCGCTGCGATGACGAACCCGATTAGAAACGAGGCCAGATCGAAACGCATAACCCGACTCCCTTATGACATGCTACGGCACGGCCAGAATACGCCCACAGCTTCCACATAAGACCAGTTGATGACCGGCTCTCACTAGCTGGGCGATCATCGACGTTTGTTCAACCCCACACACCGTACAACTTCCGTCATGCAGTGCGGCAACGGCTATTCCGCGCTTTTTAGGACGCAGCGCCTCGTAACGCGCCAGACTGGCTGGTTCAATCTCGATTAAGGCTGGCTTACGTCGTTCAAGATAGGTGGCTAATTCAACCTCAAGCCGATACTTTTCCGAAATGAGCGACGACTGCGAAGTGGCGAAGGTGGCAAGCGCCGCGTCTGTGACCTGCTGCGCGGCTTTTACATTCGCCTGTTCCTGCTCAATATACAACATCGACTCGATATTATCATCTTCCAGTTTGGCCTGACGCTTTTGCAAGGAAGTGATCTCGTTTTGCATATCGCCCAGTTCTTTGGGGTTTGTCACCGCACCGCCATACAAGCGATTTTCGGTGGTTTTGATCTTGTCAGCAAGACTCTTGATCTCCAACTCGAGATCACGGGCGCGCGTTTGCCAGGTGTGCAGCGTGCTTTCAGCAGTTGTTTGTGCAACGCGCGCTGCCGCAACCCGCGTATCCTGACCAAGTGTCGCTTCAATTTCCTTAAGACGGGCGGTGTTTTTGGCAATTGCCAGATCAATTGTTTGCAAGCGGTATAGTAAAGTCGCCTGAGCGGCCAATGGTGATCCTTTAACAACAATTGGGTAAACATTAATAGATGGGCGCACATTGCCCCAAATCGCATTATACTACACGCGCCGGGTTCTAACGATCCATGAGGTTTACCAGGAGCTTTAATGCAGCGCATTACCGATGTTTCATCGTCCGAATGGCGTTGGGTGATCATTTTTAGCGGCTTACTGGTTGCGATTACGCTGCTGCCCTATGCCTGGGCATTCGCCAGCGATACACCCAATAATGACTGGCAGTTCATGGGGATGTTAGCTAACCCACAGGACGGCGCAACGTATCTGGCAAAAATTGGTGAAGGCGCGCGCGGCCAGTGGTTGTTCACGCTGGCACACACGCCGGAGCCGAGCGAAGGCGCAGCCTTGAATATGTTTTACATCGTTCTGGGGCATATCTCACACCTGATCGGGTTTTCCGCGTCACTAACCTATCATTTGGCGCGTGTGGCAACTGGCTTTGCGATGTATATCACGCTCTACCACCTGGGCGCAACGATCTGGCGGCGCTTGCGGGCACGGCGCTTATTTTTTGGGTTGATCGCTGTCGGCTCCGGGTTGGGTTGGTTGGTCGCACTATTTGCGCCATCGCTTCACCCTTCTGATTTGTATGTCCCAGAGTCGATTCCATTCTACTCCGCTTTTACGAACCCCCATTTTCCATTCTCGATTGCGCTAGTTGCGCTGCTGGCCTCTATGTTCATCGTTGTCTTTCGGCCTGGCTACAGCGATACACCAACTTTTACGAATGGCGGACCCACTGTCGCCGTGATTAGCGTGGTGTTAGCCTTTGCTCAACCACAAGCGTGGCTGCCCATTGCCGTTACCTTAACGGCTTACCTGCTCATCCAAACGCTTCGGCAACGCAAACTACCACCGACTTACGAAATACAGTGGGTAGGTCTGGTCATCTTACCCGCGCTGCCTGTCCTTCTTTATGATCTAGCCGTCATCAATACTGACCCCTTGTTCAAGGCGTGGAACGCGCAAAACATCACGCCGTCGGGTTCGGCACTCAATTACGTGTTTGGGTTCGGATTACTGCTGCTGGTTGCGATCCCCGGCCTCATTCGCGCCGTTCGTCACTTTGAACGTGATGGCGATCAGTTGATGCTGGTCTGGTTGGTAACAAACGCGCTGCTCTTGTATGCGCCTTTCAATTTGCAGCGTCGCCTGGTGATTGGCATGGTCATTCCGCTGGTTTATTTCGCGGTACGCAGCCTGGAGGATTACTGGTTCTACCGGATCAGCCCCAAATGGCGCGATGCGTTCCTGGTGGCATTATTTGTATTTATCGTGCCGAGCAATGTTTTTGCACTGCTCGTCCCCTTAGTCGGCATTGCGAACCCAGCCGCCGGACTGCAAAACAATCAACTCGTCTCTGCTGATTACAGTCAGGCAATTGTCTGGCTGCATGACAATACAACCTCGGATAGTGTGGTGCTTGCGCCGCCCAATATCAGTCTGTGGATTCCGGCTTACACTCCAGCGCGCGTCGTGTATGGACACCCCTATGAAACGGTTGATGCTGCTCAAAAATTGATCGAAGTGCAGGATTGGTATCGTGGCACTTGTGGCGAACTGCTTAGCAAGTACCACGTACAGTTTGTGGTGATTGGGACATTTCCCACTGTGAGTGGTACAACCTTCCGCGATCTTGATTTGCTCAGTCAATCGGCGTGCATTAAACCGTTAGGCACGCCGCTTAAAACGTTTGGTAGTGTGACCATTTATGCCGCGCGTTCCTGAGTTTTTTGCTCACCCGCTTGGCTACGGAGTGACACTTGCCATCGGAATTGGGTTGTTTATGTTGAGTGTGGGCATCAATGCTGAGGCGCTATCTTTCCCACGCGGGGCGGCGTATTCCGACTCAGCAACCAGCCATTGGCCGAATGCCCTGTTTTTGCAGCAGTCGATCCGCGCCGGACAGTTTCCGTTGTGGCGTCCACTGCTTATGAATGGTGAACCCTTCGCTGCGAATCCACTCAATAAGGTCTGGTATCCACCACAGTGGTTGGCTGTGCTGCTGCCGCCCACCCTGCATCTGAATGTTTTACTGTGGCTGCATCTAACACTGGCAGGTGTTGGGATGCGCGCGTTTGCCAGACAAATTGGACTATCAGTGAGTGTGGCGTCACTGCTCGGCGCGGCTTATGCCTTCACACCACGCCTGATCGCAGCAGCGGGCGCGGGACATTTGGATGTCGTGTACGCAGTAGCCTGGTTTCCGTTGGTCATGCTTGGCACGGCGCGATTAGCCGTTTCCGCCACCTTCAAATCCGCCGCGCTGTTAAGCCTGACCACCGCGCTGTGTTTTCTGGCTGATATTCGACTGAGTGTTTTTATCTTTGCGACAGCGGCTTTTTATGCACTGTACCGTTGGGATCGGCATCTCAAATCGGCGCTCCTGTACGGGCTGGCAGGGCTGATGACTGTTGGGCTAACGGCGACACAATGGCTGCCCCTTCTGGCACTGCTTCCAAAGTTATCCAGAGCGGGCTTAACGGTTGCAGACGCAGGCGCGTTCTCTCTACAAGCGCCCGGTTTGATCCGATTGTTTGTGGCCGATCAGGGCGGCGCGCACGAAACAATTGTCTACGTTGGGCTGGGTATTCTCCTATTGGCTGTTATCGGCCTGTTCAATCACAAGCTGAAGCCTATCCCGCAATTCTGGGCGGCGACTGCGCTGATTGGCGCGCTATACGCACTTGGCACAAACAGCTTTGTGTGGCCGTTACTGGTACGGGTTATACCACTCCTGCTTTTGCTGCGAGTCCCGGCGCGGGCGTGGTATGTGGTTCTGTTTGCGCTGCTCATTTTGGCCGGGCGCGGCTTGATGATCCTGACTGATCCGGCACGACGCGCGGTTCTGCGCCGCTGGTTGCCGATTATCAGCGCCGTATTGATCGGGTTGGTGATCGCCGCTGCTTTCATCGCTTGGCCTGTCCGCACAGCGGCGACAGTGTTGGCGGTACTTTTCACCGGAGTAACGATCCTGCTCCTCAATCGGCGCAGCAGTACGGCGGCCTGGACAATCCTCATTTTGATCGATCTGTTAGCTATTAATGTGACACTGATCGAAGGCCGTGACCGTGCCGATTGGTTGGATCGTTACCGCCCTTTGGCCGAAACACTGATCACCGATGGCGTGTCGCGCGTCTATTCACCCAGTTACAGCCTGCCGCAACAAGTCGCAGCTTATTGGAATATCCCCTTATTTGGCGGCGTCGATCCATTTCAGTTCGCGGATTATGTGAAGGTGGTAGAGGCTGCAACAGGCGTTCACGCGCAGGGTTACAGCGTGACTTTGCCTGCACTCGAAGGTGATCCGGCAGTCGTTAATCGTGATGCCCGAATTGATGCGTCACTGTTGGGGCAATGGGGTGTTTCGCATGTGGTGTCTGCCTTCCCAATCGACGACCCGGATTTGCAAATCCTGAAGCAGACTGATGGAGTCTACATTTACCGGAATCAACAGTATCAGACGCGCACCCCAGGCGTTTATGATGATGCTTTAGCCAGCCAGATTATCGGACTGGGTATCACGGGATTATCACTCATCGTAAGCGGCAGCCTGATCTGGATCGGGAGTCGGCGTGTTTCATAGCGTCACGCGCCGCGAATGGCGTAACGTTCTGATCTTTGCGGCAGCGGTGATGCTGCTCACGACGATCCCGTATCTCGTGGGGTTGGCCTCTCAGCGTGAGGGTTGGCAGTTTGGCGGCTTCATGTTCGGTGCAGATGATGGCAACAGTTATCTTGCCAAGATGCGCGAAGGCGCGCAGGGCGATTGGCTGTTTCACATCGTTTATACGTCTGAACGACACGAGGGCGCATTTTTGTTCACGCCTTATATAGTGCTTGGCAAGATTGCATCGGTCTTCGCGCGCCCTGATAGCCCGGCGCTGGTAACGGCCATGTTGATCGTGTTCCACGTCGCGCGAATCGTATTCGGCATGTTGGCGATTCTGGTCACCTACCGCTTTGTGGCGCTGTTCCTGCCACGTGGTTCGATGCGCTGGGTAACGATCACGTTGATTTGCTTAGGTGGGGGCTTAGGCTGGTTGTTGCTTCTACTGAGTCAGGACAATTGGCTCGGCTCTGCGCCCGTCGATTTTTATCTGCCAGAAGGCTACACCTTTTATTTGTTATATGGTTTGCCGCATCTGTCATTGGCACGCGCAGCCTTGTTAGGCGGGTTGATCTTCTTTTTTCGCAGCAGCTTAACGGCTACATCACAAGCAAAAAACGGGCTAGGAGATAGGGTCAATATTGCGCTTGCCGGACTCTGTTGGCTGGTCATGGGGTTGTGTGTACCGTTTTACGTGGCGGTGTTGTACGCGATCCTCGGCTTGTGGGGAATCGTCGTGTTCATCCGTCAACGATACTTTCCGATGCCGCTGTTCATTCGCGGTATCGCGGCCACGCTCATTCCCGCACCGCTGCTGATCTACAATGCCGTCGTTTTTTCCACCAATCCGATCATGGGCGCGTGGTCAGGCCAGAACAAACTGCCATCACCACACCCGTCACATTACCTACTTGGCTTTGGGGTATTAGCAGTTCTAGCGATCCCCGGCATAGCCTGGGCATGGCGACGCGGCAAACAGCATCCAGCCTTTTTGCTGCTGCCCGTCTGGATGATCGCCGCGCCTCTGCTGGCCTATTTGCCCGTAACGGTACAGCGTCGCCTGCTTGAAGGGGTATTTGTCCCCTTGTGCATTTTGGCCGTTGTCGGGCTGCGCTATGTCATCGTGCCCCGTTTCCGCACTCACCGCCGGGCGACACGTTTGGTTTGGCGACGTGGAATCATCATCCTCTCAATTCTGACGTTCCCGACGACGATTCTGCTGTTATTGATCGGACTTCTGGCGGCCACACGCCTCGCTCCGCCATTGTTTCATACCGACGGTGAGATCGCTGCCCTGGATTGGTTGAACGGCTATGCAACACGCGACTCCGTCGTGTTGAGCAGCGCGCCAACGGGTAACTATCTGCCTGCCCGCACCAATTTGCGCGCCTATGTCGGTCATGGCCCGGAGACGATTCGTTTTGATGAAAAACGCGCATTATCCAATGAGTTTTTCGGTGGTGCGCGCTCCCTGGCTGAACTTCAAAATCCGCCTCAAGACCCGATCCGCTACATTTTCTATGGCCCGAACGAGGCGAAGGGTCATTCGCCGGAAAATGTCGCGCGCTGGTCTGCCGGATTAAAACCGATTTACACACAGGGCGATTACACCATCTACGAAGTGCCATGACCAATTCACCGCAGCGTCCCCGGTTTCAACTTCAAATTTCCGAACGGCGTTTGCTGCTCATGGCAGGCGATGTGCTGGCGATCATTGTATCGGTGCTGATCTCACTGCGGATATGGGCGCGTGTCGGGCGCATCCCATTTGATGGGGAGTTCGTGGCCGCACAGACGGGTTGGTTCATACTGCTGGTTGTCTTGTGGATCATTCTGGCGCGTGTCAACGACTTTTACGATCTGCGCGCGGCTTCAAGGCTCAACACGACGCTCAATCGGTTGGGGCGCATCACCGCGCAACTTTTGATCATTTATCTGGTCATCTACTTCTTTTCATTACGCGATGCGCTGCCGCGACTATTCATTTTGTATCATGCGATTATTTCATCGGTGCTGATCATTATTTGGCGGGCGTGGCGTCCCTACCTGATGGGTTGGCGCAGACTTCGGCGGCGCGCGTTGGTGATCGGCACGGGATGGGGCGCGGAGACGATCATCACGACGATTGAGCGCGAAACCCCGGATGAATACGAAATCGTTGGCCTCATTGGGGAAGCTAACGATACTGTGACCGAAGTCGCCGCGAAAAAAGTGTTGGGCACTGGCCGTGATTTGCCTGCGCTGATGCGTGATCACAGTGTCGCGGAACTAATTTTGACGTACAGCGGCGAATTACCCGGCGATATTTTTGAAGGGTTGATGACCTGCTACGAACAAGGGGTCGCCATGATTCCGATGCCGATCCTGTATGAGCAAATTACCGGGCGCGTGCCAATTGAACACGTCGGGCGACAGCACTGGGCTGTCGTGCTGCCCCTTGAAGGTCAATCACTAACGCTGCGCTCGTACCTTTCAGTCAAACGTTTACTGGATATTACGATTGCCCTGATTGGGTTGCTTGCCTTTGCATTGATACTGCCGCTCATTGCATTGCTGATGCGGCTCGACTCGCCGGGGCCGATCTTCTATCGTCAGGAACGAGTCGGGCGCGGTGGCAGACCGTTCAAAGTGATCAAACTGCGCTCGATGATCCCGGATGCTGAACGCGCCAGCGGCCCCGTGTGGGCTTCTGGAAAGGATCCGCGTATTACCCGTATCGGAAGACTATTACGGAAATCACGGCTGGATGAAGTGCCACAGTTGTGGAACGTCCTGTCAGGGGAAATGAGTATGGTTGGGCCGCGTCCCGAACGCGATGTATTTGTCGATCAGTTGACACAGCAAATCCCGTTTTATCGGACGCGCTTAGCGGTCAAACCGGGATTGACGGGGTGGGCACAGGTACGCTATCGCTACGGAAACAGCGTGGAAGATTCGTTGATCAAGCTGCAATATGATTTGTACTATATCCGTCATCAATCATTGGCGCTCGATCTGTTGATCATGATTCGCACGGTGGGCAAGATGCTGGCTTTTCAAGGGACATAAAGCCGCGTCAGACATGGCCCGATATATAAATCGTAGATATCAACATTCGGCTGATAAGCCTTCTTTTGAACAGAACAGGCTCTTTGAAGTAGTTGGTCAAGGATCAATTGTCCTGGCATCTCGACAGCGGCAAAGACCACCACCCGCAGCCGTCCCCGGAAGTTGAGTAACCAGGCATTTAGTTCTTCTTGACTCTGCCGCTTTACCCCAAAGATTTGCCACGTTTTTGGAAATAACCAGCTTCGTTCAACCAGATCGCCTAATTGTTGATTCAGTGCCGGCGCGTAATACTGAAGTGGCAAATACGTTGCATCATACAGGTGCAGCACGGGTGTTGTGAGCGCGTCGGGATTTGCCATCAGGTCAGCGGCGATCTGGCGATAGGGTGGCTTGTTGGCATCAATGGTTAAGGCATGATAAACCGTGCCAAAGATCATCAGCAGCCCAATTAACCCCAACAGCAATCGGGCCGGTGAGGGGCGTCGTGTATAAGCTGCCCCGCCTGCAATGGCGGCCAGCAGAAACGGTGTCAACAGGACGAAGGATCGTTCCAGGTAGATTGGGCTGCGTATGGCTGAGTAAATGAGCGTCACGACCAACGTACCAAAAACCGAAATCATGCACAACAGCCAGTACGCGCGTGCTTGGCGCGGCGCAAAACGTATGATGTCAACCGTAATCACTGCTAAAAGCAGCATCACCAAAACTTCGGTAATTTCTCTGATACCCAGTGGCAGTGTCAGGCCAAACAGTAAGAAAAAAGGCGTCGTGATGAGCGCACCAGCGTTGTGCGGAAGAATCCAAAAATCACTCAGGACAGCCTGCGTCTGTCGCAAAAACAAGACGAGTTGAGGAATAAAAAGCAGCGCAATGGCGATATCGGCTGTGAGCCAGGCTCGCCACTGCCCCCGCGCCGGACGCTGTGTGAGCAGCCAGAAGTGAATAACCGCCAATAAAATACCCATGAAGTAGTGGGTGTACAGCGCGCCCACCCCGGCCAGCACATACAGCGGCCAGCCGTAGCGTTTGCCGTGTATTAGCCGGATGAGTCCGACTGCTGCCCAGGCCGCCAGTGTGATGCTCAGCGCATATTGGCGCGCTTCTTGTGCATAGTACACTTGAAGTGGCGATATGGCAGCCAGCGCCAGAGCGATCAACCCGGCACGCTCTCCAAACATGAGCTTTGCCAGATGGTAAAATGCTGGAAGTGCCAGCAGCGCCGTTAATGCACCGAACATCCGTAGTGCAACATCACTATCACCCGTAAGGGCTACCCAAAGATTGAGCGATGCAAAATACAGCGGCGGGTGAACATCACCTGCCACGCCATCTCTCACGATTGACAAAATATCGCTGCCTACCGCGACATTACGCGAAAAGACTTCGTCAAACCACAAACTTTGAGAGCCAATACGCCACACACGCAAGTAGCCGCCGATGATAAGGCATAGCAGGATGAGGCCGAGCCGTTTTGGTGTTTGCTTCATAAAATGTCCATAGTGACCAACGCTAACCGAGCGCACGCGCCCCGAACACGATCCATAGTGTGCTGTAGTTTAACACACGGCGCACACGACGCAGGGCAGCATAGAGCAGCACACCGATCACCAGTCCGGGCATGAAGCGAAAGATGCCAAACGGTTCCCGATACGTCGAGAAGGGCACAAACGGCATAATCACGGCATTCGCCAACAGCACGAAGACATAGGGATGCCAACGCCGCGCCAACACATCGCGGCCTGTGCGCCACAATGCCCATAGCGTTGGGATCAGCACCGCCGGAATCACGATGATCCCAAAAACGATGAACACGCCTAATCCATTTTCGGTCAGTCGCCAGATACCATTAAATGGGATGATTTCAAAAGGGGTTGCATTCGCGCCGCCCGATCCGACTCCCCACGCACCCAGCCAACTGTGCAGATACACTTGCCACAAAGCGAACGGCATTATACTTAACAGGGTCAAAAGCAGCATATCTCGCCACCGCCCTTGTGTCAGATAGTAGACCGCATAGCCTGCCGCACAAAACAGTGTCGTCTCTTTGGCAAGTGCCGCAAGTCCGAACAGCACGGCCATTGGCAGCACGCGCCCACGCTGTCCGGCGAAAATAGCCGCAATGACCAGCGCGTAAGCCAATGGTTCGTTGGTGCTGGCACGCACGGCTACAAACACACCCGCAAATAATCCGTAACTCAGCGCGTACCAACGGCTAGCACGCTCCGCGATGAGTAATTGTTCAAGAAGTACCGTACCTGCTACCAGTGCGATCAGATTGATCAAGAGCATCGCGTAAGGCAGCAACGCCACCTGACCGAATGAGACGAGCCGCGCTAAAGCCGGATATAAAATACGTTGATAGCGGTAGGCGGGCACGTCTAAATAGCGCGGCGCGTTCAGCGGATCGCGGGCGATATAATAGGCGAACTGACCATCATAGCCTTCGGCATCGCGGTTGTAGAGTGTACTATCAAAACGCGAACCGATCCGCACGAATTCCAGCACATCGCGGTACTTAAAAGCGATCACCCCCAAATAGATCAGGCAAAGCATGAGGACGAGTGAAGCGGGGCGGAAAAATTTCATGTCAGGTGCTTGCTCTAGGGTGTGCTGTCGTTACGTGCCCGTTCCAGATCGATGAGCCATATTTCAATCGGCACATAATCTGTTTCGGGCAGCATTCGTAAAGGTGAAGCGCCACGAGTAACGTTGTTGATGAACGTTAATACCTCCTGCGAAGTCCCATAGCTGCGGCCCGCAATTAGCCACGCACGCCGATACCCCGGCAAACTGAAATCGCCTTCGATAAATCCATAGTCAGCTTTTGCCTGGGCTGGTGGCGGCTGATTCAAGTCAACGGCTCCAAGTGCCAATCGGTAAGGTTTATCTGGTAGATAGTAATTGCTCAGGATCGTTTCGGTAATCCCTGGATAGAAAATGACATCGCCGGGCTGCCATTGATCCTGAACGACTTGCAATGCCTGACGTACATTGGCACGTCCGTGTACCGGGGCAAAATGCGCGGCTACTCCGATTAATACAGCGGGAAGCAAAACCATACGCAGAGTAGTTCGGTTAGGCCGCGACAGGTGAAACATGGCATACGTCCATAGTATGGCAAGGCCAATACCACCTGGCAAAAAAGCGCGCGGCAAATACACGGGTTTCCAAACGATGGAGGCAACAATATTGATTAATGGCGCGGCAAAAATCATAGTAAGTAGTAACAAGCCGTATCGCGTCTTCAACCATCGCCGACTAACGATCAAACTGATGCCTGTTGCCGCAAACGCAAGCGGCCACACGATCAATGCAAGTCGATCATCCATACGCCAGCCCAGCGTCATTTCTGCGATGGGCGTTAGTGCCTGTCCCAAATCAATCGGCGTATACAAAAATCGCGTTTCGATGATGCGGCCTTGTTCACGCAGCGTGGGCAGCCAGGGCA